>CAZMKB010000254.1:0-5339 GCA_964566685.1 uncultured Gemmatimonadota bacterium | reverse complement strand
TCTCCTGCTGGGGTTGAGCGTCTATCTGTACCTGCCGGTGCGCTCGTCGCTCGAGCCTGTTCTCGACTGGGGGGAGCCGGAGTCGCTCGACCGCTTCGTCGCGCACGTGTCGGGCTGGCAGTACCGGGTCTGGATGTTCACGAGGGGCGCCGGCGAGCTCGTCACGAGCGCCCTCGCGTTCGGTCCCCGACTCGTGGAGGAGCTCGGCCTGCCGGGTGCGATGGTGGCCGCAGCCGGATTCCTGGGCGCACTGGCCGCCGGCGGACGGTCATTCATCGTTCTTCTCCTCTTCTTCCTCTCGGGTCTCTTCTACGCCGTCAATTATGACATTCCCGACATCGATCCCTACTACCTGCCGGCTCTCCTGAGCACGGCCCTGATGGCGGGGACCGGCACCGCCGGCCTGCTCGGGCGGCTGGACCGTCGCTGTGGAAGATCTCCGGCACGTGCCGCAGCCCTGATTCTGCCGGCGGCGGTCATCGCAGGGCTGGCCGGCAATGTCGGCGACGTGGACAAGAGCCGCAACCGTCTCGCCTGCTACTACGGACAGAACCTCCTGAACGGCGTCGATCGGGGAGCTCTCGTGATCACGAAGAGCTGGGACATCTACTCGCCGGTCATCTATCTGCAGGAGGTCGAGCGTGTCAGGAGGGATGTTCTCATGATCGATTTCGAGCTCATGAGGAGGTCGTGGTACGTGGAAAAGCTCATGGAACGAACCGACCGGCTCTCGGCCGGGACCAGGGAAAAGATGCGCCGGTTCATCGAGGCGGTCAGGCCCTTCGAACGGGGCGAACCCCATGATGCCGGGACGCTCGAGCGGCTCTTTACCACCATGTTCAACGGGCTGATCGACGACACGATGCCCCGCTCCGGGGCGTACGTGGATTTTCTCAACGAGCCGGCCGTTGCACCCCGCTACCGGAGAGTACCCCACCTCATGACCTATCGACTGGCCGGGGAGCGCCGTGTTCCCGTGCCCGGCTACGACACCCTCATCCTCGACGGAGTGACGGATCCCCGGGTGCCGAAGGACGATCGGACGGAGATTCTGCTCGATCGCTACTGGATCTTTGCGGTCAACCGCGGTGCGTTCCTTCTGGAATCGGGCGACCCCGAAGGGGCGGAGGCCGCATTTTCCTTCGCCCTACGCATCGATCCCGGAAATGCCGCGGCGAAGAGAGGGCTCGCACTGATCGATCGCGGCAGAGACGGCTGAACGGAGCCGCCGGTCTTTACACCGGAAGAAATGCTGTTATCTTCATAGTTCCGGCGGAGGAACCGTTCTGCCGGATGTATTCAGGAGACCCTCCTGCACATTCAGCGGCGGACCATGGAACGATACTCGCGGCAGCGCATACTCAGCGTGATTGGAGATGAGGGCCAGCAGAAGCTCGCCGCTGCCCGTGTGGCCGTCGTCGGGCTCGGGGCACTCGGGTCTGCTGCCGCTGAGTGCCTTGCCAGGGCCGGTGTCGGCAACCTGGTCATCGTCGACCGTGATGTGCTGGACGAATCGAATCTCCACCGGCAGATACTGTACGATGAGAGTGATGTCCGTGATGGGCTGCCGAAGGCACCAGCGGCGGAGAAGAGGCTCCGGGAAATCAATTCGAACGTCCGGATCACATCCCACATCGCGAGTCTCGGTCCGGGAAATGTCGCGGCCATTCTCGAGGGTGCCGGCATCATCGTCGACGGTACCGACAACATCGAGACGAGATTTCTCATCAATGACTATGCCGTGTCGAATGGAGTTCCCTGGGTTTACGGCGGCGCCATCGGCACCGGCGGGACGGGGCTCCTCGTCATTCCTGGTCGGGGACCGTGCCTGCGTTGCGTCTTCCCCGATCCGCCGGATCCCCGGAAGCTCGGCACGTGCGACACGGTGGGTGTGCTGGGGACCGTGCCGGTGCTCGTCGGAGCCTGGCAGGCCGGCATGGCGATAAGGTATCTGGTCGGAGGGGCAAAGGGGCTCCGGCCGTGGTACTTCATCGCTGATTTCTGGGACGGCGGATTCTTCGAACCCGGGGTAAGACGGCGCGACGGTTGTCCCGCCTGTGGAAAAGGGGAATTCCCGTTCCTCAGGAGGGGCGAGAGCACCGTCGTGGCGAGTCTGTGCGGCAGCGAGTCGTTCCAGGTGACTCCGCCGAAAAAGCGCAGGATCGAGCTCGAGTTGCTCGCCTCGAAGCTGCGGGAGCTGGGCGAAGTGGAGCTCCGGGAGTACTATCTGTTGTTTTCGAAAGATGACATCTCCCTGTTCCTGTTCCAGAACGGCAGTGCCCAGGTCAGGGGGGCGTCCAGCAAGGAAGAGGCGATCAGCCTCTATGCCCGTTACGTTGGCATGTGAACGCGTAGTGACGAACGGGACGGGTGCAGGACCGTTTCCACGGCGCTGCGGCTGGAAAATGTTGAATTACAGGTACTCTTTGTTATCTTATTACTGTCGCCGTCACTTTTCGTAACCGCTGCTCGGGACGACCTTCCGCCGGTGACGGAACGGGCCACACCATGTCGGATATGATAGAAATACAGTTCAAGGTGAACAGAAAAGGCTTCTGCCTGAACTCCCTCGATCTTTCTCTCAAGATCGGGGATTGTGTGGTCGTCGAAAACCAGCACGGTCTCGAGGTCGGAATCGTCCGCACCAAGGGGTACCTGGCCAGAGTACGGCAGGAGAACTGGAAGAGCCCGGTGGGAAAGGTCGTCCGTGTCGCCAACGGTGATGACGTCAATCGGTACAAGGCGCGCACCGCAAGAGAGGACGAGGCCATGAGCATCTGCCAGGAGAAAATCATGGCGCACGGACTCGACATGGAGCTCGTCGACATCGAGTACTTCGATGCCGACAAGAAAGTGTGTTTCTCCTTTGCTGCGGACGAACGAGTGGATTTCAGGCAGCTCGTGAAGGACCTTGCGGCGATCTTCAAAATGCGCATCGAACTGAAGCAGATCGGCGTGAGGGACAAGGCAAAGCTCTTCGGCGGGTTCGGCAGGTGCGGAAGGCCTCTCTGCTGCAGCACGTTTCTGAGGGAGTTCGAGCCGGTTACCCTGCGCGCCGCCAAGGACCAGGATCTCTCGCTCAACCCCGCGAACATATCCGGCTGCTGCGGGCGTCTGATGTGCTGCCTCATGTACGAGCGGGACTTCTATCTCGAGTGCAAGAAGTGCTACCCCTCTGCGGGAAGAGAACTCCGGACATCCAGAGGAAAGGAGCGAGTGAAAAAAGTTGATTTCTTCACCGGGAGGATAGAACTATTACGGGAGAATGGTGAGACACGGGACATCTCACTCCTCGATTTGAAGCGTGAGCTTCGTGAGACGGAGAAAGAACATAATGCATGATGCATGATGACAGGAGACACCACCTCTCGAACAAATGCACTTCCCATCGTGTGCTTTTCGCGGAGTCTGAGAATGGAGGAGGAACCATGATCAGGTTTTTCGACGACGACGATGATGAGTTCGAGGATGATTTCGAGGATGACCTGGAGTTCGATGAAGACGACCTCGAAGATTTCGAGGATTTCGACGAAGACGATGACGAGGATATCGACGACGACGATGACGAAGATTTTTTCGATGAGGATGAGGAGGAAGATTTTTCATGCATGTGACGGGAGAAGAAGAACAGACTCAGGATAAATTTTTCATCACCACTGCGATCGACTACGTCAACAGCCTCCCTCACCTCGGCACGGCGTACGAAAAAATAATGGGCGATGTCATCGCCCGATACAAGAAAATTGCCGGAGTAGACACCCGGTTTTTGATGGGGAACGACGAACACAGCCTCAACGTCGAACGGAAAGCCAGGGATCTCGGACTGAATCCCCTCGACTACTGTGACAAAATGGCTATCGAGTTCGAGGGAACGTGGCAGAAGCTCAACGTCTCCTACGATGATTTCATCCGGACGACCGAAGCCCGGCACATCGCAGCCGTTCAGGATATACTCAACAGGATCTACGACAGGGGCGATATCTACAAGGGCACATACGAAGGCTGGTACTGCATATCCTGTGAAACTTTTTACGACGAGGATGATCTCGTCGACGGCATGTGTCCCAACCACAAATTGAAAGCCGAATGGATCAAGGAGGAAAACTACTTCTTCCGCCTGACCAACTATCGCGACGCCTTGGTCGAGCATATCAAAAACAATCCCGACTTCATCCTTCCGGAGACCAGGAGGAACGAGATCCAGAGTCTCCTCGAGAAAGGGCTCAAGGACATCAGCATCTCCCGCTCGAGCATCCGCTGGGGCGTCCCGCTTCCCTTCGACGAGAAGAATGTCGTCTACGTGTGGTTCGACGCCCTCATCAACTATCTCTCGGGCATCGGCTTCAACAGCAACGAGAAGAAGTTCAAGCGGTACTGGCCTGCCGACCTCCACCTGATCGGAAAGGACATCACCAGGTTCCACTGCGTCATCTGGCCGGCCATGCTGATGTCCGCCGGGATCGAGCTGCCTCGGAGCATTTTCGGCCATGGTTTCGTGAGCATCGAAGGCGAGAAGATGAGCAAGTCCCGTGGCACCGGAATCGATTTGAACGACCTGATCCGCGATTACGGGGCGGCGGCCATCAGGTATTTTCTCATCCGCGAGATCCCCTTCGGCAAAGACGGGGACTTCTCCTGGACTCGCTTCATCGAGCGCTACAACGCCGATCTGGCCAATGGACTGGGCAATCTCCTCAGCAGAGTGGTCAGTATGGTCGTGAAATATCAGGACGGCCGGGTGAGACAACCGACTGAGCCGCAGGACGACGATCCTCTGAAGCAGACCGCGGACGAGGTGCGCAAAGCTTACGTCCGGTTCATGGAACGCTACGAAACCCACAACGGGTGCGCCGAGGTCTGGAAGCTCGTCAAGAGAGCCGATTCGTACGTGGAAGAGAATGCTCCCTGGGAACTGGCGCGGGATGAGTCGAAGAGGGACAGGCTGCAGAATGTCCTGTTCAATCTCGTCGAAGTCCTTAGGCACATCTCAATCCTGTCGAAACCCATCGTCCCGTCGAAGGGATTCGAAGTCTGGAGCCAGATCGGGATGGAAGGCGGGTACAGCATGGTGACCCTCGCCGACCTCGAAACCTGGGGAATGATCCCTGAAGGAACCGAAGTCCAGAAGGGCGCAGCTCTCTTCCCGCGCATCGAGGCGGAGGCCTGAACCGGCCGGCATGCCGCCCTGTTCGATCCCGAGCTTTTCTCTCACTCAACTCCCCCCGAACCGAAGACCACCCGCCGCCGGACACGCTGCCTGCTGCAGGCCCCCGAGCATCCGGCAAATCTTCCCGTGAAGAGGGACAGCTGAAAGCAGGGCCCTCGCACATATTTATACA
>CAZMKB010000253.1:0-5344 GCA_964566685.1 uncultured Gemmatimonadota bacterium | reverse complement strand
GGACGGTACGGCGAAGCAGAGGAGTGCTGCGGCGATAGCCGCGTGTGCGATTCTATTCACGTCCCGGCCTCCTCCGTGGTTCTTCCCCGGGGGCCGACGGCGGGAGCGTGTACTCTATGACGAGCGACGGACCCTGGCTCCCGCCCGACGGATCAGCCGCTAAATCCACGTAACCGTATCTTCCCCGCTCGACGGAAGCCTTCACGGCCACCCCGTGGTTCTCGAGGAGATCTCCGACCCAGCTCCACGCGAGGTTCGTGATGCCGATCCGCGGGACATCGTCCGCGGAAACCTCCACGCTGTCGAGGGTCGTGAACTCGAGAGGGGTCGAAGCCCCGTCCCACTCGCCGGAAATCCTCAGAGCGGAGACGACGATGGAGCGATCTTCGGGGACCGTGTTCCGCACCGGGAGAAGGAGGAACGCCTTCCTGATCATCGTCTCCGGACCGTAGGACTCCAGGTCGAACATGAGAAACGTCCTGTACTGAGGCACGCTTCCGACCCGGAGCACACCGGGCGGCGGTTCGCCCTGGAAATCGTACAGAGTCGCATCCTCCCCGACCAGCACCCGTCCCTCGACGACGCTGTCCGGATCGTCCGCCCTCGTGTACTCGAGAAAGAGATGCGGGCCGGGAGAGTCCTCGCCGAACGACTGGCGCGAACGGAACTCCGCAACCCCCGCGGAACCGGTTTCATCCTCGGCGACCAGGATGAGACCGGCATTTTCCATCGTCGTGTCCTCCCAGCTCCGGACGATGTCGATATCCAGGTCTATCGAGACGACAGAATCGACGTCGGATTCGGTGACCGTCACCGACCCGAGCGGATCCGACGCATCGAAATCCCCTCCCGGCATGTTCCATGAAACAGGGTCTTCGTCCGGAGTCCCCGACATGAGCTCCCAGGTGGTTTCCCCTTCTTCCCACCCGGTGGAGGTGAGCGGGTAGACGGTCAGCGTCAGCTGGTCGGTATCGAGGAGGTTGTCGAGCATCAGCTCGAGTCTGCTCGTGAAGATGGTATCGGCATCCGGAACGACGAGGAAGCGGACGAGGGACCGGGCAACGAGACCGTCGTGGGCGCCGGCCAGGAGAAACGGTGCAGCGCCGGCGCTCTCCGTTATCCGGACATTGAGCTCCTCCGCCACGGGGATGGTGTCCAGGAACGGACCCTCCCCGAACCACTCCTCATCGGGAAGATCCGATCCCACGGGATTCCGGTCCCGTCTGCTGCATCCCTGAGTCAGGACGGCGATCGCCGTCACCGCGAGGAGCACTGCTGTCAATACCCGGCTCATGGCCGCTGTTCACCTCCGGAAGGAGTGGTGTGGCTCACCATCGCTTCCCGGCACAGACGGTGGTGCCGGTTCCCTCAGCCGGCATATCTGATGCACTGCAGTCTCAGGTCCGTCAGAACGCGATTCACGAGCTCCTGCTCATCCTTTTCCAGGTTTCCTCTGGTTTTCTCGTCGAGTACCTGGATCGTGTCGACGGTGTGGCGGGCGAGCTTGATGAGAATGGATTTTTTCCTCGGCTCGGCCTTTTCGACCTCCGAGAGGTAGCCGAGAGCGGTCGTCGAGAGCATCATGACGAGCGACGTGAAAGAAGCCTGCGGAAGCTCGAAGTCCTCGGGCAGGTCGTCAGCCGGCTGCTCGTCTCCGCCCTCTTCGGTGCGCCTGGCTTCTTCCGCGTGCCCTTCATCTTTCGACTCCCTGCCCTGTTCCGGGCTCCCGGCCTGAGCCTCTCTCTCCTCTTCCTTCTTCTTCTCTTCAGGAGCAGTCATGACTTGTCTTCTCCTTCTGGTGTACACCCCGGTTGGCGCCGCGTTCCCCGGGACGATGTCATCCCCACGACTTCCCGTTCCTCCCGATAGATGCGGGAAACCCGCATCCCCGTCGAGCAGAGCACGTCATAGGGAATGGTGGAGCAGACTCCCGCAATTTCCTTCACATCGATCATATCGTCTCCGTCGCTGCCGATGATGGTGACGACGTCCCCCCGCAGGACATCCTCGTCATCGCCCAAGTCCACCATGAACATGTCCATGCAGACGGAGCCCACGACGGGGAAGGATTTTCCCCGGATGAGCACTCGTCCTCCGTTCGAGAGCGCATAGCCCACGCCGTCGCGGTAGCCCGCCGAAACCGTCGCGATCCTCCTCCCGGAGGGTGCCGACCACTTCGCTCCGTAACTGACAGGAGTATCCTTTTCGACCCGCTTCACCAGGAGGACACGTGCCTGGAAACCGAGCACCGGCTCGGGACTGCCGGGATCCCGCTCCGCCCGGTGGAAGGGGGAGACTCCGTAGAGCCAGATACCGGGCCTGACCAGGTTGAACCGTGCCTCGGGCAAATTCATCACCGCGGCGGAGTTCGACGCGTGGACGAGAAGTCTGCCGGAGAGCTCCCCCGGGAGACCGTCGAGCACCTGCTGGAATCTGCGAAGCTGCTCCCTGCTGAAGTCCTGAGACCCGTGATCCGCACAGGAGAAGTGAGTCATGATCCCCTCGACCCGTATTCCTTCGCAGGCCGCCATCGACCGGATTTCTTCGCCTGCCCGCCGCCAGTCGATGCCCGTCCTGCTCATACCGGTGTCCACTTCCACGTGGACGGGGATCAGTTTGCCGAGTGAACGCGCGATCCGTCCGAGTTGATCTGCGCTCGACAGCGCGGTCAGGACCGGTGTGACCTCGTGTTCGGCAATGAGCGGAAGAAGCTCTGCGAGCGGCGGTGTGAGAAAGAGGATCCGGACACCCTTCACGGTCCTGCGGATGGTGACCGCCTCCTCGATTGAGGCGACGCCGAACCACATGACTCCTTCCTCCCGAGCGGACCGGACCATCTCCCGAATACCATGTCCGTACGCATCGGATTTCACCGGGAGGAGAATTGCCGTGCCGCCCAGGAATTCCTGCATGCGGCGGACGTTCCTCCTGAACGCGGAAAGGTCGATCTCCGCCCAGCAGCGGTCTGTGACCTCGAGCGGCAGTGCCGCGGTGTAGCCCGAAGGATCACCCCTCGATATCACGGCAGATTCCCCCTGTGCTGTCCGAAACGCACCGGCATACGCTTCCGGTGCAGTGTGTCCCCATGCACGCCGATGAACGCACTAATCGTATAATTTTACACGCAGCAGCGCTAAAAGCAAGTCGGAGCCGGACCATTGACCTCATTTCGGATTCTTCTTAAACTATCATGGAATTATCGCAATGGATCGACGTGCCCCGCACGCGGCGCACACAGCAACGAGGTATCGTTGGCCGACGACCTTCCCGAACATCACGAAAATCCGGACCGCACTTTCGAGGACATCGTTTCACTGGTCGGATTCCTCCGCTCGCCGGAGGGTTGCAGATGGGACAGGGAGCAGGACTCACGGAGCCTCCGTCCCTTTCTCCTGGAGGAGGCCTACGAGCTCATAGAAGCGATAGAGTCCGATGATCTGCAGAAAAAGTCCGAAGAGCTCGGAGACATACTCCTCCACTGCGCCTTCCAGATCTCCCTGGCCGAGCAGAGGGGCGAGTTCCACCGTCATGACGTCTTCCGATCCCTCTCGGAAAAGATGAAGAGGAGACACCCGCACCTCTTCCCCGAAGAAAACCAAAACGGAGAGCGACGGGACTGGGAGACGCTGAAGAAGGACGAGCGGAGGGAACACGGCATGGAGGGAATCCTCGAAGGGCTGCCGGCGGACCTCCCCACTCTTCTCAAGGCATTCCGGCTGCAGGAACGTGTCAGCGCACTCAACTTCGACTGGCAGGAGCCGGACGGAGCCGTGGAAAAAGTACGGGAGGAGCTCAGGGAGGTCGAGGAGCGGGCGGTGCGGCCGGGCGACCGTGAGCTCGAGACGGAGCTCGGCGACCTGCTTTTCTCAGTGATAAACGTGATACGTCTTCTCGGATTCCACCCCGACAACTGCCTCAGGAGGACGGTGGTGAAATTCGCCGCCAGGTTCGACGCCCTGATGGACAGGGCACGGAACCAGGGCATCGATGTCACGAATGCCGGCCTGGCGGAGCTCGACGCGATCTGGGAGAGAATCAAGGAAGATGAAAAACAGGAGAACACCAATCAGGAGGCCTGACATGAGTCGAAAAGTACTGGTCCTCGCGACCGCACTGCTATTCTGCGGGCTCGGCCCGGCCCTGTCGATTACCGTCCTCCCCATCAGCGAGGAGGAGCTCACTGAGAGAGCGACGGTGATCGTCACCGGCACGGTCGACAACGTGGAGTCCCGCTACGATGACCAGCGGAGAACCATTTTCACCTATGTGGATCTCGATCTGGACCGTGTTCTGAAGGGTAGTCCCGGTGCCGATCACATCACTCTCCGGCAGATGGGAGGCACCGTGGGCGATGAAACCGTCGAGGTGTTCGGATCTCCTGCCTGGGAGCTGGGAGAAGAAGTCATGGTGTTCGCCGGACCGCTCGGAGACACCGGCTACTACGGCGTGCTCGGCATCTTCTACGGGAAGTACGACATCGAGCGCGACCCCGGGACGGGACAGAGCGTGGTGACGGGAGCTTCCTTCGAAACCGTCCACACCGATCCGGTCACCTTCGAACAGCTTCCGGAGCGGGAACGCCCCGAAAAAGTGTCTCTCGAAGACTTCATCGCCGAGATCACCTCGTACATCGAGCAGGAATGATCGACAGCGCGAGAACCGAGGAGGAACGAAATGGTGTACCTCAGAAGAATGCTCATCCTGACCGTGGTCCTCACGCTGATCGCAGGTATGGAGTCGGCGCACTCCTTCTGCCTGATCAGAGGGGGGCTCGGGGGACCGGGAAACAGGGAAGACTGCTGCGACAACGATCCGTCACAGTGGCGCCCGGACGCGCTGCCGGTACCGCTCTGGATCAACGAGCTCACCGATCCCGCCCTCTGGGACGGCATCTACGCGTCATACGACGGATGGGAGGACGTCACCCCATCCTACCTGACCATCGCGGACAGCGGTTTCACACCGATCGACTACGTCAACACGAATGACGGCGTCAACGTCATCAGCTTCAGCCAGGACGAAGGTATCTTTCCGCCGGGAAGCAACACCCTCGCTTTCACCGCGGGGAACTGGGGAGTCAACATCGGCGGTGACTACACCATCACCGGTTTCGACGTCATCTTCAACGACGTCGGCTTCGACTGGGGGTGGCCTCCAGGAGGCGGAGAGCTCAGCGTCAAGGGCGTCACCATCCACGAAATCGGGCATGCCCTGGGCATGGCGCACTGCTGGCAGGGGGGACCTCCGGGATGCGGACCCGACTGCCAGGGCTCGACCATGTGGGGCTTCATCAGCGGCAACGGCACGTCCGACGAGTCGCTGGAGCTGGACGACATCATGGGTC
>CAZMKB010000252.1:0-5348 GCA_964566685.1 uncultured Gemmatimonadota bacterium | reverse complement strand
GACAACGGCTCCGGCGAGTGGGAGATGATGAAGAGAGACATCATCTCCATCTACTAGTACGAACTACTAGTACGAACGAAGAGGAAACGCGAGGGGGCGGATCCGGCATCCGCCCCCTCACTTTCTTTGTGCGGGCATGTCTCTTCGTGGTGAGAAGTCTCACCGATGCTCTCTTACGAGTTCTCTGAGGCGGTCGTGGATCCCGCGGTAGTTCGGCAGCCGCTCTTTCGTCCGCTCGCAGCCGGGGCATGCCCAGTGAAAGAGGATCTTCTGATCGTCAGGATCGAGGTCGTTCCGGTCGTAGGGCTTTCGGATGAAGTGCTCCGTGCAGCACTCCGGGTAACCGAGGAGAGCACCTTCCTTTCTCCGGGTCTCGGCGGACCGGTCGACCGTCGTGCCGTCGAACGCCCGCTGGTAGGATTCCACCAGTTCCTCCGACAGGCTGAAGACGGTCTCATCGAACGTCTTCCCGGACCTGACGGATCGCGTGACCTTCCTGACGGAGAGCCCGGCCCCCTCGAGGAGCCCCACCTCCCGCCCGTCCAGCTCCCTCTCCCAGCGGCCGAGCGGCTTGACGCCGGAAAGGGTCAGTGCGACGAGGTAGGCGAGCTGGAAGTCGATCTCGAGAAACTGTGCGATTACGCTGTCGATACGCTTCCTCACTCTCCCTCGAGCACTTCCCTGATCCCGGCCGGGTCGAGCCGTCCTTCGTGGATGCTTCCCTGGTAATCGAAACTCTCGTGCTCCATCGAGTGCAGCGCGATGTAATCGACCTGGAACGAGGTGCCCGTCATCGGATTGTGAACCTCTACGTAACCCATGTTCACGTCTTCACCGCAGACCTCGCAGATCTCGATACCGTACTGGACGTGATCGATCCGGTACACCTGATCGGGAAGCGGTCCCTGCGGGAGAGACTGAATGGTCTGGGCCATCTGGTGCGCGAGGTGCGCACCATCGGCGATCCAGTTGCCGTCTTCGTCCGGGTCTTCCGGGTCGAAGCCGATCGACGCTTCTTCCATGTCACTGAGGTAGTCGCCGTCGCTGTCGCCGGCGACGGGAACCAGATGAGGGTCGTGCAGAATGTTCGCGAGGGCGACGGGATCGACCCGGCCATCGTGGTACCCGCCGTCGTAGGTGAACGAACCGTGCTTCAGGAAGTGGACACCCATCTTCTGGACGTCCAACTCTACGCCGGTCACGGGATTGACGATCGTGTAATACCCCATGTTCACCGTTTCGCCGCACACTTCGCAGTACTCCGAGCCGTAGGCGACGACATCGATTTTATAGGTCCCGCAGGGCTCCGGTTCATTGGGTTCTCTGACCGGGAGGCTTTCGATGATCTCGTTGAAGAGTTTCCCCAGCTCGACACCGTCGGGCCACCAGTTCGCATTCATGTCCCGGTCGTTCTCGTCGTAGCCGAGAGCGATCTCCTCTTCGTCGGCCAGGAGATCCCCGTCAGTGTCGTTTTCGACGTAGAGCCAGTGAGGATCGTCGATGTCTGGGACCGCCTCCCGGCTCTTCCTGACGGTCTCGAGAGCCTGCGGGAATGCGAGCGACGTGGAGAAGGCCCCCACGACGGTCGCCCAGAGGAGCTTTTTCCAGAAATGTATTTTCTCGATCATTGTACTCCCTCCCTCCTTTCATGGACTCTTGCAAGCGTGCAGTAGATGGCACCTCCGTCTGGAGTCCTCGGAGCTCGTGAACACGAATCCCCGGTGCTGATCATCCGGGCCTCCCCCGCAATCGATGGTCGTGTACCCGGGTACGGAGACAGACATGAGGACGACGGCCCTGCCGGAAGAATCGATGTCCCTGTTTCCCTCGCCGGAGTATGTCCCGTCGGAGACGAGGACCGTGTCCCCGTCCAGGCTTGCATCGATCGCCCCCTGGATCGTCGGGTAGTCCTCCGGAACCCGTATCGTCGATGAGAACGCCGTGGCGGGGACAATCGAGAAGATGAAAAAGAGAAGGCTGCATGCGGGGAGGCTTTTCATCGGTGCCTCTCGATTGATCCGGGAAATGAGAACCGACGAGAATGAAGAAGCAGTCCGAAAGTGGCCGCCCAATCCGAAGGCGTATGAAAATTCGGGCTAAGAGTATTCTATCACAAACGAAATTATATGTCAAGGGCATTCCGAATCTGTGATTTTACCGGCTGATGATATCCCTCACCGATGAGGGTGCTCCCTGTACGGAGACAGGAGCAGGAAGGTGAAAAGATGCACTCGCCACCTGCCGGAATTGACATCCGGACCGAAAACTGTTATAGAACACAGTGCATGCAGATGCCGGAGGCTGAAATTCTTTCGAACGACATTCAACTCGGCATCCGTCGGACCGGACGTGATCCTCAACCATATCCTCGGGAGAGTCCGCGATGAAAACGGGCCGCAATGAACCATGTCCGTGCGGAAGCGGGAAGAAGTTCAAGAAGTGCTGTTACATGAAGGAGAAGGCCGATATGCCGAACCTCACACACCACAATCTCCGCAGGACGGCCGACACGGTGGCGGGGGTGCTCGTCGAGTACGCAAGGAGCTCGTTCGGACCGCATTTCATAGATAATGCGTGGGAAGATTTCTGGGACGACGTTCCCCCGGAAGAGTATGACGAGAGTATTTCGATTTCACTTTTCCTCCCCTGGTGTCTCTACCTGCGGACACTCGGCAGTCCGGACCATGAAGGCGACGTCGAGTTTCCGGGGCGCGAAACGATCGTCTCCGGTTATCTGGAACGATACAGACGCGGAATGGACCGGATGACCGAGGCGTTTCTCGAGCACGCACGGCGCGAACCGCTGACCTTCTGGCAGGTCGAGGCCGTTCAGCCCGGCACCGGCATTCTCGTGAAAGACCTGGTGACGGAGAGAGAGCTCTTCGTTCACGAGCGGATGGGTTCGAAGAGTCTCGTCACGTGGGACATCGTCCTCGGCCAGGTCGTGGGTGAGGGTGAAGAGTACATCATGAATGCCATGGGACCGCGCCCTCTTCCTCCCGGCAGGTTCAGGGAACGGGTCATGGAGTTCGTCGAACCGTTGAGGAAAGGCGGTCCGCCGGGGACGACGGATTTCCTGGCATACGACCGTGATTTCATTCGGTTCTATCACCGCTGTGTCGATGACATGTTTCATGCACCGTTTCCGGAAGTCCGGAACACGGACGGGGAGAAACTCGTCTGGACCACATCGGAGTATTCGTTCGAACCATCCTGCCGTGATGAGCTCATCCGGAGACTCGGGTCCCTGAGAAACATCGTTCGCGGTAACGATGAGTCCGATTACGCGGCGTTCGACTGGATCGTCGGGAGTACCGGATCAGAGGGGACCGTGAAGGGATTGCTGAAAGTGCATCCCGATCACCTTCTCACGGAGTGTAACAGCAGGACCCGAGACAGGAAGTTGAGGAACAGGCTTCTCGAGAGGCTCGGCGATCTGCTCGGTCTCGAAGAGACCTCGTACCGGGACATGGACTTCGAGAGCATGACGGACCTCCCCGGAGAAGAACAGTCCCTGAACCTCGAAGAACTTACCGAGGAATCGACAGCCGAGCTCATTGCGTACCTCGACAAACAGTACCTGTCATGGCTGGACGAGAACGTACCCGCTCTGGGAGGTCTGACGCCCCGTGAAGCCGCAGCCACCGCTGAAGGCAGAAGAAAGGTCGAGGAGCTCATCAACGACTGGGAGAATATACAGCAGCGGGCCCCCCGTCAGCCGTACCTGTTCGACTTCAACAGGCTCAGGGAAGCTCTCGGGCTCGAGACGGAGTAGCAGGGACCAGAGACGCGGCGGGATCGAAACATCCGCCGGGGCCCGGTTCCATGCCGATTTCCCCCTCCTTTTTTCCCGCTCAGCACCATTCAGTTGACTCGAGTCACTTCTATCTGGTATAATGACGGCATATTTCATCCCGCAAATGCGGATGACGGGAAATTGTAATCACAGGGAGATCCAGCATGAGATTCGTACAACGGGTGATGGTATGCATCATTACGTTTTTCTGCACCGCCTTTCCCCCCTCACACTCGGCCGGGCAATCACCGGTGCTCGACGGCGTGGAGAAAGAAAAGACCCGGACCGTCCTGAAAAGAATATACATAGCCAATGACGATCATACCGACTACTTCTGGAGCGGGACCGATACCGATTATCGCGACGTCTTTCTCTCCATGCTCGATTACTATATGGATCAGGCGGAGAGCACACAGGCGGTGAATCCCCGGCGGGCCGTGGGGCGATTCAACTGCGACGGGAGCCTGTGGGTGTGGGAATACGAGCACAACAAAACACCGGCGGAGTTCGACCGGCTCGTCGAACACCTGCGGGACGGCACCATCACCATGCCGTTGAACACCCTCTCCCTTCTCTACGGTGCCATGCCTTCCGAGGCGGTGATCCGGGATATGTACTACGCCGGCAGGCTGGAGCGCCGGGAAGATCTTCGCTTCCCGCTGGTGACTCCTGTCGAGAACCAGGTGCTTCCGGGCGGTGTCGCATCACTCTGGGCAGGAAGCGGTGCACGGTATGCGTGGAAGGGAATCTGCAGCTGTGCGACGAGGATCGAGGCGGCGTATCGCCCGCGGGAGATCTATCATTTCACAGGACCCGACGGTCAATCGGTGTGCATGAAGTGGAATTCCATGCGAAACTACAGCAACGAGAGCATCGGCGGATACGCGGAGGCGCGTCACCCGTACGAGATCGTGCCGTACCTCGAATCGAATCCCGGTTTTCTCTCGGTCTGGCCATGGCCTGTTTCTGCAGCATTCGGTTACGGATGGGATGATCTCTCCTCGTACACCCACAGCTTGGTCGACGCATCTCTCGACCTCTCGACCAGCTCTCTGCGTGTCATCGTCTCGAACGAAGTGGATTTCTTCGAGGATTTCCTTCCCCGTTTCGGGGACTCGATTCCCACTTTCTCCGGATCGTTCGGCAACGAGTGGGACCTCTACACCGCATCGATGGCGAGAGAGACCGCCCTCTTTCGAAATGGCATCGAGAGACTCCGAACCGCCGAGGCTCTGGCCACGATCGCATCGATGTACGACAGCGGCTTCATGGAGGGGAGGGAATCCGATCGGGACAGAGCATTCGTCGTGTGCGGTCTCTATTACGAGCACGACTGGACCGCCGACGGCCCGGTGGGATACCAGGCGCGGGCGCAGTTCCAGAGAGACGCCCTCGCGGATCTGGAGGACTACGTGAATCCGCTCCTGACCGACGGAATCACAGCGGTGGGATCACTCATCGGGGGAAGCCCGCAGGCGGAGCGCTTCTTCGTGTTCAATCCACTCTCGTGGGTGCGGACCGATGCCGTCGATCTTCCTGCGGACCTGGCTCC
>CAZMKB010000251.1:0-5364 GCA_964566685.1 uncultured Gemmatimonadota bacterium | reverse complement strand
CGAGCGGCACGCCGAGACCGTGGGCCACCTGATCGCCGATGCGGCGCGTCTGTTCCTGGGGTGACTCGGAAGCATCATGTCTCGATCTGTTTCTGAACGATACGAGCGGTTCGACCGCCTCCTCTTCCTGCGGGAGCCGGTACAGGCGTTCCTGGGCCGCGGGACGATACGGGCCGTCACGGAAATCCTCCGGAAAGCCGGGTGCTCCCGGGTGCTCGACGTCTGCTGCGGGAGCGGCGTGGTCACGGACCGGATCGCGAGAGCCGGATTTCGGACGACCGGGGTGGATGCATCCGCGGGACGGATCGAGCGGGCCCGGAAGAAGCGACCGTCAGCGGAGTTTCTCGTCGGGGACGCCCTGCACCCGACGTTCGACCGGGAGTTCGACGCGGCCGTGATCGTGCTGGCGCTCCACGAGATGGACGAGGCGGGACGCAGGGAGGTGTGGCCGGCACTGCGGAGAGCGGTCGCTCCGGGAGGAATCGTGGTAGCGGCGGATTTCGCCGTGACGGAACGGAGAGATTTCCCGTCCGTGGTCGCGCGCCGCTACGTCGAGTGGGCGGAGCGCCGGTTCGAGAAGTGGGACCCCGATCACTACCGGAACTACCGGAAATTCATCGGGTCGGGGGGGCTTCGCGGATGGCTCGACAGCCTCGGGGAGGAGCCCGTCGAGCTCCGGGAGGTATTCGCCGGCCGGATGGCGGTTGCGGCGGTTCCGTCCTGACGCCTGCCGGAACGGTGTCACTCTTCCGCCTGCTGGTTTCTCACGAGCGCGTCGGGACGGTCGTCCCGCGTGAGCCCGGCACCATGATCGTACGGTTTCGGGGAAAGCATGTCAACGGAAGGGATCGTTGCCCGGTAATTCCATCGGGATTCCGTCTCCCTGCAGGCTGACCGGAACCGGATCCGGCGGCATCGAACTTCGATCGGGAAAGGACGAGATTCCTGTTGACAAATCCGGTGATATTCCCGTATTCTCATATCCGGTCATACCGTCTTCGCATCCCACTCGTGACAGGACCGTTCGAAAGGGGGCACGAGCCATGAAGAAGATCCTCATCGCAACGCTCGCCGTGTTCATCGCCTGGCAGATCCTCGACTACATCATTCACGCCGTCATCCTCATGCCGATGTACACTGCGACGCCGGAGCTGTGGCGTCCCGAAGGTGAGATGAAGATGGGCCTGATGTGGTTCGTCGGTATCGTCGCGTCCTTCGTCTTCGTGTTCATCTACGGGAATTTCTTCGCACGGAAGGACGTCGGCACCGGGCTCAAGTACGGCATCTGGTTCGGAATCGGCACCGGCATCTCCATGGGGTACGGGTCGTACGCCGTCATGCCGCTACCCTACGGTCTCGCACTCGGCTGGTTCCTGGGTTCGGTCGTGGAAGCAGCCGTTGCGGGGCTCATCACGGGAGCCATCGTGAAAGAGTAGGCTCTCTCGATGCCCGGTCATCCGACGATCGACGACGTCAGGGAGGCCTCCGGAAGGATCGGGAGTCTGATTCACCGGACGCGGGTCCTGACCTCTGCCTCGCTCGACCGGCTCTGTGACGCCGAGCTCTTCTTCAAGTGCGAGAATTTCCAGAAGGCCGGCTCGTTCAAGATCCGCGGAGCCACCAACACGGTGTTCTCGCTCTGCGACCGGGAGGCGGGACGCGGCGTCACGACGCACTCCTCGGGAAACCACGCCGCCGCCCTGGCACTGGCCGCCTCCTGGCGTGGGATCCGGGCGGAGGTCGTGATGCCCGAGAACGCATCCGCGGTGAAGCGGGATGCTGTCGCCGGCTACGGCGCGGTGATCCACACCTGCCCACCGACCCTCGGGGACCGGGAGAGAACTCTGGAGCGCCTCGTCGAGGAGACCGGTGCGGTGTTCGTCCATCCCTACGACGATGCCCGCGTGATCAGCGGTCAGGGGACGGCCGCACTGGAGCTCCTCGAGGAGGTCGGCGATCTCGATGTCGTCATGGCGCCCGTGGGCGGCGGCGGCCTCCTGAGCGGCACCGCGATCGCGGTGAGAGCGCTCTCGCCGGGAACGATGGTGATGGGAGCCGAGCCGGCGGGAGCCGACGACGCATACCGTTCGCTGCGAGCGGGTCGAATCATCCCCCAGGAGAGCCCGAAAACAGTCGCCGACGGGCTCCTGACCTCGCTCGGGGAGCTGACGTTTCCCGTCATCCGGGATCAGGTGGACGACATCGTGACCGTGAGCGAGGAGGCCATCGTCGAGTCGATGCGCATGATCTGGGAGCGGATGAAGATCGTCGTCGAGCCGTCGGCGGCGGTGCCCGTGGGGGCGCTTCTCTCCCGGCGCCGGGAAATACCGGGACGCCGGATCGGCGTGATCGTCTCCGGCGGGAACGTCGACCTGACGAAGCTCCCCTGGTGAAGAAGATGCAGAGGAGGCACCAATGGAGGAACCCGGAACAGTAGCACCGAAACCGACCTATCCGGCACGTCTCGACATCGACTACCCGGAACAGCTGGACAGGCTGACCACGTTCTTCAGGCTCATACTCGTGATCCCCATTTTCATCATTCTCATGCTTCTCTTCGGCGGGACATCCGGGGAAGTGAGAGAGGGCTCACACATTGTGATCTCCGGGGGAGGGATCGTGGTCGTTCCGACCCTCCTCATGATACTATTTCGGAAGAAGTACCCGCGCTGGTGGTTCGACTGGAACCTCGAGCTCACCAGGTTCGCGAACCGTGTCGTTGTTTATATCCTGCTGCTCCGCGACGAGTACCCTTCGACCGACGATGAACAGGCGGTACACATCGAGATCGACTACCCGGACGCGGAGAGGGAACTCGGCCGGGGGATGCCGCTCGTGAAGTGGCTCCTCGCACTGCCGCACTGGATCATTCTCTATTTCCTCTTCGTTGCCGTCGTCCTCGTGACCGTCTTCGCCTGGTTCGCGATCCTCTTCACGGGACGGTATCCGAGAAGCGTGTTCGACTTCGTGGTCGGATTTCTGAGGTGGGCGCTCCGGGTGGAGGTGTACGCGCTCCTCCTCACCACCGACGAGTACCCCACGCTCCCGCACGAGGAGCGACCCCGAGAAGGGCTGTGATCCCTCCGATAACGGCAGGTTTCAATCCACGCTCCCGCACGAGGAGCGACTCCTCCGGATCCGGAATATGTCCGTGAGAGCAAGGTTTCAATCCACGCTCCCGCACGAGGAGCGACACTGCGAGCTCTTTCACGGTCGGTATGAGAGCGTTTCAATCCACGCTCCCGCACGAGGAGCGACCTGGAGTTTAGGCTGTCCAGCTTTATCGACAAAGTTTCAATCCACGCTCCCGCACGAGGAGCGACCTGGTCTCCTCGGCCTCCCACTTCGTTCCCTTCTTGTTTCAATCCACGCTCCCGCACGAGGAGCGACTCTGCAACTGGCTCGAGTTCGACCAGTCGGAGGAGTTTCAATCCACGCTCCCGCACGAGGAGCGACGGTCAAGCGAGAGTGCGTTGGCGATGGTGAAATCGTTTCAATCCACGCTCCCGCACGAGGAGCGACTCAAGGCACCTGGCGTCATCCCTCCCGACACGAGTTTCAATCCACGCTCCCGCACGAGGAGCGACACCTGGTTCTTGAGAGCGTGGCTTATGATCTTGATGTTTCAATCCACGCTCCCGCACGAGGAGCGACAAGCGGAAGATGCTCCCCCGCTTGACCACCTGGTTTCAATCCACGCTCCCGCACGAGGAGCGACGTGCTCTGAAAGCGTCTCATCGGTGGGGAGCACCTGTTTCAATCCACGCTCCCGCACGAGGAGCGACGATCGGCCCTGTCCAGATGGAGGGAGCCGTGGAGTTTCAATCCACGCTCCCGCACGAGGAGCGACACCATCGACTGGACACTTCTCTTTCTCGACGAGTTTCAATCCACGCTCCCGCACGAGGAGCGACCGGCAGCATGCGGCCATTCATTCCGAGATTTGGGGGTTTCAATCCACGCTCCCGCACGAGGAGCGACGTCCTCCTGGATCATGGTTCGCTCATCGGGTGGTCGTTTCAATCCACGCTCCCGCACGAGGAGCGACTCGAGCCGTGCCGGCTCTATATCGGCGAAAAATTCGTTTCAATCCACGCTCCCGCACGAGGAGCGACTTGATTTCACCCGACACACCGAGCGGAGATAGCGTGTTTCAATCCACGCTCCCGCACGAGGAGCGACTAACTCTTCTCAAGGACGCATATACGTGGATTGTAGTTTCAATCCACGCTCCCGCACGAGGAGCGACGTGATGATCGTGCCGCTCCATGATCGTATTGCAAGTTTCAATCCACGCTCCCGCACGAGGAGCGACTTGTATGTGTCCCGAATGCCGCTGGCAGAGGGGAGTTTCAATCCACGCTCCCGCACGAGGAGCGACTTGACATACCGACATGGATATAGTACATTAGAATGTTTCAATCCACGCTCCCGCACGAGGAGCGACCGGACATCAGGCCCCTCTTCCCCCCAGTTCACCCGTTTCAATCCACGCTCCCGCACGAGGAGCGACGTCCTTCCCGGTTGACATTCAACAAGATAGCGAGGTTTCAATCCACGCTCCCGCACGAGGAGCGACGTTTCCCCACACTCTTGCCCCTGAAGGTATGAGCGTTTCAATCCACGCTCCCGCACGAGGAGCGACTTGATTTCACCCGACACACCGAGCGGAGAAAGCGTGTTTCAATCCACGCTCCCGCACGAGGAGCGACCTCATCCATCCAGACCCATCCGCCCGGCGGCGAGTTTCAATCCACGCTCCCGCACGAGGAGCGACAAATCGGTAAATGTCTCGAATGCCGGCTACGCAGGTTTCAATCCACGCTCCCGCACGAGGAGCGACCCCATCTCGCTCTTCACCGAGATCCGGGAGAAGTCGTTTCAATCCACGCTCCCGCACGAGGAGCGACTCCTCCTGGATCATGGTTCGCTCATCGGGTGGTCGTTTCAATCCACGCTCCCGCACGAGGAGCGACGAGTCATCCGGATCGTCTTCATCGATAATGAAATGTTTCAATCCACGCTCCCGCACGAGGAGCGACCCGTGAGGATGGTCGGTGCCCCGAGACAGTAGGCGAGTTTCAATCCACGCTCCCGCACGAGGAGCGACTTTGTCCCCTCATCTGTTGTCGTCATCAGATTCAGGTTTCAATCCACGCTCCCGCACGAGGAGCGACTCGTGCTCTACATTCTTCTGACCACTGCCGAGGGGTTTCAATCCACGCTCCCGCACGAGGAGCGACATCTCGCGAGTGCTGCTGAGATATGGGCAGTCCTGTTTCAATCCACGCTCCCGCACGAGGAGCGACCTGCAACTGGCTCGAGTTCGACCAGTCGGAGGAGTTTCAATCCACGCTCCCGCAC
>CAZMKB010000250.1:0-5372 GCA_964566685.1 uncultured Gemmatimonadota bacterium | reverse complement strand
GGAGACGACGTCCATGCCGGTGCAGCCGCCGAGACCGAGCAGGAGGAGCTCGGCCGGCCGCGGCCCCCTGCCCTTCCCGCCGAACTCGGGCGATGCGTCCATCGTCACCCCGAGGCCTTCAGGTGTCTCGCTCTCGAATGTCAGGTCTTCAGTCCACGTCAATCTGTACGTCATCATTCCTCCTTCGTGTCCAGGCTGTTCCGCTGTGTCCTGTCTGGATATAGGATGAAAATCCGGGACTGTCGAGACCCCCATCCGCTCACTGCGGGCTCTCCCGCCGGTCATCGTCCAGGAGCGTACCCTTCGCCTTCCTCAACGTCGCCACGGCGACGTTGTATCGGTACACCGTCTCGAGGTAGTTCGTCTTCGTCCGCAGGAGCGCCAGCCGTGCATCACGGACCTCGAGCTGGGTCGAGAGCCCGTTCTCGTAACGGATCTCGGCCAGCTCGTACGCGCGTTCGGCCTGTTTCACGGTCGCCGCCTGCGCCTCTATCTCCTCTTCGATGCTCGTCACGTCGAAGAATGCCTGCTCGACGTCGAGAAGGACGAGCCGCTCGGTCTTCTCCCTCCGGTATTTCGCCCTGAGCAGATCCGCTCTGGCCTGTTCGATCCTTCCCGTGCGCCGCCTGCCGTCGAAGATGGGGAGCTCGAAGGCGATTCCCGCTCCCCAGCTCTTGACGATCTCCTCCTCGTCCGGGATGACCTGTGGGCTCTGTGCCGCCACGTTGTAGTTCGTGAAGAAGGAGAGGACGGGATACTTCTCGGCCTTCTCGATGGAGAGCGCCTTCTCCATCATGTCCACGTTCAGGCGGGCCGCGCTGAGCTCGGGCCGGTGCACCATCGCCTCCTCGAGGCTCTCATCCAGCTCCACGTCCACCGGCTCGAACCGGAGCGAGTCGGCGAGAACGAGCTGCGTCTCCGCGGGAACGCTGACGATGCGCTTGAGGTCTGCGAGGGCGAGCGCGTACTCGTTCCGTGCACGGATCAGGACCGGCCGTGCGTTTTCCAGCTCCACCTCGGCCCGGAGGAGATCGAACTCCGACGCGGTCCCGCTCCGGTGGAAGGACCTGACCTGATCGAAATTCTCCTCCGCCAGCTCGACGGACAGCTCCATGACGCCGATGGTTTCCCGGGCCAGGAGGGTGCGGTAGTAGGCCAGGCGGGTCTCGTACGCGACCCCTTCGAGGGCGCTCTCTTCATCGTCCTTCGATATGGTCTTGAAGATCCTCGCGGCGTCGAGGGCCGATCCCACCCTGCCGAAGGTGTAGATGGGCTGGGTGACGGCGAGCACGAGGTTGTACTGGTTCGTTTCCCCGATCCTGATCTGCTGGACCTCGTCATCGACGCGGAAGAAGATCACCGGGAGCTGGATGTTCCGCGTGTACTCGGTCTGGAGGTTCACCTGGGTGAGCGCCTGGGCCATCACCTCGGTCACGCGGGCGTCCGCGTATCTCACGTCCTGATGGGCCGAGAGTGCGTCGGGATTCTGCTCGAGCGCCATCTCCACGGCTTCCTCGAGCGTGAGGACGAGGGTCCGCTGCTCCGGGGTGTTTTCCTCGAGGGCCGGCCGGGTGAATCCGGTCTGCCGGTCCGCGGCCAGGAGGAGAAGCCCCGACAGCGCCAGCAGAAGAAAAGGAAGTCCGTGTCTTTTTTCCAGAATGATCATGAGTGCCGTCTTTACGGGAAATCGATCATCGAAGGGCGCCCTTCCCCCTCACCTGCCCGCGGTCAGGATGCCGCAGCATGCAATTCTTCCGGGTAATATACACGATCGGCACCCCGGATGGAATAGCATCGGCGTCCCCGGGGCAGGTCACCGGACCGGCCGGGATGCGCTCATGACGCCGGGTTCCCTCCCCTCGAGCGGCCAGGGGAGGACCCGTGCCTCGATAGGGCAGCCGGTAACCGTTGGCGAATATTCGATTCGAGGGGATTGACTGTCGAATACGGCTCAGTTGATGACGATCATTTTACGGGTGGATGCACTGTTGTCAACTTGCAGAACGGAGAAGTATATGCCGAATGCCACCGAATGCGTTCGAAATGACGGCCAGTTCTTTCTGCACCATTAGCCATTGAATCACTGAGATGATGGTGAGGAGTTCACAGATTTTACCAGAGAGTCGGGAACTTGGCGGCCTACGAGCAACCGGGACGATTCACTCGATGACATGGACGATTGTCGAATCCATATCCATGATGTTATGGACCGACGTCCCGGCAGGAAGGAGCAGCCGGTAATCCCCGAGCGGCGCACCGGAAGGAACAGTCATCGTCCGGTTGACCTGCAGGTCGGAGAGCAGCTCCAGGGATAATGAAAAGGGACCGTACAGAGGATTTCCGCTGTATGGCTGTCCGCCGGGCAGTCTCAGAAAGAGAGCCGTGTCGAATGACTGGTACAGCACATTCCGGTTGGTGAAGGTTGCGGCCAGATCGAACGAACCGCCCCTGCTCACCGTCAACGTGTCCGGAGAAAGATCGACGTCGATCGGGTTCTCCGTCGGGAGAAGGTAGCCGTGATGGTTCGTGTGAAACGGATCGTGACCGAAAAACCGCCAGTCCCCCTGATCCTCGATGATCGGGTCGGGGAGATCCCATGCGTGGAGGTAGCAATCACCGGAGAAGATGAATGCCCAATCCGTCACGGTACAGATCTCGAGATCGCCGTCCTGGTCGAGGTCGACGATGCAGGGAGACGTTGCGGAAAGCTCGTAGCCCAGCGAAATCGGAAATCCCTCTACCATCGTCCCGTCGCCGTTGTAGGCGAGAATATAACCCTGGCAGGCGAAGTTGAAACAGTCATCGTAGGCGGCCATCACGATCTCTTTCTCACCATCGGAGTCTATGTCGCTCACCACCACCGGATCTCCCCCTCTCACCTCCATCGAGTCCGGCTGCGGCCATCCGGGAAGCTCCGTGCCTGTCGAGCCGTCGACCACGTCGATGTTCACTGAATACGGATAAGTTGCGTTCACGATGACTTCCAACGCGCTGTCACCTGCCACGTCCGCCAGAACGACACCGACCACGAGATGCTGCCAGCCGGCATCCCAGGGCCAGCCAGGTTTGTCGTTGCCATAGGCATCCCACGCATAAATGACGGCTGAAAAATCCGACCCCACCACGATCTCCACCTCCCCGTCCCCGTCGATGTCGCCGATCACGGGAGAGACTAAACCGAATTGATCGAGATCTTCTTTCGGCCATCCCGGGAAATCGGTTCCATCATGGTCCAAAACGTACACCTGACCACCATCCGTCGCCACGATCACCTCGAGTGTCCCGTCCCGGTCGAGATCTCCCAGCGCCGGTGCGGAGCTGTTATCACAGTGATCGTAAGGACCGCCCGGCGGGATAGTGACGGGCCACCCTTCCACCAGGGTCCCGTCGTGATGCCAGGCGAATACGAGGCACGGATGCTCATACGCCCCATGAATGATTTCGAGATCTCCGTCCCCGTCGAGATCGCCCACCGCCGGCGTATGCTGGGCTTCGACACCGCAGGTGAGGGTGACGGGGAAGCCGTCCGCGACTGTGGCATCATGATGCCAGACGTAGAGAGACGTATCGTTCGCAATCGTTATCTCGAGGTCTCCGTCATTATCCAGGTCTGCAAGCGCCGGCGTGCCGTACATCCAGGCGTGTGTCTGAACAGGCCAGTTGTCGACCATGACACCCGTATGATGATACACATAGAGGTAACCCCCACCGGTCCCGAAACATATTTCCAGGTCGCCGTCCCCCTCGATGTCTCCCACATTCACACTCGAGTTGGCGGGTATTCCCTCTCCGAGGAAAACCGGGAAACCGTCGAGCTCCGGGAAACGAGAAGGTGTGAAAGGAGGCTGCTGGCAGAAAGCAGATTCACCGGTGAACAGGAAAAGGAAAGAGAGGACTAAAACGATCCTCCCTCTTTGTGTGATAGCGTCTCTATCAATATACATTTTGCTCAATGATCGTTACTGCGTTCAGATCTCGTGCTCGCATGATCTGTTCATTGGTCTCTTCGAATGCTTTCTCGTGAAAGGGCTCTGTCTCATTGAGAATAAATACGTGCACGCTTCGATTTGCGGTGTCGATGATGATCCCGCGGTACTCATTGTTATAAGAGACCGGTGAAATGGCAACATCGGTAGGGTTGGGAGGTTTGTTCAGGACTGAACCGAGTACGATGGTATCGAATACTTTATTCTCGATCATATCTATGCACGAGACCGTCCCCGTACCGTAATTCGCGACGTACAACCGATCGCTGAAAGGAGAATCCCACGGTGCATTGTCGATACCCATCGGTTTTGTACCGACATCGATCTCGGTAATATAGTTACCATCCCAGTCCATTACTGTCACCAATCCTCCCGGTACGAGATCGGGACTGTTGACGACGTACAGCCTTCCCTGACCGTCGATGGTAACAGCTCGCACGTCAACAGGGCTCTCACCCGCACTTTCGAGATGATCTAAGCTATAGGAGGGAAGTGTTACTTTAGTGATGGAATTACTCAGGTTGTTTGCCACAAAGAGATACTGTGTAGATGGATCACTGGGATCCGTTACGATATGCATCCCCAAGGGCTTCAATTGAACAGGGATTGGATTTGGGGAAACAGCCTCACCTTTAATATTATAAACTCCCATCCAGTCATTATCAGATTCGGATATATAAATTCTTATCACACTCTCGCCTTCGACATCAATCTCAGTTATAGCCAAGCCTCCTGGTGACTTAGTTCCTTCCGGATTTAGATTATAGGTTTCCCACGAGGGTTGCCCGGCAGTCTGTGGTTCATCTTTCGAGAATCCATCCGTATTGACTTGATCAAATCGAAAATTTGCCGTGATAACATAGCTGTAGTCCGGAAAGTGATGTATGCCGTGAGGGAAATCGGGTTCGTGCATTCTCATGATATCACCGATTCTAGGAGGAAATCCATCACTGTGGAGGAGTACCCCAAAAATTCCATTGAACCTGTCATCGAGCCGGTTTTCAATTGTGACGTAGGCGACAGGACCGATAGACTGTCCGAAACAAGATGAGAGGAGAGAGGTAGCAGCAACCATCGAAGCCAGCATGAAGACCGATCTTTTCATGGCGACCGCCTCGTCTTTGAGGATCACAGGAGATCTTTTGACCTCTTTACGAGATTATATCCAAATTTTGAGTTATTGTCAAATTTTGTATCATGAGTGCTGTCTTTACGGGAAAGCGATTGTCGAAGGGCGCCCTTCCCCTCACCTGCCGGGTGAGAAACAGAGCTGTTGGAACTCGAACGGAAACGCGAAAGGTGAGGTGCCAGACTTCGCGCAGGACGGTGCTTCAGTACTCGTCCCAGGACTTCACGGCGAGGTCCTCCATGCCCAGCTTCTCGACG
>CAZMKB010000249.1:0-5390 GCA_964566685.1 uncultured Gemmatimonadota bacterium | reverse complement strand
CCGCCTTCTCGAAATCGTGTGAATAACCCGGGCTGGCCATGCCGGCAGCCACCGCCACCTGGCCGAGCGCGATTCCGCCGTCGTTGGCCGGGACGGCGGAGTGCACGAGAACACGGAAGCCCGATCGCTCGAGTTCCGACCGGAGTGATTCGAGCAGGGTCATGTTCTGGAAACATCCGCCCGAGAGTGCGACCGTGCCGATGCCGGTCTGCTCCCGCACCATCCCGGCCAGGGCGGCGAACGAGCCGGCAGCCCAGCAGTGGAACATGCGGCTCACGGATCCCGCTCCGGCGCCGCTCAGGATGGCATCGGCGACACCGCGGACGAGGCCCGCCGTCTCTATCCGGAAGACGCCGTCCTGCTCGACGACGGAAACGGGGAAGGCGGCTCCGTCCGCCATTTCCTGTGCCATCTCCAGCATGACCGCCGCCTGGCCTTCGTACCGTGCTTCACGGCACGTCCCCGTGAGTGCCGAAACGGCGTCGAACAGGCGCCCCAGGCTGCTCGTGGGCGGTGCATTGACTCCTTCGGAAATCATCCTGTCGATCACCTCGAGCCGGGACGCCGGCACGCCGGGTATGAGCCGGTCGAAGACATCGCGGCAGGAGTCCGGCATGCTACGCCGCAGGAGCGAGAACGCGCTCCTCCAGGTCTCCCTGGCCGCCCGGTCGCCTCCCGGCAGCGGGAACGTCTCCAGGTGTCCCGCGCGCCGGTACCCGGCGAGGCCGGCCACCAGGACCTCGCCTCCCCAGATGGTGCCGTCGTCTCCGAGGCCGGTACCGTCGCAGGCGATGCCGATCACCGGTCCCTCTTCTCCATGCTCGGCGAGGCAGCTCGCGACGTGGGCGTGGTGGTGCTGGACGGCGACCCTCCTTGTGTCCGCCGGGAGCGCCTCCGCGTACACGGTGCTCGGGTAATCGGGGTGGAGGTCGTGGGCCGCCACGGCCGGGACGATACCGAGAATCCGCCGGAGGTGATCGATCGTGTCGGTGAAAAACCGGCAGGTCCGCTCGTTTTCCAGGTCACCGACGTGCTGGCTGAGCCACGCCTTCCTCCCGCGTGCCAGGCAGACGGTGCTCTTGAGGCCGGCCCCGCAGCCCAGGGCAGGCCCGGTCTCGAGGGGGAGCTCGAGTGGAGCGGGTACGTATCCTCTCGAGCGCCTGATCACCAACGGTGCACCCCGGTGCGCTCTCACCACCGAGTCGTCGGCCCGCTGGTGAATCGGGCGGTCGTGGACGAGGAAGTAGTCGGCGATACCGGCAAGCCGCTCCCGTGCCCCGTCGTCGGTCCGGGCGATCGGCTCCTTCCCCGGGTTGCCGCTCGTCATGACCAGCCCCGGCCTGGGTTCGGACGGATCCCCGCTCCCGTCCCGCCCGAGGAGCAGGTGGTGGAGCGGCGTATACGGGAGCATGACACCCACGTACCTGTTTCCCGGAGCGATGCCGGGCGCCAGGGGGAAGGGCTCTCTCTTTCTGAGGAGAACGATCGGTCTCGCCGGATCGAGGAGGAGGGCTTTCTCCGCCGGCTCCGTCTCGGCGAAGGAGTCCACCGCAGCGGGATCAGCCGCCATGACCGCGAACGGCTTCTCCTCCCGGCCCTTCCGCCTCCGGAGCTCGCCGACACGGTCATTCTTCCAGGCGTCGACGGCGAGGTGGAATCCTCCCAGCCCCTTCACCGCCAGGATGGCGCCGGCTGCGAGGAGGTCCCGGGCGCGGGCCACAGGGTCTTGTGATGCGACCGTCCGTCCCCGCGGGTCGAGGAGCGTCACCCGCGGGCCGCAGGCGGGGCAGGCGTTCGGCTGGGCGTGGAACCGGCGGTCGGCGGGATCCCCGTACTCGGCGCCGCAGTCCGGGCACATCCGGAATCCGCTCATCGTGGTGCGGTCCCGGTCGTAGGGGATGTCACGCACGATGGTGTAGCGGGGCCCGCAGTTGGTGCAGTTCGTGAAGGGGTACCGGTACCTCCTGTCTGCGGGATCACGGAGCTCCCGGAGGCAGTCGTCGCAGGTGGCGATGTCGGGGGGGATGACGCACTCCTTCGCACCGCTTCTGCCGCTGGCCTCGATGACGAAGGAGCGCTCACCCGTCGGATCGACGGAATGCGTGATGAAGCGGGTGATCCGGCAGGCCGGAGGAGTATGGCTCCGGATCGACTCGAGGAACGAGTCGACCGCGCCTCCCGGGCCCTCGACCTCGATCAGGACTCCCGATGAGGTGTTCCTGACAAGGCCCGCCACTCCCTGTTCGATTGCAGCCCGGTAGACAGCCGGCCGGAATCCGACTCCCTGGACGGTTCCGCTGATCTCGACACGGCGGCGTTCTCGACTGTCCGCCTGCGGGGAAGTTCGGGCCATGTTCGTCCTCGGAAGAGGGTGACGTGACTCATCTGCCACCGCCGGGGGCGGTGCACGTGTAAATTAGGAGATTCCCCCGGAGGTGTCAACGTGCCGGCGCTGAAGGTATCGTTTCCGTCCCGGTCTGAGAGCATGTCCGAACCGTGTATCTCACCGGGAGCCCGGTCCGTGATCTGAAAGCGGAATCAGGTCGGGGAAACGCCCGGGAGAGTCGACCCCCGGCATGCTCGTAGCCGGCATCTGCGTTGACTTCGGGTGCGAAATGCCCTATGTTCCATTGGGTGAGAGCGGGGCCTGGATCCCCTCATCTTGTCTTGGCAGTTTCCAGCACAAAACACGTGTCATCGTCCTTGCCCAGGGGGTCGTCATGAAGTCGAAACTCGTGTTGTTCTCTCTTCTCCTCGCCGTTCCCTCCCTGCTCGGATTCGGCGGAGGTGGAGAGAGGCTCCTTCTCATAGAGAATCCGGGTGACCTGCGTCTCGAGAGCCTGCGTTCCGCCGAAATCATCCCTCATCTCCGTGGAGAACGCTGGATACTCGCCAGCGCGTCGCTGTCGGGAGTGGAGCAGGTGAGGGCGGCAGGCTTCTCGGCGAGAGTCGTGGACGATGCACCCTTCTCGGAACCGTACTATCTGGTCGGCGCTCCCCGCGTTGGCGGGGCGGTGTCGGTGCCTCCTTCCTTCAAGCGGATCACGCAGGTGCCGGAAGGAGTGATCGTGAAAGGACCGGAAGACCGGGTCGGCGATCTCATCGAGAGCCGTCTCGAGATCGTGAGGATCCACGACACTGCCGTCCCCCTTGTCGAACCTCCGGTGGAGAGGGCGAGGCCCGTGCGGGATACCTGGTACGGGCTCGAGAGCTTCGTGGTCAACCAGGTGTCCGACTCGACGGTCACCGACTACATGATGAGGCTCGAGGCGTTCAGGACCAGGTACGCCTGTACCGATTCGAACACGGCTTCGAGCGAGTGGATATACGACAAGTTCCTCGAGTTCGGCTACACCGACGTGTCGTTCGACACCTTCCCCTTCCCGCCGTCGCAGTGCGCCGAGCAGTGGAACGTCGTCGCTGTCAAGCCCGGCACCATCAATCCCGACCGGGTCATCGTCGTCGGCGGCCATTTCGACTCAATCATACATAACGATCCGAGGTGCGATCCCGACACCCTGGCTCCGGGAGCCGACGACAACGCAACCGGGACCGTGGTCACCATGGAGGCGGCACGGGTGCTTGCGAACGTCGACACCGACGTCACCATCATCTGGACGCCTTTCGGGGCCGAGGAGTTCGGTCTCTACGGCAGTGAGCACTTCGCGGAGACCGCGTTCAACGAGGGCATGGACATCCTCCTCATGTTCAACATGGACATGGTCGGGAACCTCACGGGTCCGGTGTGGGACGTCGAGATCAACACCGGGACGGCGGGATCGGTGCACTTCGCCGAGGTGCTGGCCGCCATGGCCGAGACATACACCGATCTGCTGCCCTTCATCACCACCGGAGCCTCCCTGTCCAGCGATCACTACTACTTCCACCAGTTCGGCTACGATTACGTCTATGTCATGGAAGGCGACTTCAGCCCCTACTGGCACAATTGCGACGACCTCGTCGAAAACGTCAACCTTCCCTACCTCACGGACGTCGCCGAGATGGTCACCGCCTCGGTCCTCTTCGTGGCGAACACCCCGCAGATCCCGACCGGCCTGACGGCTGCCAACGTCGGGGAGGGCACGGAGATCTACGTCGAGTGGGATCCCAACACCGAGTCCGACATCGACGGCTACAACATCCACTACGGGACGGAGCCCGGCGTCTACGACGAGGTGAAACCGGTCACGGCGGCGTCGGACACCCTGACGGGCCTGGTTCCGGAAACCACCTACTACGTCGCGGTATCCGCCTTCGACACCGATGGCTACGAGAGCTTCCTCTCCGGTGAGGTCGAGATCACGGCCAGCGCTGCCCCGCTGCCGCCGACCGGGCTCGCATCGACCTCCTTCGAGTCGAGCGTCAGTCTGGTGTGGGAGTCGAACCAGGGAGAACTCGACATCGCCGGCTACAATGTGTCCCGGACTCCGGTGGAAGGCGGCGGTGAGCCGGTGCTTCTGGGGTTCGTCGCCGATCCCGGGACGACGTTCACGGACGACACTCTCGAGCCACACGTGCTTTACTCCTACCACGTGACGGCAGTGGACACCCAGGATCCGGCGAACGAGAGCGAGCCGTCGTCACCGGCTCTGGGACGCCTGGCGACGCACGACAGCGGGATCCTGGTGGTGGACAACACGCGTGACGGGTCCGGTGGTCCCTTCATGCCGACCGATGAGGAGGTGGACGCATACTACGCGAGGCTCCTCGACGGCTACAACGTGACGGGAGAGTGGGACGCGGCGGACAGCACCGCGATGGCGCGACGTATACGCGACTACGACGTCGGGATCTACTCGGCGGTGGTGTGGCACAGCGACGTTCGGCTGGGCTCGTCGATAGCGCCCGACACGACGACGATCCGTCAGTACCTGGAGGGCGGAGGCCAGGTGTTCTTCTCGGGCTGGATGCTGATGTCGGCCATCTCCGGAGAGTCGGGCACGTCGTATGAGTTCGGTGCGGGGAGTTTCCTGCACGACTGGGCGGGGATCGACTCGGCCCGGACCACGTCGAACGCGGACACGGACATGATCGGGGCGGACGGTCTGGTGGGAGAGTTTCTGCCGATCCGGGTGGACGGTGAGAAGGCCCCGCTGGGAGCGCTCTTTTCGACGGACGTTCTGCCGGAGCCGATGAGCGGAGCGTATTCGGTGTATGCATACGTGTCGAGCGAGGGAGGGAGTTCCCCCTTCCACGGACTGCCGGTGGGCGTGTCGGCGACGTCGGGCGACTACGGGATGATCCTGGTGGACGTGCCGCTCTACTTCATGGAGGAGGAGGGTGCGAGGTCGGTGGTGGAGACGGTCATGAACATCTTCGGTGAAACGGTGGGAATCGAGGACGAGGAGGTGGTGGGTCTGCCGAAGGTGTACGGACTGTCGCAGAACTAC
>CAZMKB010000248.1:0-5394 GCA_964566685.1 uncultured Gemmatimonadota bacterium | reverse complement strand
GTTCAGGTGACGAAGCACCGTGTCCCAGTTGGCGTGGCCCCACAGCGCCCCGGCTGCGGCCGCCAGGCCCGCTGCCGCCCGCCTCACCCGGCTCCGGCCGGCCGGAAGCGGCAGAAGAAGAAGGAAGACGAGCAGAGCCCCCGCCACCGCCCCGGCTGCTGCGAATCCCGCCTCGGCGGCGACCACGGTCCAGAAACGGTTCTCGTATCCCAGGGCGTCGAACCAGAGCAGCTCCCCCCAGAAGGAAAGGAGGGAGAAGAACAGAACGGTTGCGAGCCCGAGGACCGCGCCGGCGGCAATCAGGAGACGGTTTCCCCTCCGAACTCCGTACCCGATCAGAGCGAGCGCCGCCGCTGCCAGAATGATGATGAGCAGGTTGTACATGGGTTGTCACTCCTTCGTCCAGGCTCCCGCCGAACCACCGGCGGCCCGCATTGACGTCCCGTTCCACGTCAGCGTGCGAGGACATTCAGGACCGAGTCGATCCTGGTGATGGCCTGTCTGAGCAGCCGCGCTTCCCGCTCCCCGAATCTCCCGTCCTGGTCCAGGGCCGTCAGGTCATCCAGAGCCTCGTCCAGCGCGGAGACCGCGCCGGCGACATCGAGGTCATCGTCCATCCGGTCGACGAAAGATCGTTCGATCCGCTCGATCCTGTCCCTCACGTCTCTGTCGGTCTTTCCCCTCCTGCGCCTGACGTTCATCAGACGCTCGAGCCGCTGCCTCGTGCGCGCGAGATCCCCCTGCGTGCAGGACATCTTTTCGGGAGTGAAGTTCAGCGGCTCGCGATAGGATCCGCACATCAGGAAACAGCGGACAGCCGCCGGGGAGTAGCCCCGGTCGAGGAGATCGTCGAGGTAGACGATGTTGTTCCTGCTCTTGGACATCTTCTCCCCGTGCACGAACAGAAGCTCCGCGTGCAGCCAGTGGCGGGCGAACCTCTTTCCCGAAAGGGATTCCATCACGGCGAGCGTGTAGTCGTGATGGCGGTAGAGGTTGTCCGCTCCTCCCATAGCGATGTCGATCGATTCCCCCAGGTGCGCGCTGATGATGGCCGGGTCCTGTATGTTCCAGGATGGGCGGCCCCTTCCGATTGGTGTGTCCCAGACGGGCTCTGCCTCACTCCCGCCGTCACGGGCCCCGTGCCAGAGAATGAAGTCGCCCAGATTCCACCGGTTCCCGGGATAGGTGTCCTGCCTGAAGCGCCTCTTCTTCTTCGGCCACCGGCTCATGTCCAGGCCGTAGAGTCTTCCGAATCCCCTGTACTTCAGAGGATCGAAGAAGATGTCCCCGTCGTGCCGGTAGGCGTAGTCTTTCTCCAGAAGCCGCCGGATCAGGGCGACCGCCTCCTCGACATTCTCGGAGGCACGGGGAAGCTCGGATGGAATAGTGATACCGAGTGTCCTGGCACCCTCGAGGAACAGGTGGGTGTTCTCATCCGTCAGGTCCCTGAGGGACATACCGCGGCTCCGGGCCTCCTGGATCGCCTTGTCCTCCACGTCGGTCAGGTTCATGACCCTGCCCACCCGGTATTTTTTGAACTCGAGGTACCGGTGGAGGATGTCTTCCGCGATGAAGGTCCGGTAATTACCGATGTGGGCAGGCTGGTAGACCGATGGCCCGCAGGTGAACATCCGGACATGCTTCTCGCGGTGCGATCGGAACCGCTCCCTCCTTCTCGTCAGTGTGTTGTAGAGCCTGAGTCGCTCCGGTGGTACCATCGTTCTTCCTCCCTGGACCTGTTGCAGTACCGTTTTCCTGATATGAATCGGGGTGTCTTGTCCCGGGTTTCCCGGTCCGCCGTGGCCCCGGCTGTTTCACGACGACGGTTCGGAAGGCTTCCTGCCGAGCAGCTCTATCGCCTCCCGGTCGGACACATCGTACCACATGCGGTACGACTCGGCGACCGCCCGGAAGTTCGGCGGCGTATCCAGGACGATGACGTCGTCGGCGAGCTTCTCGAACTCCTTCGCCACCTTTCCGCCCGCAACGGGGACTCCGACCACGACCGTTCCGGCACGGGCGTTCCGGCACGCCACGACCGACACGCGCATGGTCGATCCCATCGCGAGACCGTCATCGACGAGGAGTACGGTTCTTCCCGAGAGGTCCGGCAGCGGGCGTCCGTTCCTCAACACCTCGATCCTCCGCTCGACCTCCCTTTCCTGCTCCGCGACGATACGGTCGATGACGTCGTCGGGAATGGACCAGCGGGCCGTGTCCATGATGTATATGCTTCCCCCCTCGGCGACGGCACCGAACCCCGCTTCGGGATTTCCCGGCAGGGGCAGCTTCCTCGCGATCAGGACGTCGAAATCGGCTTCGAGACGACGCGCGACCTCGAATCCCACCTCGACCCCTCCCCGTGGAATCGCGAGCACGATGGGACGATCCGGTCGGTATTTCTCCATGGCGGTCCCGAGACGTATCCCGGCATCTTTCCTGTCTTCGAACACTCCCGTCTCCCCTCTCACTGACCGGCCACGGTCAGCTCTCTCCGAGCTCTTTCTCGACGACCCGGTGAACCACCCTGTCCTGCAGCTTCTGCAGATCGGGGCTCAGGTCCACCGGGAAGGCGTCGGGATCCCGGAGCCGCCGGTACCGCTCGTCGAGACGCCCGAACTCGGATGCGAAGCGGTCCCGGATATCCCCTGCCGCCTCCGGTGGGGAGAGCCTGCTGCCGCCCCGCATCACCTCTCGGAGGAGAGGCTCTCCGTCGTGTTCCTCCTCACGCAGCGCAATCGTGTCGCGCGCCGGGCGGCCGTTGTCCTCGAATCGATACACCTGCTTCCGGCTGACCAGCGTTTTCTTTCCCGTGCTGAGCTTGAGCACCGGCCTGCCGTCGTAGTCGACCAGCTTGTAGGCGATGTCCGTATAGGGGGAGTCCGCCGACACACCCATCTTCGTTCCGATGCCGAACGCGTCGATGGCGGCACCCCTTCCCAGAATGTCATCTATCCTGTATTCGTCGAATCCGCCGCTGGCGAATATCTCCACATCCTCGAAGTCTTCTTCGTCGAGAATCTTTCTGACTTTACGGCTGAGGTCGGCCATGTCGCCGCTGTCGAGGCGGACACCTCGCAGGCTGTGTCCCTTCTCCGCCATCACCTTCCCCACCTCCACCGCCTTCTTCGCCCCCTCCACGGTGTCGTAGGTGTCGATCAGGAGAACGGTCTGGTCCGGAAAGGTTTCGGAGAACGCCCTGAATGCATCCTCTTCTTTGTCGAAGCTGGTGACGAAAGAGTGGGCCATCGTCCCCGAGATCGGAATGTCGTATCGCATGCCGCTCAGCACGTTGCTCGACCCGCCGAATCCGGCGATGTAGCTCGCGCGGGCCACCTTCAGGCCGGCGTCGGTCCCCTGGGTCCTCCGGAGGGAGAAATCGACCAGCCTCTTTCCGCAGGCCGCGTGGACACAGCGTGCCGCTTTCGAGGCGATGACGACCTGCAGGTTGATCATGTTGATGACGAGGGTCTCCGCAAGCTGTCCCTCGATGATCGGTGCGGTGACTTCCAGGATGGGTTCGTCCTTGAAGAACAGCCGCCCCTCCGGGATAGCATGGACATCCCCCGAGAAGCCGAAGCCGCTCAGGTAATGGAGGAAGTCGTCGGAAAATTTTCCCAGTGAGCCCAGGTAGTCCAGTTCCTCCCGCCCGAACCTGAATGATTCGAGAAACTCCAGGACGTCGTCGAGCCCGGCACTCACGAAGTATCCCCGGTGGGGCGGATACTCCCTGATGAAGAGGCTGAATGTCGCAGGGGCGGTTCGCCCGCTCCGGTGGTATGCGGCGGCCATGGTGAGCTCGTACAGATCGACGAGGAGGGATTCTCCTTTTCCGGTCGTGCTCATGATTCAGATCCTTTCATCGGCGGGTTGCACTCGATCGGCATCCGGTAGATCCGGCCATCCTCACGGCCCTCATAACGGATGCGGTGGAACTCGGAGATCATCGTACAACAGGAAAAACGACGCGAAACGGCGCCGTAAACCTTCCGTCCGGGACTGCCTTCCCGGCAACGTCTTCGACAATATCTGTGCCAGGGTGGGGTGAAACCACGTAACCTGCTTTCCGACAACGGACAGGAGCCGTGTCGACCAACCTCGAGCCCCATTTCCCTGCCTTCGATATCGAACCGGCCACGGGTCTTCTGTGAAGCTTCGGCACACCGCTCCCGGACAGCCGCGGGAACTCATGCAGATTCGGTACGGGAACTCTGTAACCGACGAGCGTCGATCACGGCAAAGCCACGATTTCTCTTGACGAGATGATACGTAACCCCCTCTGACAACAGCACCGGAGGCTTTTGTCATTCCCGGGACAGGATGCGGGGGAGGACAACGGGAGAAAGCGCGGAAAATCACCCTACGGCTTTTCCCGGCCGGCGTGTACCGATCGTACACTTTTCGGGAAACACGCCGGTTCCGATCCCGTCAGCGGAAAAAACGCACGAACCGTTCAATTCGTTGGCTTCCATTAACATACATGCTTTTCCACGGTCGGGCGAAGCGCTCCGGTTACGGATAATCTCGTACTCTCGGTGGAATGCTTCTTGTATGAATCCGGGGATGGGAATCTCCGCCCGGAGAAGGTCGGGGAGGCCGCATCTCACCGCCGGATCGCTTTCGAGCGGGAACACCGGCCGGGAGAAGGCAGGCATCATTCGCGATGGAGAGGAGCTCCATGAACCGGAACAGGATTCGAAACGGCGGATCACACGAGGGCACGGTGGCCTCCATACGTGGAAACGTCGTCGACGCCCGTTTCGAGAAGCGGCTCCCTTCCCTTCACAACATCCTTCGAACGGGAGAGGAGGAAGAGATCAGCGTGGAAGTGCTCACTCACGTCGATGAAAAAACAGTGAGGGGAATCGCCCTCACGCCGACCCGGGGGCTTTCACTCGGAGCCGGGGTCGTCGACACCGGGAGCCCGGTCACCGTGCCCGTCGGGAAGGAGCTCCTCGGCAGGGTGTTCAACGTCTTCGGTACCCCCATCGATGGAAAAGAGGAGCTGAGCGACCTGCGGCGGAGGGGAATCCACCGGCACCCGGTTCCGCTCACGGAGCAGTCGACGGTTTCGGAAATCTTCGAGACGGGAATCAAGGGGATCGACGTGCTCTCGCCGCTCCAGCGGGGCGGGAAAGCGGGCCTCTTCGGGGGAGCAGGTGTCGGCAAGACGGTGCTCATCATGGAGATGATCCACAACATGGCGGGCAGGCACGAGGGAGTGAGCCTCTTCTGCGGCATCGGTGAGCGCTGCCGGGAAGGAGAAGAGCTCTACCGTGAAGTCCAGGAGGCCGGTGTTCTTGACAGCACGGTGATGATTTTCGGCCAGATGAACGAACCGCCCGGAGCGCGGTTCCGGGTCGGCCACGCCGGGCTCACCATGGCCGAATACTT
>CAZMKB010000247.1:0-5498 GCA_964566685.1 uncultured Gemmatimonadota bacterium | reverse complement strand
CATCGGCCGTCGGAGCCTGCAGCGCCCTCTCCCAGGTACCCTGCGTTTTCTCCTCCGGCATGGCGTCCTCGTAGTAGGTCTCGTAACTCTCTCCGCCGTCGTCGTCCACGACGAGGACCTGGGTCCCGTCGGAGATGAAGGTGAAGCTCAGGCTCTTGACGAGCGCGGGGTTCCGCATCGATGTCACCGTCAGCGAGGCGTAACCGGCTCCGTGGACTTCGGGCACTTCGGGCACCTTCGATCGAAAGGTAACGTCCATCAACGTATCTGATTCGCCGACCGCGAGAGTCTCCACGGCGGTCGTGATTCCGGGCGGCAGGCAGAAGCCCTTGATACAGAGGAGCGCCACCCAGCTCGTGTCCGGCAGGTTAGAATCGAGCTCGATCTGGAAGACGTCGGAGGAATCGCCGGTATTTGTGAGACTCGCGTACATCGGAAAAAAGGTGCTCAGACTGTCGACGGCGATGTGGAGCGGCGCCTCGAACTCGAAATCGGTCTGGGCCTCCGCCTCCGACACGGCCGCCGTCGGCAACAGTACCATGGTGATCAGTACGAAGAAGCGCATCTTCATGGTGAATCCTCCTTACTCGTGATCCGAACGTGCCTGCAGTATCTCGCGCGTTCCCTGGCTCTGGATGAAGACGATGGTCTCTATGTTGTTCGTATTCCATGCCGGATTGAGGGCGACTTCCCGCTCGAAGATCATTGCGTCTTCCGAGTAGGCGAATGTTTCCCCATCGGCGTCGGGAAGCATTTTCCGCATGATCATCTCGAAGTCGGTCTCGCCGTTTGCCCCCGGCGGATCGTCGAAGTGGACGCCGCTTTCCACCAGAGCGAAGTGGATGACGTAATCCCCCGTCCCGGGATCGTCGAGGCCGAGAACCGTGGCCGTGACACTGTACTGGCCGCCGGTGATCTCGTAGTCCGATTCTATGCTGAAGGCCGGAGGAGTGGCGAGCCTCGTCTCGACATCCTGCCTGACCCGGTCGCTGTCGAGGGACGGGGGCCCCAGGATGCCATCCACGAACACGTCGGGGATGCCGAGGACGCCGTAGTAGTCGAGACGTGCGTCGTTGTCACTGCGGTTGTGGAGATAGAACGGATCGGTGGCACCGGGGAAGCCGGTGTGATATTTGATGGCGAGGAGCTGGCCGCCGCCGAGCTCTTCGAGAAGGCCGTCGATGATTGGGCTCGCTTCGGCACAGGGAATACAGCTCGTGTTGGTGAATTCCTCGATCAGGACGACCCGCGAAGCGACACCGACGGAGGTGAGCGTGAAGGAGACGCTCACGACGCTGTCGGCCATGACCTCCACGGTTTCCGCATCGGGATCGCTCTCATAGCCTTCGAGCAGCACGGTGACCGTTCGCTGGCCCGTCACGACCTCGTGAACGGTGTCCGGCGTGACCTGCAAGGTGGACGCACCGTCGATGAAGATCAGAGCCCCCCCGGGCTCGGAGTCGACGAACACCGACCCGTAGTCGATCTCGGGAGCAACGAATACCGGATCCTTCTGGCCACAGGAAAGAAAAACGACGAACGAGATGATGACTGCGGTTTTCCACACTCCGGCTCGCATCTGTCACGCTCCTTGTTATACCGGAGACCTGTCTCGCCGGGGAACGGTCTGCTCTTTCCAAGCGGGATTGGGAGCGAGGAAGGAAAGCATACAAATGTTCCGCAACAGCATGCAACTAAATGTAAGGGATTCGTCCCCCGAAGTCAACAATACCGCTGTGCTCTCACCCGCCGGCACGACCGTCGATCGAGGTGGATAATTTCCGCGATCTGAACCGGCCGGGAGAGAATATTCTTGAAAATGCGCCGTTCAGGTAGTAAGTAATAGGAATGTTCCCGGAAGAAGCCTTCACGGCGCGGAATTCCGAAAGCTCCCGGGCAACGGTCCGGCCGGAACCCTTACCGGCTCGGGCGTGTATGATGGTTGAAAAGAGGACACTCCATGAAAGCATACGTCATCAGAGATTACGGAACGAGACCGTTCCTCCTCATTCTCGTCTGCCTGGTTCTCGGTGCCGCCACGAACTTGAATTTCGTGAGGGCTGCGCTGAGCGGGGACACGAAGCTCTCCCTCGAGGACCGGGTGAAGGACGCCGACGAAACCGCCCTGCCGCGGATCAGCCTGCAGGAGGCGGGGGATGCCTTCATCGAGGGGAACGTTCTGTTCATCGATGCCCGGGACGAGGCCTCGTTCGACTTCGGCCACATTCCGGCAGCGGTCAACATTCCCTGGGAGGAGGCGCAATACGACTACTCGCTCATCGACCGGAAGGTGCCGCGGGGCCTGCCGATCATCACCTACTGCGACGGAACGGACTGCGAGTCGAGCATACTCCTGGGAACGGCTCTCCGGGAGCTCGGGTACGAGGATGTGAGGGTGTTCTTCGGAGGCTGGGTCGAGTGGGAAGAAGCCGACTACCCGATCGAGGAGGGATTCGCGGAATGAAACGGATCGCAACGACCGGTGTCAGGCTGCTCCTCGGCGGTGTCCTGATCTACGCGAGCACGACAAAGGTCGCTCATGCGGAGGAATTCGCGATTGCCCTCTCGAACTACCGCATGCTCCCGTCGAGCCTGATTCTGCTCGGGTCTCTCGTCATTCCCTGGCTCGAGCTCGTTCTGGGCATCCTGCTCATCACCGGCCTCTGGCGAAGCACCGCATCCTTCCTGACCGCGGTGCTGTTTCTCGTCTTCACCCTCGCCGTGGCCCAGGCACTGGTACGGGGAATCGACATCTCCTGCGGGTGCTTCGACCTCACCGGGACCGAGGAGAAGATCGGCTCACTCACCCTCCTCAGGAACCTCATCCTGTTCCTCTTCTCGCTCTCGATCATGACCGGTCCCCGGGAGATCCGGCCCGCGGAGGAGCACTGACGGCACTGTCGGTGTCCCCCGACTCGATCGTGCAGTCGTCACCGCCCATGAAACCGCTGGGTACGTCCAGGCACTGATCGTATTTCACGGTTGCCCTGGCCGCGAGAAAGATGTCCACCGCGATCCGCTGGCCCTGAGGCTCAGATCTCCCCGAGAGCCGGATGTAGTATCCCGAATCCCCCAGACCCAGAAGATAGCTCTCGATCTTCCCCTGCAGCCTGATTATGCCGAGGGAGATCAGGCTGTTGATGCCGATGAAGGGAGCATTGGGATAAGAAATGTCAACCGAGTAGTCCCTGAACATGTAATCCCGACCGCCGGACAGATCGATGATTTCACCGCTCAGGATCAAATCGCCAGCCTCGTTCCCCTCCCGGAGCTCCACCCACACCTCGAGTTGCTGGATGTCCACCCCCGTGATGACGCCGTCGGAAGGCACTTCCACGGCGTTTTTTATCTCGTCGGCGGAGACGAATTCGGACATCTCGAATGCACCGTTCTCGTCGACCTGGAAGATCGAGATCTCGTCGAAATCCACAACGAAATGAAAGAGCCGTTTGTCGCAGCTGGTGAAGAGCGGAAGTGCGACGAAGAGAAGGATGATCGTGAGTCGTTTCATGATGGTCACCTCTTTCGGACCGGATGTCACAGGATCACGCTGAATCATCACATGCCGAAGCTGATGCCGACACCGACGGTGCTCTGGGAAGCAATATTGTAGTCCACGTGCAGCCCGAGGAATCGAAGGTCGAGCGCGGCTCCGATGGTGAAACGGGCCGAGTTGGCACCGTCGAGATCGAAACTGATGGTGGTCGAATCCGTCTCCGTCGTTGTCTCATACGCGATGTCGAGGTTCGCGGACTCGAAGCCCGGCCCTCCGTACAGCGACAGGATGCCGGTTGAGTAGCTTCCGACGAGGCCGAAGAAGGTGGAGTTGGCTTCGACGACGTCTTCGACGTCGAAGCTCTGCCGGAAGAATACCGCGGCGAGGTCGAACGGGTAAGCCTTCTCGATCCACTGGCTCACGCTGTGACGGAGGCCGAACCCGAAAATCTTGATCCTGCCGATGTTGTCACCCGCCTGGAAGTCGATGTATCTGAACACCCCCTGGGTTCCCAGGACCGTTCCCACGGTGATCTGGGGAACCAAAGACGGGAACCAGTTCACGTCGAAACCGCCGGGGAAATTGTACACCGTGCCGCCGGTGCCCTCCACGGAAGGTCCCTGAGGGTCGCCGAAGACGGTCGGCGCCTCGACTTCCTGCGGCGGATAGAAGGGATCCTCCGTCGATGCCGTGAACGTGCGCGCGTCATCACCGATGGGAGCCATCATGACCTCGAGGCTCCCTGAGATGTGAAATCCTTCTTCCGGGATGACGGCACCGTGGTACAGGCCGGTATTGATGTTGGCCCCGAAGACATCAGCGAGCGGCTGCATGTACCCTCTGCCGTTCTCGCCCTCGGTGTACTTCGACAGCATGTCTTCGAGGTTCTGTGAGTGGAGCGGATTGATTGCCACAAGGATCATGCACACGAAGCCGGTCGAAACGATGAGAGTTTTCATGCAGCCCTCCTTCCGGTCAGATTGCTGCAGGAAAGTAATGAGCAGCAATCATGCCTTCATTGAAACCGGAATCGAGCTGTTCGTCAGGGGGAGCGGGAGCGGCCGGTCAACCGATCATGACCTTTTCGATGCTGACTCCGTCGGTCCGGCGCCTGTCGGCCCGCCTGAGCGCCAGGGCGAACAGGAAACCGACGACGCCGAGCCCGGCGAACATGACCATGGTCATCGTGTAGTCCACCGTGCTCACCTCTTCACCGCCGACCACCTCGACCGTGGTGTACTTGTCGGCGATTCTGCCCGCGAGATACGGGAAGATCATCAGGCCCAGGTTCTGAACATAGCCCACGACGCCGAAGGCCGTCCCCAGCCGTTTCTCGCTCACCATCATGGGAATCGCCGCCCAGAGAGCCGCCGGCACGAGCGAGAGCGCGATGCCGACGACGAAAATAGGCACGACCGGAGGAAAACGGGTGAGCCCGAGAAGGAGATGGCAGGGGATGAGCAGGAGCGATCCCCAGATCATCATCGTGGCCCTCCTGCCGTAGTGATCGACAAACCAGCCGAGGATCGGTGTGAAGATCATCGTACCGAGGATGAGCGCAGAGGTGTACATTCCGGCCCGGGTGATGTTGTAGCCGAATTTCTGCACGAGGATGTCGGGCGCATATGCCTGGAAGGGGAAGACGGCCGAATAGAAGGTGACGCAGAGCAGCGTGATGTACCAGAAGGAGGCGTCGAACGAGAACGCTTCACGCAGCTTGAACTGCTCTTCCGGAGTCTCCAGGGAGGAGGCCGGCGGGAGCTCCGCCCTGCGTCCAGCCACGACCTTCTCGATGAAGAGGTAGATGAAGAACGTCCCGAACCCGAGAGCCATGATCGCGGCGGCGAACCAGAGAGCCGAGGAAAGCCCCCAGGCCTGGGCAACCGGCGCCTGGACGTTGAGTGCCAGGAAGGTGCCGAGCCTCATGACAGTGAGGTTGAGGCCGTATGCGAAGGCGAGTTCCCTGCCCAGGAACCACCTGGCCAGCACCTTGTTGTTGACG
>CAZMKB010000246.1:0-5499 GCA_964566685.1 uncultured Gemmatimonadota bacterium | reverse complement strand
ACGGTGGTGAGGGTCCTCGAGACGATCGGCGATGCGCCGTACGGGGCTGCGGGCGGCTGGACCGGGATCACCATCTCTCCCCCGCACGAGTTCAGGAACGTGGACGTCCTGCTCACCAATTTCCACCTTCCGCGGGCTTCCACGCTCCTCCTGGCGGCCGCCTTCGCCGGCAGGGCGCTCCTCGGCGAGGCCTACCGTCAGGCCGTCGAGTCGAACTATCGCTTCTACAGCTACGGCGACGCCATGCTCATCCTCTGACCGTTCTGCTGTCGGGGCCGGTTCGGGGAAACGGGCCGGCCTCCCGGACCACCGCCCGTCAGTCCTCGAAGATCCACCTGATGAACCGCGGGGCTCCGTTCACCTCGACGACGAGGGTGTCATTGATGTTCGGAATGGTTTCGACCGAGTTACCGATGAATGTCGTGACGATCGCCTCCGTCGCGGGCCTTCTGAACAGTATCTCGAGATCACCCTCCCAGGTGTCCGACCAGACGACATCGACGTCCACCCGGCCGCTCCGCTCGTCGAGAAACGGGTACCGCCGGTAGTTGCCGATGAAGACGTCCCCGATCGTGTGGAAGGGCCCGATGTGGCGCGAAAGAATCTGCATCGAGATGTAGGGGGGCAGAAATTCCTGGTTCTCGAAATCCCAGAGGGGCTTCAGGTATTCGACGTTGTGCATGACCGAATCGATGGTGAACGGATACCAGGAAACGGTCGGGATGTCCAGAGCATGAACGATCATGTATCCTTTCACGAGCTCCACAGCCGCCGTGTAGTCCGACAACTCCTCACGCTCGTCTTTCACCCCGTGCTCGAGATCGAGGATGGGGAGAGAGAATCCGCCGTCATCCATCTTTTTCTCGAGCCACCCGACCACCTCGTCGATGTAGTCATAGTGCAGGTAGTAGTTGAAGCCGAGGGCATCCATGTACGCAGCCTGTTGGGAGGTCATGATGACGTCTGCGAAGTGGTCCACCCAGAGACTGAAATCGCTCCCCAGCCAGTTGAGAAGCTCGTCGATGGTCTCTACCTGGAAATCCTCGACCCTCCGTGCATTGAATCCGTTCCAGAATGCGATCGCCTCCTGGAAGCGCTCCTGTTCCACCAGGTCTCTCGCGATGAGATGAGAGAAACTCATCGCCGGAAACTTGTTCGCGATGATCACACAGTCGGGATTCGCCGCTTTGGCAGCCTGGTAGGCCGTTCGCACGAGAAAGTTGTATTCCTGGGGCGTACCGTACCAGGAGAACTTCGTCAGGGGGTCGTTCTCGATGATGAATCTGTTGATCCTGCCCCGGAAGTGCTCGACCACCGAATACACGAAATCGTAGTAGTCGTCGTAGTCGAGCGGAGGAGTCGATGCCCGTTCGTCGAGCGGTGATCCCAGACCGGGATCGTACTGGTTGTCCGTCGCCCAGCACTGCCCCGTCCTCAGGATGATCACCACATACAAGTCGTTTTCCCGGAGGATGTCGTCGTAGAACGTGTCTATCAGATTGAACGTGAACTCGTCCTGCTCGGGCTCCAGCTCGATCCACCGGTACTGCCTGGCGAGAAACGACAACCCGGCGTTCCTGAACTCGTTGGCGAGCGTGTCGTCCCCGAGCTGGTAAGCGCCGTAGCTACCCCGGAAGGAGACCGGAATGCGGGGACCGGTCGTTCCGGCCGCCGCGGTGGCTGCCGGAATGAATGTCAGGCTTGCAGCGAACATGAAGATGGCGATTGTTCTCATGGCATGACCCCCCGCTTGCAGCAGCAGCGTCCCGTGGCTGTGAGATACCTTGTCCCTTCAGCAGTCATTACGTATATTCCAGCGGTAATTCAACACCTCCGAGCATTTTCGTCACTGCCGGCGCGCCGGAGGCGGGAGCGAACGGTGAAATTTACCCGTGACAGAACGTCGGGTCACGCGAGGACCGGCCTCATCTTGACTCCCCACGGTGAAGTGCGGACTCCTGCGTTCATGCCCGTCGGGACACAGGGAACGGTGAAAGCGATCTCACCGCGTGAGCTGGAAGAGGCGGGGACTCAGATCCTTCTCGCCAATGCCTATCATCTCTACCTGAAACCGGGCCACGAGCCGGTCCGGTCGCTGGGAGGTCTCCACCGGTTCATGGGCTGGGATCATCCCATCCTCACCGACAGCGGCGGGTACCAGGTCTTCAGCCTGTCCGACCTCAACAGGGTCGACGATGACGGTGTTCTATTCCGTTCCCACTACGACGGCTCGAAGCACCGCTTCACCCCCGACCTCGTCGTCCGGATCCAGGCCTTCCTCGGGCCCGACATCGCCATGGTGCTCGATGACTGTCCGCCCTATCCCGCCTCGCGGGAGCGGGTGGAAAAATCCGTCGGCAGAACACACCGCTGGGCCCGACAGTCGAAAGCAGTCTTCGAGGAGGTGGCGGCGGGCGACGTGCCGAATCCCGGCCAGGTCCAGTTCGGCATCGTGCAGGGCGGTGTGTTTCCCGAGCTCCGCGACGAGTCGGCCCGGGCCCTCATCGACCTCGATTTTCCCGGATACGCTGTCGGCGGTCTCTCCGTCGGTGAGCCGAAGGATCTCCTGAGAGACATCATGGTGCGGTCGATCCGGTCCCTGCCCGATGAAAAACCCCGGTACGTCATGGGAATCGGCTATCCGAGGGACATCCTCGAGGCCGTCACGGCGGGTGCCGATCTCTTCGACTGCGTGGTGCCCACCCGGCTCGGCCGCAACGGCACCGTGTTCACCTCACAGGGGAGAGTCTCCCTCAGGCACAGCGCGCTCGCGACACAGGATCTGCCGCTCGACGAGGAGTGCGACTGTTATGTCTGCAGCACCTTCTCCCGGGCCTATCTGCGGCATCTGCACAACGTCGGCGAGATTCTGGGCATCAGGCTTGCAACTCTTCACAATCTGCATTTCTTCGCCCGGTTCATGAGGGAGATTCGCGAAGCCGTCGAGACCGACAGCCTTGAAAAACTCGTGCGAAAGTTCTATTTTTTTTACGGAGATACAGTCGGCAGCGACGCTGGAAAGTAACGTTCCCCCGGGTGTTCGAACGAAAGGACGCACGCGATGTTCTCTGAATTCCCGAGTTGGCTGGCGATGGCCGGAGGGCAGGGGTCGGGAGGCAGCGGTCTGGTTTCCCTGCTGCCCATCCTCGCCATGGTGGCAATCATCTATTTTCTTCTGATCAGACCCCAGCAGAAGGAACAGGCGCGGCATCGGAGAATGGTCGAGAGTCTTCGCCAGGGCGACGAGGTCGTCACGGTCGGCGGCATCTACGGAAAGATCACCGCCCTCCAGGACGACAAACTGAAACTCAAGATCGACGAGAAAACGACCATCACGATAGAGAAAGCGAAGGTGGCCCGCCTTCCCGGACAGCAGGTCAGGAAATAGCGCACCGGATTCGCAGGAATCAGAAATGGCACTCAGGAAGATACGATATCTCGGCGACCCTGTTCTCAGGCAGCGGGCGTCGGACGTCGATTCGGTCGACGAAGGAATCGCGAGTCTCATCGAAGACATGTTCGACACCATGCACACGGAAGGGGGAGTTGGCCTCGCGGCTCCACAGGTCGGCGTGTCGAAGCGGGTCATAGTCCTCGACGGAGACATCGACCGCTACGGTCAGGAGCGGATCGCCCTGGTGAACCCGGTCATCCTCCGGCATGACGGGGAAGTGGAAGAGGAGGAAGGGTGCCTCAGCATCCCGGAGCTTCGCGATCGGGTGAAGCGGTGGAAGACCGTCACCGTGATGGGTCTCGATGCAGAAGGACAGGGGCTCGAGTTCGATGCCGAAGGTCTTCTCTCCCGCGCGATCCAGCACGAAATCGATCACCTCGACGGAATCCTCTTCATCGATCGGTTGAGCTCTCTCCGGAGAGAGCTCCTGCTGAACCAGTGGAAGAAAGTCAAGCAAGCGCTCCTTGCCGAGGAATGACCATGAGGGTTCTTTTCTGGGGAACCCCTCCTTTCGCCATCCCCGCCCTGAACAGGCTCCACGAACACGACGATCACATCGTCGTCGTCGTCGTCACGCAGCCGGACAAGCCCCGCGGCAGGGGAAGAAAGCCGCTTCCGACGGTCGTGAAGAAGCGTGCCGAACGACTCTCTCTCCCCGTTCTCCAGCCCACGACGACACGGGACGAATCGTTCGTCGAGGAGATCAGGGCGCTGGCCCCGGACGTCAGCGTCGTAGCCGCCTACGGTAAGATCCTTCATCCCGAAGCTCTCGAGATCCCCCGTCACGGCTCCTACTGCCTGCACCCGTCGCTTCTGCCGAAGTACCGTGGTGCCGCGCCGATCCAGCGCAGCCTGATGGACGGAGTGCGAGAAACCGGAGTCACGCTGTTCCGGATGGACGAAGGGATGGACACCGGACCGCTGCTTCTTCAGAAACCCGCTCGCATCGAAGACAACGAGACACTGGACTCCCTGACCGAACGGCTCGCCCTGGAGTCGGCCGATCTCCTCATCGAAGGGCTCGATCTGCTCGAGAGCGGGGAGGCCGAGCTCACCCCGCAGCCCCCCGGGGCCACCGTTGCGCCGAAGATCACGAAAGACGAAGCACGCATCGACTGGACCGGCGACGCGGAAGAGATCGAGCGGAAAATACGGGCGCTGTGCTCGAAACCCGGCGCTTCGACACTCCTCGACGGGAGGGTTCTCAAGATCTACGGGGCGAGGGTTCTTTCCGCCGGGGACGACGCCGATCCCGGCACCGTCGTGCGTGCGGAAACCGGTCAGCTCGTTGTCGCCGCAGGCAGGGACCGGCTCTCCCTCACGGAGCTTCAGCTCGAGGGAAAGAAGAGGATGGACGTGGAATCCTTCCTCAGAGGAAAGAAGATACCGGTTGGAACCAGGCTCGGATGAGACCGAACACCACGCTGACGATCCCGCTCTGTCACGCAGTCCTCGCATTCGGTGCCTATCTGCTCACTCTCTCACCCACCGTCAATTTCATCGATTCCGGTGAGCTCATCACCGTGTCGTGGAGTCTCGGAGTCGCCCATCCCACGGGATATCCGCTCTTCACCATTCTGGGAAGGCTCTTCGCGCTCCTTCCTGCGGGAACAGTCGCCTGCCGGGTGAACCTGCTCTCCGCAGTCTGCGGAGCGGCCGCCGTGTTCTTCATCTCCCTCACCGTCTTCTCCATGCTCCGGGAACGAGACATCTTCATCCGCACGGCCGCCGCAACGCTGTCGGCCGCCCTGCTCGCCGGCACGAAGACGTTCTGGGATGTGAGCACCCAGACCGAGGTGTATTCGCTGACCGTGCTCCTCTCCTCGATCCTCCTGTGTGTCGTTCTGACCGGCTGGGAAAAGGGCGAGGGCCGCATGGTCTTTCTCACCGCCTTCCTGATGGGCCTGGCCTTCGGAAACCACATGATGATCGTCCTGCTCGTGCCGTCGATCGTGTTCGCTGCGGTCTCGACGGAAAAGCTCTACCCCTGGAGACGGTTCTCCTTCGTCCTCCGGGTGCTGGTTTTTCTCCTGCTGGGGTTGAGC
>CAZMKB010000245.1:0-5519 GCA_964566685.1 uncultured Gemmatimonadota bacterium | reverse complement strand
TTGACCACCTCTTGAAGCGGGGTGATCGCCGCCGCCTTCTACCTCCTGGTCGTCGGCGTGAGGACGGGACGGCTCCTCCCCCGCATCCCCAGGTCACAGATGAAGGTAGCCCTGCTGTCCGGGGTGTTCCTCACCATCCACTTCACCACCTGGATCGCGTCGCTCTCCCTCACGTCGGTCGCGAGCTCGGTCGTGCTTGTGCAGAGCGCTCCGGTCTTCGTCGCCATCGGGAGCACTCTCTTCCTGGGAGAGAAGCCGGCGCGCCTCATGATCACGGGCATCCTCGTCACGCTGGCCGGTTCGGTGCTGATCGGATTCCACGACTTCAGGCTCGACGGCACATCCCTCGCGGGGAACCTCCTGGCCGTCTCCGGAGCCATCGGCGCCGCGGGCTACATCATCGCAGGCCGGAATCTCCGCAGGCACCTCGACACGTTCACGTACGTGGCCGCGGTCTATGCGATCTCGGCGGTTCTGCTCCTCCTCCTGGCCGCGGGCACCGGGACGCCACTCACGGGCTTCCACGGCCGAACCTATCTCCTGCTCCTGGCCATCGCCGTCTTCCCCCAGATCATCGGTCACACCGCCTTCAACTGGGGGCTGGAGCATCTCAGCGCGACGACGATCTCGATCATCCTGCTCGGCGAGCCCGTCGGGGCATCGATACTCGCTCTGTTCCTGCTGGGGGAGCCGCTCGGCATCGGCAGGGTCACGGGCGGAGGTGTCATTCTCTGCGGCGTCGCGCTGGTGCTTCTGGCCGAATCGAGAGGACTGCGGGTGCACGGGAGGCTGGCCATGTCGGGCAAGACGAAGCGGGACGGATCGGCGGTCGGCCCCGGTCACGGGGACGGGACGTCTTCTCCGGACCCGTAGTTTTCACACCTGCTCCCGAGGAAGGCGAGCACGGAGCGGAAGTCCCCGGGGACGGGAGAGGTGAAGCTCATTTCCTCGCCGGTCACGGGGTGGGTGAAGGAGAGCCGGTGCGCGTGGAGCGCCTGGCGGTCGATGAGGGTGAGAATCCGCCGCGCCTGTTTCCTCCCCTCCCCCATGAACCCGGCCTCCCTGCCCTTCCCCCCTCCGTAGGTCTCGTCTCCCACCACCGGGTGTCCGAGCGAGGAGAAGTGCACCCTGATCTGGTGCGTCCTGCCCGTCCCCAGTTTCACCGCCACGTGGTCGCAGACGGCGAAGCTCTCGAGAACGCGGTACTCTGTCAGGGCTTCCCGCTTCTTCGACGCGTGGACGGACATCTTCCTCCTGTCGCCGGGATGGCGTCCAATCCCTTCCTCTATCGTCCCCTGCGGTTCCCTGAGGTGGCCCCACACCACCGCGCGGTAGCGCCGGTCGACCCTGCGCTCCTGAATCTGCCCGGAGAGTATGTCTTTCACGCCGGCGGTCTTGGCCACGAGGAGCAGCCCGGACGTGTCCCGGTCGAGCCGGTGAACGAGCCCCGGTTCGGCGCTTCCGGATGCTACGGCTTCTTTGAGGTGATGGAGGAGGGCATTGAACAGAGTCCCGGTGAAGTGACCCGGCGCCGGGTGCACCACCATGCCCGCCGGTTTGTCGACCACCAGGAGGGCCTCGTCTTCGTACACGATGTCGAGCGGGATGTCTTCGGGAACAGCGGTGGGCGGACTCTTCGACTCGATCGTGCCGACCTGGATCACGTCGCCTGTTCTGACCCGGTAGTGGGGGCTGACGGAGCTCTGGTTCACGAGGACGACGGACGCTTCGATGGCCTTCTTCAGCCGTGTTCTCGACACGTCCAGTTTCGTCGAGAGCAGCTTATCGATGCGCTGTCCTTCCTCACCGTCGGTGACGATCAGTTCTCGGGGCTCTGCGTCAGTCAGCGGACACCTCTGCCGGTCCCCGGGCCTTCCTTTCACGGAACAGTTCGAGAGCAAGGAGAAAGGCTCCGGCGGTCACCGCCGTGTCGGCGACGTTGAAGATCGGCCACCGCGTGCCGCCGATGCCGACGTCGATGAAATCCCTGACTTCACCGAGCGTGATCCTGTCGAAGATGTTTCCGACGGCCCCGCTGATGATCAGCACGAGGCCCGTCCTGTACAGCTTCAGGCCAGGCGGCAGGCGGAAGTAGTACACCGTGAGGAACACGGCCGCAATGAGGGAAACGACGAGCACCACCGTGCCGGTGAAATCTCCGACGGAGAGGCCGAAGATCGCCCCCCGGTTGTGGATGTAGGTGATGCGGATGTAATCGCCGAAGAGACTGACTGACTGGCCGAGCTGGAACGTGCTGGAGACGGCGCTTTTCGTGGCGAGATCGAGGAGGAGAACGGCGCCCCCGAGCCCCAGGAGGAGAGGTGCTTTGTTCCGACCGTTGGAGACTCCGGGCGAGTTAACTCCCACTTTCTTCCCTGGACTTGCATTCGATGCAGAGACGGGCGTGCGGGAGCGCATCGAGCCGCTTCTTCTGAATCTTGTTTCCGCAGCTGTGGCACTTCCCGTACGATTCCCCCCTGTACAACCTTCTCAAGGCTTCGTCAATGTGGTACAAGAGCCGGCCTTCCTGGGACGCGAACAGGAACGCTTTCTCCCGCTCCATGGCGTCCGTTCCCATGTCGGCCATGTGAAAGGAGTAGGACGAGAGGTCCCCAGAGGAATCCTTCAGCGTGTTCGCATAGTTCTCGCCGAAGACGCCCAGCTGCCGGAGAATGCGTTCTCGTTCTTCGAGGAGCCTCTTCTCGAAGTGCTTGAGATCACGCTCTCCGTAGAGACCTTTCCGTGTCTTCTTTTTGGCGGACTTCTCCGCACCTTTCTTTTTCGTGGTCTTCTTCCTGCCGGTACCGGACTTCGCCGTGGTCTTCTTCTTCTTTTTCCCGGCCGTCCGCTTCTTCTTCGTGTTTTTCTCTGCCATTTCGCTTCCCTCAATGAAAGAACATCAGTGCCGCATCTATCTGTTCGAGCTCACTGTACGTCTGTACGTCTTTCCGTCTCCCGTTATCACATCCTCGACGATGGTGGCTCACCGAGCCCGCCATCGGGTTACCCGGCAAGGTCCTCCACGACCCGCATCATCAGTTTCATCAGCTTCGGTTCGGCGCTTCCCGCAATCCGTATGATCTTCTCGATATCCACCGGTTCGAGTGCATCCGGGAGACAGGCGTCGGTGATCACCGCGAAGGCCAGCACCCGGAGACCCGACTGCACTGCCACGATGACCTCGGGAACGGTCGACATACCCACGACATCGGCGCCGATCCCCCGCAGGAACCGGTACTCCGACCGCGTTTCCAGGTTCGGCCCCGCGACGGCGACGTACACTCCCTTCCTGAGAGGGATCTTCTCCTCGAGGGCGATCTTCTCGGCGCGTGCCATCAGCTCGAGGGAGTAAGGCTCCGACATGTCGGGGAAACGCGGACCGAGCTCGTCGTCGTTGATTCCGATGAGCGGGTTGTCTCCCAGCAGATTGATGTGATCCGCTATGAGCATGATGTCGCCGGGAGCCATGAACGGGTTCATGCCGCCGCAGGCGCTGGACAGGATGAGGTACTCGACACCGAGCGCCTTCATGATCCTGACGGGAAATGTCACCTCCTGCATGGAGTAGCCTTCGTAATAGTGGAACCGGCCCTCCATGGCGACGACCTCCCCGCCGGCTATCCTGCCGAACAGGAGGTTGCCGGCGTGGAACTCCACCGTCGAGACGGGAAAGTGGGGGATGTCCCCGTAGGGGACGGCCAGGTCGACCTGGATTTTCTTCGCCAGGCCTCCGAGACCGCTGCCGAGCACGATACCGATCCGGGGGGACGACTGCGTCCGCTCCCGGATGAAGCGACGGGCTTCCTCGATCATTTCTCTGAGCTCAGCGCTCGTTTTTCGTGCCCTGGCTTCCTGCATGGACGACTCCATGGAACACACCTTTAGCTTTCAGAGATCCGTCTCTCCCGGCGACGACTGCCGCTCCGACTCCTTCAGCTCGAACCGGTAGTAATCCTGAAACGCGGAGAGAAGCCCCAGCTGGCCGTCGAGAAAGTTCTTCAGCCTGACAATGCTCTCCCGCCGCAGTTTTTCGAGGTCGGAAACTTCTCTCCTGAGCCGTTCGCTCTCCCTCTTTGCCTCCTGCACGATCTCCTCCGCCTCCACCCGGGCGTCCCGGATGATGAGCTCCGCCTCCTTCTGCGCCGCCTCCTTGCTCTCGGAGAGAGAGCGCTGTGCGGAGAGGAGGGCATCGTTCATGGTCTGCTCCATGTTCCGATAGTCGGATATCTGGTTGTCCAGCGTCCGCACCCGCTCCGAGAGATGCATGTTCTCCTTGAGCAGCTTTTCGAATTCCTGTGAGACCATATCCAGAAACGTCCGCACCTCGACGGGATCGTATCCTCTCATGATCTTCCTGAAAACCTGTTTCTTGAGATCAAGAGGCGTGATATTCACTCTTCTCGCTCCCTCCGAGAGCGGCCCCGTTCGTGAACGGGACCACTACGTTCTCCTCTCGCCGAAAATGGCCCGCCCGATCCGGACCATCGTTGCCCTCTCTTCGAGGGCGATCTCGAAATCATCGGTCATTCCCATGGAGAGATCCTGCATGACGATATTCCGGTAACTCACACCGGCGATGCGGTCGAACATCTTCCGCAACAGGCGAAACGACTTCCTGATCTCCCCTTCGTCGTCGGTGAAAGGCCCGATGGTCATCAGGCCGGTCACCCGTATGTTCTCGAGCCCTTCGATGTGATCGAGCAGCCTCTCCAGCTCGTCCTCGCCGATTCCGTATTTCGTCTCTTCCTCGGTCGTCCTGACCTGGACGAGGACACGGGTCTCGCCGCTCCGACCGGCGGACCGCTTCGCTATCTCGTCCGCCAGGCGCGGGGAGTCGACCGACTGGATGATGTCGAACAGCCCGAGAGCCTCCTTCACCTTGTTGCGCTGGAGGTGACCGACCATGTGCCAGCTCAGGTCGTCGGGAAGACAGGGGATCTTCGAACCCGCCTCCTGGACTCGATTTTCGCCGAATACCCGGAGGCCAGCGTCCGCAGCCCGGAGGATCCGATCCCGGTCGACGCCTTTCGTCACCGCCACGAGGACGACCTCGTCCCCCTCCCGTCCCGATCTCGCAAGTGCTTTGTTTATAAGCTCTTGCACCCGTTCGACCCGATCACCGACTGGAAAGTTTTTAATCATTTACAATAATGAAATCTGTCGAAAAAATCAAGCACCGATTCGAAATAATCCGGCTGTTTTTCACGTCCCGTGACGATGGGGAGCTCCCGCCAGTCGCTGCCGATGATGACGGAGATGTCCGCTCCGTCACCGCCCGGCTCCCCGGGAGACGAGGCGCAACCGATATATTCCGCAACGGCTTCCCCGGTCCCGGCAGGGCACCCGTGGAACTCGACGACGGTGGTCTCATAGTCGAACCGGGGAGCATTCCGGAAGTCGATCACGGTGAATCCGCTGCTCCTGAGCACGCTGGTGAACTCCTTGGCTGCTCCGTCGGCTCCGCATCCGTTCAGGACCTCGAGGGTCACGCCCTGCGGGATCCGGGGCTCGTCCGGCCC
>CAZMKB010000244.1:0-5550 GCA_964566685.1 uncultured Gemmatimonadota bacterium | reverse complement strand
GAAGAGCGGGATCGCCCTCTCCTTCCCGCACGATGCGTTTCTCTTCAGGGATGGGCTCAGGATGAGCGGCAGCGTGGCGGTCTACGAAGACCGGGGGAGCGACTCCTCGTGCGTGACGGCGGCCAGGCATCTCGCCGCCTGGCTCGGCTCGAATGTGGAGACCGTCGACCGGGAGCAGATCCTCCAGGGGGAACTGGCGGAGTATGACCTGCTCATCATGCCCGGTGGATGGGCGTGGTACTACAAGATCGATCTCCAGGGAGCGGGGGTGAACGGGATCCGGGACTTCGTTCGGAACGGCGGGGGCTATCTCGGCATCTGTGCCGGTGCCTTCTTCGCCTGTGACTCCGTCGTCTGGGAGGGAGAAACGTACGACTACCCGCTCGATCTCTTCGATGGCAGGGGCATCGGTCCCATAGAGGAGATCGCTCCCTGGCCGGATGCCGCCATGTGTCTCATCGAGCCGCCGGTGCCGCCGCCTCTCTTCGGAGCCAGGCTCCATGAGGACCGTGTTCTCTACTGGGGAGGTCCGTTCTTCGAGGCGGATCTTCCGGGGGAAATCCTCGAGCTGTTCTCCTATGAAGAGAACTCCCAAGCCGCGCTCGTCGTGTTTCCTTACGGGTCGGGCCGGGTCGTCCTCACCGGCGTTCACCCCGAGTTCGAAGAGGACAGCGACAGGGACGGAATCCTGTGGGACAACGTTTTCGACGACGACGGCTCGGAGTGGGACACGATGCGGCTTCTCTTCATCTACCTCCTCAACCCCGGACATCCCTTCACGACGAGGTGAGTTCCAGCCATGTGGTCATGAGTCACCTGTCTGCCGGATCGGCATTGCGTCCCCGGAGGACCGCCTGAAGATTGCGAGCGCCGGGAACGTTAAAGCAGTCCGAAAGCGGCCGCCAAAATCGAAAGCGTATGAATAATTCGGTTTAGAGACGCAGCGAAGCCCCCGCGCCGACGAAGTATTCCGGTTCGGGATCGTTCAGGCCAAGGCCGGCGCGCAAGTCCAGCTGGAAATCATCATTCACCAGATAGGTGAAACCGCCGTCGATGAAGCTCGCACCGGGCCCGTCTTTCTCCATCGATGAGAAGCCGAAGTACTCCACGAAGGTACCCAGCCTGTCGGTCAGCCCGATGCCGAGTGCGAGACTACCCTGGAGCCTCGTGAACCGGTCCGTTTCCCCGTTGAGATTCGCGACACCCAGGTTCGAGCCGAGCGAATACCGCTCGGACAGGTCCCAGGCGAGGGCCAGGACAGCTTCGGGCTCGCTCCCATCCGCCGAGATGTCGTCGCTTCCGATCGGGAGCGACGCTCCAGCCAGGACGGCCACGTGCGGGATGCCGAAACCGCAGGTTTCCTCACCCTCGACGAGCTTGACCTTGACACCGAGGAAGGCTTCTTCCGGCCCGGAGAGGTCACCGCCGGGAGCCGTCACATCCACGTAGGAATTGACGCCGACACGGAGCTCAACGTTTTCCCGGACACCCACCCGCGCGAGGAGCTCTCCCACGGTGTGAGTCTCCACGTCGCCGCTTCGTTCGAAGGTCCAGCCGAACTCGAGCTGAACGCGTTTCACCGCCACCGCCTCGGCGCTCTCGGTGAAATCGGGACGGTCGGTGACGAGCGGATCTTCGCCGTCAGTCTGGCAGTGGACGGGGACCGACAGCGCGCTGAATGCTGCCACAAGGATGGAGAGGCATTTATTCATGGCGTTATGTATAGTCAATCACGAAAGCTCTGTCAACGTGTCGTATGGTCATCGTAAGGAGCGAGGCGTGGAATGTCCATCGGTCCGGTTTCCCGGCAGTCGGGAGGGAACGGCTGCCTTCGATTGACATCGCGGGAAAGGTCGGGTATAATCTGCGTGAGTCCTTCACCCGAACCGTCGAGGAGGCCCCGATGACGATCATCGATTCTTTCAGAATAATACCTTCCGTGATCATCCTGCTGTCTTCCGCCGCCGCGGCCGGGGCGAGCGCCGCGCCGCAGGTGGATGTTGGGGCATGGACCCCTGACGGGGGAACGGCGGTCGGACACTATCCTGCCCCGGGGGTGAAAGCCATCTCACATCAGGCACGACCGGTGATCTACGAACCCGGTCTCTGCTTCGGCTGGCCGGTGTACCTCGCTCCTCCCGGCGCCGGATTCCCCTACACGCCGACGCTGTGGGACGCGGACGGAGACGGAGCCGACGAGATCTTCCTCACCGGCGGCCACACGTTCGGGCTGAAAGGCGACGGAACTTTCCTTCCCGGCTGGCCGACACAGGAGATGCAGTACATGGGCTACGGAACGAACGGGAACAAGCCGGGCCCCTCCATCGCCGACCTCGAGAACGACGGTTCGGTGGAGATCCTCTGGACCGAGCGCGACTGGTGGGCTGGCAGCTCGTACCTGTGGTGCTTCAACGGGAAGAACCTCGACGGTACGGACATGCCGGGTTTCCCGCAGGAAGCCCCCGATGACTACTCGAACGCCCTGGACACTCCGTTCGTTCTGGGCGACACCGACGGTGACGGCGATCTCGAAGCCTGGGGTGCCCACACGCTGGGGAACACGTTCGTTCACTACAGGATCTCCGGCTTCGACCACCAGGGCAACCGGCTCTTCACCACGGATCTCGACCCGGACGAGAACACCCTCTCACTCTACTTCGGGAATCTGGACGGTGATGGGGTGAATGAGATGTTCGCTGTCTCCCTGCTGGATGGCGCCTATCGCCTCCACGTGTTCGACGAATACGGCGGCGAGGCTCCCGGCTACCCAATCGTCCTCCACACCCTCTCGTCCGCATACAACATGTTCGGCCCGCCGGTCCCGGCCGACCTCGATGATGACGGCGATCTCGAGATTCTTCTGGGGTACTGGGGCGGCGGTGTTTCCTCGGCTGCCTGCTATCATCACGACGGCGCGTCCTATGACATCTTCCCGGTCCAGATCGCTACGAGCAGCCAGCTCTTCTACCTGGGGCTCGGGGACGTGACGGGCGACGGAGGCCCGGAGCTCATCGCCCTCGAGAACCACCTGTCGGGTGACTACCGGGTGTTCGTGATCGATGTCACCACCGGATCGATGCTTCCCGGCTGGCCCTTCGGTGTGCCGGACTGGCCGAAGGGATTTCCCGCGGTCGTCGACGTGGACGCCGACGGTGTCCAGGATGTCTGCTTCACCACCGGAGGCGGAGAACTCTACGCCGTTTCGGGGGAAGGAGCCCTGACAGACGGCTACCCGAAGCACCTGTTCGGCGACTCCATATCCGGGGTGGCCGCAGGAGATATCGACGGCGACGGCCGCTACGAGCTCGTCGCGGCGACCTGGGACGGCTGGGTATATGCCTGGAACACCCCGACGGTGGTGTCCGCGGACAATGCCGACTGGCCCATGCGCGGCGTCAACGCGAGAAACACCGGAGTCTTCGGCGACAGGCCCTGATCGGTTCGCCAATCGGAATGCCGGCCTGTTGATCCCCGCCGGCTCGTATCGGAACCGGCTACGAGAGGCAGCGGCAAACCGTCAAACGCGGTTTTCTCGCAATCCCGCCCTGAATCGACGGACCGGTGTGGAAAAACTCATCCTTGAAAAAGGACGGACAAAGTACGAAGTAAGAGTGTTGGGAGTCTCATTTCGACCGGGGCGAGCTGGAGAGAGGGAGTCCCGGTTTTCTGTGTCATCACACTCTACTATGGAGGGAAGAATGTCTTCTTTCAGGGAAATAATTTCACCTGCACTCGTCGCCGTCCTCTTCTCGTTCGGTTCGGGCTCGGCTTTCACGGAGGCGGGGAACGACTACTATTCACCAGGTCTTGCGGGGGAGAACGCCGTCATAGACGTCTCCATCGTCAACTTCGATTTCATCCCGCCGATCATCTCGATCAACTCGGGAGATATGGTGCGCTGGACCAACGACAGTGATCTGCAACACACGTCCACCAACGGTAAACCACTCGACTCGAATCCCGGCCACATCTGGAACTCGGGACTTCTCGATCCCGGTGAGCAGTACACTCGCCAGTTCAATGATCCCGGCGAGTTCGACTACCTCTGCATCCCACATCCGCTGACCATGTTCGGTACGGTTCTCGTGGACGGCGACGGCGTCGATGTCATAATCGTTCCGGACGACATCAGCCCCGGCGGCCTCTCGAGTCTGGACGTGCACGTGGCGGTCTTCAACTTCACGCCGAACACGGTGTCCGGCAACCTCTGGTTCACAGTAGTTCTTCCCGGCGGCCAGGAAGTCGTCATCCCGCCGCAGTTCATGACACCGTCGCAGAACCCCCTGTCGGGACAGCTCGGCGGAAACGACCGCCTCGATCTCATGGTCACGATCAACGTGCCCCAGGGAGCTCCCTCGGGAGAGTACCTCCTTGTCGCCAAGATCGGAAACTTTCCGAACCAGGCTGTGGAGGAGGACGACTTCCACTTCGAGGTTCCCTGAGCGATCTCTTGAATCGCAACATTGCTGAGAGCCCTCTCCGGAGGGCTCTTTTCTTCGGGAGCGGTTTCAGTGTGATTCCGGATCCAGGTCCCGGTTATCGCACTCGCATCAGAAAAGTTTCCGGCATCCCCTTGAAACGGAAATCATCCTTTACTACTGAACAGGTGACGCGGGAAGAAGGAGGAGACACCGGTCGGGAATCGTCTCGGTACCGGTATCGTTCTTTATCGAAGCTGATCAGAACGGAGGTTTGCTGTCATGAAGGTCCTCGTTGTCTACTACTCGCTCTACGGACACATCCATCGCATGGCCGAAGCCGTCGCGGATGGAGCGAGAAGCGTCAGGGGGGCGGACGTCGAGATGCGTCGCGTTCCTGAAACACTTCCCACGGAAGTTCTGGAGAAGATGGGCGCCGTCGAAGCCCAGAAGTCCTTCGACCACGTGCCGGTCTGTACCGTGGACGAGCTCGCTGCCCCCGATGCCCTGGTCTTCGGAACACCGACCCGATTCGGGAACATGTGCGGCCAAATGCGTCAGTTCCTCGACGCCACGGGAAAGCTCTGGCTCGGGGGCAGGCTCGCGGGAAAGGTGGGGAGCGTGTTTACGAGCTCGGCGACCCAGCACGGTGGACAGGAGTCGACGATCCTCAGCTTCCACACGACGCTGCTCCACCAGGGAATGATCGTTGCCGGGCTTCCCTACACGTTCCAGGGTCAGATGCGCATCGACGAGATCACCGGCGGGTCGCCGTACGGAGCCTCCACGATCGTCGGCGGCAAAGGCGAGCGCCTGCCGAGCGAGAACGAGCTGGCTGCGGCCCGTTACCAGGGGAAATACGTCGCCCTCCTCGCCTCGAAGCTCTCTCCTCACAGAGAGGAAATCATGAACGAGATGGGGGACTGACCTCCCTTCAATCGACATCAGTCGGTTTTTATCGGTAACGAGAGGGAACCGTGCGGGTTCCCTCTTCTTTTTATGCACGGGCTGAAACGCGGGGATCCGAGGCTGCCGCCCGATCCTGCGTTGGGGGGAGTTGGAGGGTTGGAGGAAATTCCCCTCTGTGTTAATATAAGTGAGACACTTGTTGGTATGCAATTTAGTGAGGAGG
>CAZMKB010000243.1:0-5570 GCA_964566685.1 uncultured Gemmatimonadota bacterium | reverse complement strand
CGTCGGAGGGGATGCGCTCGCCCTTCACCACCTTCATGGCGTAGACGGCCGATATGCCCGCCCGCCGGGCGAGCTCCGAGTAGTTGCAACCGGCCTCGTCGAGACCGTGCCGGAGGTATTCCGACAACTCTCCCACGGCTCCTCCCGTCTCCCTGTCAACTCGTTCCCGCGAAACCGCCTGGCGAAGCACCCGCCCTGCGGCACCTCAATATTACTAACAGTTAGTTAAAGTATACCACAAACAAAAATCCCTGTCAAGATGAGATTTTCAGAGGACTTTCCCCATTTTTTCCCACGCCGCCGTTCAGCCGCCTGAGAGCCGAAGCCAGTTCGCATGCAGGGTGAACCTGAGAGCGGTTGGCAACAGGACGATGGGTTTAAGGACAGAATGATGAGAATGGTGGCAAGTACTGGCTCCTCGCTTCAATCATAGCGGGAGAAGCAGAAAAGAATGTTCATCGGTCGAGTCCGCGTAAATTCAACGCAGAACCGTCATTTTTCTCGTTCCCGTGAATTCCCCCACCGTTATCCGATAGAGATACACGCCCGATGGAACCGGCTCTCCCCTCCGGTTCTTCCCGTCCCACTGCACCCGGTGAACCCCCGGCTCCTCCTCACCGTCGACCAGAGCCTCGAGCAGGTGACCCCTGAGATCGTAGACCTCGAGATCCACGGATTTCTTCTCCCCCGGATCTCCCGGTACCTCGTAGCGTATCGTCGTCGAGGGGTTGAACGGGTTCGGGTAGTTCTGGTGGAGAACGAAGGTCCGGGGGAGGATCTCAGGGGTGCCGGGGTCATCCGTCACGATGCCGGTCGGGGTGAACTCGAAGACGTAGAAACCGGCACCCAGTGTTCCCATGTAGATATAGTCCTCATCCGCAGAGATCCCTCCCTGGGACGCCTTCCCGTAATAGCCCACCTCGTGGATCTCCTCCGGCACGCTGATGTCGAGCACCTTCATCCCGTACGAACCCCCGGCAAGATACAGGTACGGCTCGACGACATGAATCTGGTTCCCGTACCCGGCAAGCGAGTAGGCGACCTCGACGGGATGTGCCGGGTCTTCCACGTACACGACATTCACCCCCGCGTACCCGTCGGCGATGTAGAGATAATTGCCTGAGGCATGGACATCCGACACCAGGTCGTAGGCCGGTACCCTCGAGAGTGATTCCGGATTCTCCGGATCGCTCACATCGATGATGTAGACCCCGTCGAATGCCGATGCCACATACGCGATCGTACCATCGACAAATACATCATAGGTGGCAAGAATGGGAAAGTATCCGTGCTCCACGATCGAATCCGGATCCGAAACGTCCAGCACCTTCAGCCCATCATTATCCCAGTGCTCTATCGCAAGGTATGCATAGGGGAATTGTACATCAATTCCCCAGGCATTTACTTCTGAATGACCTACTTGAACAACACTGTCCGGATCACTCACGTCCAGTATGTAAAATCCGCTCGTTCTCGACCCGAGATAAGCAAGCGGATAAACGATATGAACATCATTGGCCCCGTTTATCTCCAGAGAAGTGAGAACTCTCGGCAGGGCCGGTTGGCTCACATCAACAAGAAAAAAGTCGCTGCTCCCATAGAGAGAGTTATAGCCACAGATGTATGCAACATCATCGTACACTTCCACCTTGTCCAGGTAATGATCCCCGTCCACGAACCCCACCATCCCGGGTTCCCGGGGTATGGAAACATCCACCACCCGCAGGCCGTCCTTGTTCGTCACGAAGACATGCGGAAACGAGAACACCGCATCCGTGGGCCTTCCCATCGGGAAAAAGCCCACCTCCCGCATCGACGCGGGATCGCTCACGTTGATGATGTGAAGCCCTCCATAATAATCGGTTATCAGTACGTAGTTGCCATGTACCTGAACTGGAGACAGTGTCGAAAGCGTTGTATAATAATCCACATCCAACCTGCCCACCTCCAACATTTCGTGAACATCGCTCACATCGACGGCCATCAAACTCTTCTCTCCCGTGACATAAACGATCGTATCCTGTAGCGCCAGCCTGAGGGGAAAGTCGGTCAAAACCAACGAGTCTATCTCGGTGACCGCTGAAGGATCGCTCACGTCGAGCACGAGCAATCCCGTTGACCGTACAGGAGTATAACAGGTATCGTTTCTTACCACTGACATGACAGGGTTGTCTTCCCTCTCATACTTCCCCAAAAACGCAGGCTCCTCCGGTTCCGTGATGTCCACGATGTGCACTCCGTCCTCGTAACAGTTGATGTATACCCTCCCCTTGTCCATGGAACTGTACAGCATCCGCGTCCCTCCGGTGTAGGACCCCGCCAGTCTGAAGTCGTTTGCCTTCTCCCGGATCTGGAATCCCTCCCAGTACGTCGTCAGGTAGAGATACGGCCCCTCTGCGCGGATTTCCCTCACGTCAGCCGCATCCATCCGGTGCGAGGAGAGAAGAACAGGAGACGTCTCGTCGCTCACGTCGTAGAGCACCAGGTCCTTGCCCGACAGGACGTAGCAGGTGTCATTCGCAACGTACAGGGTTCCCAGCGGCTCGAAGAGACCTCTGCCCACACGCCTCACGTTGAGACTGTCCTGCTCGGGGTCGAAAAGGGGGGGAAGACCCGGTCCTCCCCCCCTCAGGTCATCCTCGTAGTCGCTCGTTCTGCTCCAAAGCCCCGCGCCGTCCGCCTCATCTCCAGCCGACACGACGCTGCACCACAGCGCAAGTAAACAGAAGAGTGCCGCTGTCGTGTGCTTTTTCACCACCATCAGCCGTTAATCCTGATCGGGAAGATGCCAGGGCAGAAATCCATCGCCCTCCTTCAGGATGATCCGCCCGCCTCCGTATCGCCACAACTCTAACACGTTGAAATCATGCTGCCTCACGTTCGTACTGTCGTTCCATGGATTCTTGAAGCCATTCAAGTTACATCCGCCGATGCCGATGAAGTGGTAGCCATCGTCCCGCGGATCGTTTTCCAGGTCGATCGAATCCAGGTTCACATGAATCCACTGATACGGCACGTAATCCTCCCCTCCTCCTTCTCCCTCGTCCTGTGTGACGATTGCACACGCACCGTAATGGGCGAACACCACTCCGTGATCGAACTCCCGGTACAGTATATCATGACAGGTGTCACCATCGCAACTGTATGAGTGCAGAAAATACGTCTTCGCCGTATCCAGCGGCGCCCCCAGGTAGTGCACCGCCGTGAACAGCGTGTCCGGATCGAGAATGGGAACCGTGTCAGTGTCAGTCGGATCGGGATACGGGACCCACTCCTTCGGAAATGCATCGTGCCACACCCCGTAACAGCTGTCCTCCACGGCAAACTCGTCCTGGTAGTCCTCTATCTGGTAATAGCCGGGACGGAAAACCGGCGACCTGGCCTCGTGACGACCTGTCGTACCATACACCCCGTCGTCGGTGAAAAGGAGCGAGGTCGCCAGCGTCAACCTCATCTGCTTGATATTCGTCTTGCTCGAGTCAGGGAGACCTCTCGCTCGCTCCTGGTACACCAGGTATCTCGGCTCCACGATCCGCGGATCCACGCTCAGGTTCTCGGTCGTGGCGATCACCGCCTCCCAGTTCGGATCCTGGTCCTGGAACTTGCCGTTCGTGTCCTCCCAGTACTTGCCGTTGATGTACTTGTAGTGCGTCGTGTCCGGCGTGCCGTTGGGCAGGATGATGAAGGCGGTGGAGTCTCCTCGTATCGCCTTCGTCGAATCCCTTACGTTCTTTAAGTATTTTGAATACCCTCCCTTCCACGCACCGGCGATCGTCGAATCGTAGGCGGGGAAATCGAAATCGCCGTCCAGGTCGAGATCGATGTTCTCTGAATGCATGAGCATTCGCGGCTGATTCGACATCTCGTCCGGTTCGGGCGTGTACCCGTCCAGCCTGAGGCCGTCGCAGAGGTAGAAGGAATCCAGAGGAGCATCATAAATGTTCTTTATCGTCACCCACGACTTCAGGTGGTGGTTCGCCACCCACAACGCTGCCAGGTCGTACCAGCCGTAGGGGCCCGAGTCGTTCACCGTCGCCTTCGGTGCCGTCGTACACAGGTTCATCACGTATGCCAGCGATCCCCAGTTGTTGGTATTCGTGAATACGAGCGGTCTCACCTGGGATCCGGCCGGGTGCCCGAGCAACCCTCCCCGGAACGCACGGACCACTTCGAACTCTACTCCTCCACCGGATGGCACCAGTGTCGTCAGATCCACCATCATGATCTCGTAGTCCGGATTGTCGAAACAGTCGGAAATCTCGTCCTCGTAGCTCGTGTAGTCCGTGTCGGGAATGACCGTGACGAAACTGTACTTCCACACGTTCGCCAGCTTGTCGGCCCGGTGGTTGCTCGTATCCGCACAGAGTGGATTCGTGGAATCTCCGGCACACGCATGGAAGAACTTCCTGTAGAGCGAGTCCCCTTCTACGTACACCACGTTGTCCGTCGAGTCCGCGGCAAGCGAATCGACCAGGAACCCTCCCCGCCCGAGGGCGAACCAGGTCGGTGCGATCCAGTCGCCGAGCTCCCGCTTGATGCTGGTACTGTTGATATTGCCCGTCGGCCAGCCCAGCCGATTCCGCAGGTAGCTGTGATGCACCTTGAACGGATCGGCGGCGCCGAGGATCAGCTGCTCGAGGCTGTCCCCCTCGGCATTGACTCGCAGCCACGGGATTTTCGATTTCCCCAGGAGGCTCTGCTGTGAGCCACCATGGGCGGCGTCGTGATCGTAGGTCGTGTCGAAGTGAGAATGATTCAAGCTGAGCCCGAACACCTTGTAGTCATCAGCCGGTACGTTCGTGTCATCGAAGGACAGAATGTGGACCGCCCCCGTCATCAGCATGTCGAATCGCCGCAGGAGCTCCGTCTTCGCATCGTCCCAGGCATAATGCCGGTACTCGTACAGATCGTCGATCTCCATGTACTCATCATCCCCCGCACCATCCTCCCCGCACTCTTCCTGCGTGACGAAATTCCAGCGCTTGAAGATCGTCTTGGGGTACATGGTGGAATCGGGAATCTGGGAAAGGAGCCCAGGTGGAACGAGAAAGAGAAGAATGGACAGAAATCCAGGGACGGACACTCTGTGAAGCATGATGACCTCCCGCAGTCAGGAGTGGGATGGGAGATGTGACGAGACGGAGTGTATGAATACAGGAAGAGGGCCACGTCGGCCCTGAGGAGTGTATTGATTATATCGTACTTGTATCCGGGGGGGGGTTGTCAAGGGAAAAATTCGGAGTACTTTCCCCAGTTTTTTTCGCGCCGTTCAGCCGCCTGAGAGCCGAAGCTGCGGCGAAGCGATCAGAGGCTTTGTGTGTGCTCTCGAGGGGCCGACCGTGGCGTGGGCCAGGATCGCGGCGATTCCATCGGCAAGAGCACAGTAGTGAAACGGTGGTACCCCGAAGAAGCGCTTTGCGACCGCCAACACCTTCCTCGTCAGGATCGTCAGCTTGAGTTGCTCACCCACAGAGACCGCGGCAAAGTAGCTGGCTGCCAGTACCTGGGCGACCAGATTTCTGAGACGACGGTAGGTGAGCACTCGTATGTCTTCCAGCTTGTAACTCTGC
>CAZMKB010000242.1:0-5630 GCA_964566685.1 uncultured Gemmatimonadota bacterium | reverse complement strand
ATGCTCATCGTCGGGAACCTGTTCGCGGACATCATGCTGGCCCTTCTCGACCCGAGGATCAGGGAACGATGAAGATGAAGGTGAAGATGAGAGCGCCCGACAATCAGCTTCCTCCGGAGGCCGTCACCCGCGGCAGAGCGCTCTGGCGGAAGTTCAGGACCAACCGGATCTCGGTGGCCGGCTTCGCCATCCTGGTGCTCCTCTATCTCGCCTCCCTGGCGGCCGGATTCCTCGCCCCCTACGACCACACCACCCAGAACCGGCAATACTTCTACCATCCCCCGTCACGGATCCGCTTCGTCGATGCCGAGGGGCGGTTCCACCTCCGGCCTTTCGTCTACCGGACGGTCCTGGTCGACGGCAGCGGGCCGGACTACGCCGAGGACACGTCGAAGCGCTACCCGGTCGAGTTCTTCGTCCGCGGCGACGAGTACACGGTTCTCTTCCTGTTCCGGAGTTCGCTTCACCTCTACGGCGTGGACGAGCCCGCCCGCATCTTTCTCATCGGCACCGACGTGTTCGGCAGGGACATCGTGAGCCGGCTCCTCTACGGCTCGCAGATATCCCTGTCGATCGGCCTCGTGGGCATCGCCCTGACGTTTCTCTTCGGCATGATCCTGGGCGGCATCTCGGGCTACTTCGGAGGCGTGCTCGACGTGGTCCTCATGCGGATCACCGAGCTCCTCATGTCCGTCCCGACGCTCTACCTGATCCTCGCTCTCCGGGCAACGATCCCCGCGTCCATCCCGTCGACCCGCATGTACCTCATCATCGTGGTGCTCCTCTCCTTCGTGGGGTGGGCCAGCCTCTCGCGCATCATCCGCGGCATGGTCCTCTCCATCAGGGAGGAGGAGTACGTCCTGGCCGCCCGGGCCCTCGGCCTCGGCAGCTTCCGGATCATCACGCGCCACATCCTGCCCAACACGCTGAGCTTCGTCATCGTGGCGGCCACCGTCACCATCCCCGGCTACATCCTGGGCGAAGTGGCGCTGTCGTTCCTCGGCTTCGGCATCCAGGAGCCGCAGGCGAGCTGGGGTCTCATGCTGCGTGAGGCCCAGAGCATCCGGGTCCTCACCTCCTACCCCTGGATGCTGGCCCCCGGGTTCTTCATTTTCATCACGGTGCTCGCCTTCAACTTCATGGGCGACGGCCTGCGCGACGCCCTCGACCCGAAGCACCGCGCCCGCTATCTATAGTGTCCCGTCCCAGGAGTACATCACCATTATCAGCGGCTTTCGAGATCCCTGGCTGCGTTGATCCTCCTCGAAGTACTCTCCCTCCGGGTACTCCTTCATCGTCTCGCCTTGCCAGGAACCTCAACTGCTCGCTGCTCTTGTCAACGTACTCCTGGGACGGAACACTAGCCCGGGGGATGTCTCCTCTGCTCATTCCCCCCGGTGAGGACTACCTACAGGTGACGATGCCCCGGGGCTCACCGCCGAAGCATTATTCTCCGGAAAGCTGCATGGTTCAGATTCTGGTGATAGAGGACGGGGAGACGGCTTGACAACACGGGGCCGGAGACAGATATAGACAAAGAGGCGCTGATCGATCCTCTTCTGCGGACGTGCGCGGAACACGTGACGATCCGGCGCGTGCGACGATCCGCCGGAGCGATGAGCGGGTCCCCTCAGCCGAATCGACCGCCGTCCGGACAGTCCGACGGACGCCTGTTATCATAGACAACCAGCATCAGGTGCAACCGTTTCCAGTACAGTGAGGTGAGTCTGTGTCCGATCTCGGACGTGTGTTCATCGTGGACGCGGATCCGGAGAGTTCCGGCACGCTCAGAACCCTGCTCGAGAAGGACGGGTATGCAGTGGAGACGGCTGCGGGCGGAGAGGATGCCCGCGACGCCATCCCCGCGGCGCAGCTCGAGACGATGTTCCACAGGCTGCAGGAGCTCCACCGGAAGATCGGCCAGCTCGACATCAGTGACACACGGCTCGAAGAGATGATGGCGCTGGGCCGGACCGCCGGGAAAAACAGGGAGCAACCCTCGGTCTCGACGCGCTCTCCCGAAGCGACCGGGAGGCGGAGCTGGAGACCTGGCTCCGTGACCGGGGTGCGGGGCAGGCGTGGGAACTGGCGCCCACGCTGGTGAGACTGGGCTACGGCCCCCATGAACTCCAGGCTCTCGCCGGTGACTTCACTGAACGGCAGTTCCCCGTCGTCATCGAGTGGCTCCACGCCACGCACACGATTCACGGCCTCCTCTCGGAGATCAGCCTGGGAACGGGCCGTATCGCGGAAATCGTCAGGGCCCTCAAGACCTACACCTTCATGGACAGGGCTCCGGTCCAGTCGATCGACCTCCACGGGAGTCTCGACAACACCCTGATCATTTTCAAGAACAAGCTGAAGAAGGGAATCACCGTTCACCGGGAGTATGCCGGAGACCTCCCCCTCATCCAGGCCTACGGGAGCGAGTTGAACCAGGTCTGGACCAACCTCATCGACAATGCCATCGACGCCATGGAGGGCCGGGGTAACCTCGTGCTTCGGACACGGAGGGAGGAACCCTGGATCGTGGTGGAGATCGAGGACGACGGGCCGGGTATCCCCGGGGAGATTCAGAACAGCATCTTCGATCCCTTCTTCACCACGAAAGCGCCCGGAGAGGGCACCGGGCTGGGATTGAACATCAGCCGCAACCTCATCGTCCAGAAACATCAGGGACGGATCAGCGTGTCCTCGGTGCCGGGGAAGACGATCTTCACCGTCCGGCTTCCCGTGCAGTTGTCTCCGGCAGGGACCGCGCGCATCGAAGGAGATGAGCAGAGTTGGTAAAACCGGTTATCATGACCATCGACGACGAGCCGCAGGTGCTGAACGCAGTCGAGCGGGACCTCAGGGAGCGGTATCACGACGGCTATCGTATCATCAAAGCGGCATCCGGTGAGGAAGCCCTGGAGACGGTACGCCGGCTCAAGCACCGCAATGTCCCGGTCGCCCTCTTCCTCGTCGATCAGCGCATGCCCGGCATGAGCGGCACCGAGTTCCTGGAGAAGGCGATGAAGCTCTATCCCGATACCCGCAAAGTGCTCCTGACCGCCTATGCGGACACCAGCGGACAGGCCGGCACCAGCGCCCGGATCGAGAACTACCCGGGCTTCCCCGGCGGTCTGAGCGGTGCGGATCTCGCCCTCCGGGCCACCGCCTATGCGATCCGCCTCGGGGCCGACATCCTGACCGCCCAGGAAGCCGTCCGCATCCGTACCGAGGATCCCTACCGCATCGTCACCCTGGGCGACGGGACCGGGGCGAGACCGAGGAGCTGTCCGCTGATGCGATGTTCATCTTCATCGGCGCCGTTCCCCACTCCGACATCGTGGCGGACATCGTGGACCGGAGCGAGGAGGGATTCATCCTCACCGGTTCCGACCTGATCCGCGACGGGCAGAGGCCCCCGAACTGGATGCTGCGTCGCGATCCCTACCTGATGGAAACCAGCGTGCCGGCATCTTCGCCGCCGGAGACGTCCGCCACAACGTGGTCAGGCGCGTGGCCTCGGCCGTGGGGCAGGGCGCCGTGGCCGTCAGCTTCATCCACAAGTACCTCGAGACCGTCTGATCCCCGGGCACCCCGGCTGGTCTCTTGAACTGGCGGGCGTTGTGCTGTAACTTCAACTATTGTTCGAGAGAGACGTCGACCGGTACCGGATGGCCGGAGGGACTTCGGGGTGCATCTCAGGCCGATTCACTATATCCTGATCGCGCTGATCGTGACCGCCGCGGGTTTTCTGTATCTCCACCTGTCCCGGGAACGCTACAACCTCGTCCTCGTCTCAATCGACACCCTGAGACCCGATCACCTGGGGTGTTACGGATACGGGCGCGACACGAGCCCGGCAATCGACCGGGTGGCCCGTGAGGGTCTCGTCTTCCGGGAGGTGGTGAGCCAGTCGCCCTGGACCCTGCCGTCCCACGCGACCATGCTGACCTCCACCTACTCTTCGGTGCACGGGGTGACCCGGGACGACCGGGTGCTGAGCCCGTCGTTCACGACCCTCGCCGAGTACCTGGCGCAGGCGGGATACCGGACCGCGGCCTTCACCGGTGGCGGTTACATGAACAGGAGGTTCGGCTTCGACCAGGGTTTCGAGATCTACATGGACCGCTACACGGAAGGCGAGGCCGACCCCTTTCTCGATGTGCACTGGAGCACGTTCAGAAACCACGTTCTCGACTGGCTCGGCGCTCACCACGACGAGCCCTTTTTCCTCTTCGTGCACTCGTACGACGTGCACAAGCCGTACGACCCTCCCCGGGAACTGGTGACGCCTTTCTTCCCGGAGTGCCGCGGGGAGATCATCACCTTCAACGACCACCGGACGGTGATCGTCAAGGTGCCTGACCGGCCGCCGGAGACGATCCCGGTCGATTCACTCCCGGCGTCCCTGCGCGATCATCTCGTGGCCCACTACGACGCGGAGATCCGGGAGGTCGACAGAGAAGTGGCGATCCTCCGGGAGGCTCTCGATGGTCTCGGCGTTCTCGACCGCACCCTCATCGTGATCACCTCCGATCACGGCGAACAGTTCCTCGAGCACGGATCCCTGGGCCACCGCAACACCCTGTTCGGAGAAGAGATCGGCGTACCGCTCGTCATGCGCCTTCCCCCGCTCATTCCTCCCGGCACGGCTGTCGGCGAGCCCGCTGCCGTCGTCGACATCATGCCGACCGTCCTCGACATGCTGGGTGTTCCCCACGACGGGCTCTTCGGGAAGAGCCTCGTCGGATCGACCGAAAGACGGAAGCCTGCGGCGATCATCAGCGAATACGACGAGGGAGGCCTTGCGGCGGTGAGGGAGAAAGACCGCAAGCTCGTGGCATCGGCGAAGGAGCGGTCGGTCCGTCTGTTCGACCTCGAAAACGATCCTGCCGAACAGGTGGACATCTCCCGCAGGAATCCCGAGGAGGCCCGGAGGCTGTTCCAGATGCTGACCGGAATGCTCGCCGTGCTCCGGGAGGCTGGAGCGGAGTACCGGTCGGAGGCTCCCGCCGGCGAGAGGGACGAGTACATCACCGAGCAGCTTCGAGCTCTCGGATACATCGAAGAGTGACCGGAGCCGGTCCGGACGGAGACCGGCATCCACCGGCGAACGAAACGAAGGAGTGATGATGGAAGAACGGAAAGGGCTCAGCCCCGAGGCGTACGAGGAGGTCCCCGGTGACAGTTACACCCCCTATGTGCCCGCGGAGTCGAGCATGACGGAGTTCACGGTGAAGGCGCTCATCCTCGGATCGCTGTTTGGTATTTTGTTCGGCGCCGCGAACGCCTATCTGGGGCTGAGAGTGGGGCTCACCATCTCCACGTCCATTCCGGTCGCCGTCATGACGGTGGCGGTGTTCAGGGCTCTCGAGCGGTTCATCGGCTCCTCGACACTGCTCGAGAACAACATGGCGAAAACCGTCGGCTCCGCCAGCTCGTCACTGGCCTCGGGGATCATCTTCACGATACCGGCTCTCTTTCTCTGGGGTGTAAATGCCGACATCTGGGCCGTCACGACGATCGCCCTGGGAGGCGGCATCCTCGGAGTTCTCTTCATGGTGCCGCTCAGGCAGTTCCTCATCAGCGGCGAGCACGGGCGCCTGCCCTACCCGGAAGGAACGGCCGCCGCCGAGGTC
>CAZMKB010000241.1:0-5740 GCA_964566685.1 uncultured Gemmatimonadota bacterium | reverse complement strand
AGGCTCACCTGCGGGCACCATCACCCGGAGAGACGATTGGTACCGTTCAGTGGGAAAAGCAGCTTCCCTCGCTCGCCAAGATCGGATCCCAGACCGGCAGATTCGCTTCGGACGTTTGACTCCATCCCGGCTTTCTGCTATAATGAATTTTACACTGTACTTGACACTGTTTTACGATCTACCGAGGTTATCGATGTTCCCGCTACAAACCGGAGGAAGTAGAGGCAAAGGAGGCATGATGAGCAGATCCTTCCTGTACGCAGTCCTCACCTTCCTGTTCCTCCTCTCGATTACGGCCGTACCCGCTCGGGCAGGCACGATCGAACCGAATTTCGGGGAGAAACTGGAATCCACCCCGCCAGGCAAGTATGTCCACAGCATCGTCATGATGGCCGACCGCGAGAATCCGCGTGCGCTCGTGAAATCGACGAAGCACGACCTCTCGCTCGCCGAGCGGCACAGAAACGTCACCTCCAGGCTGATGGAGAAGGCCCGGACCACCCAGACGCCGCTCCGGAGGTACCTCGAATCCCAGAAGAGGATCGGCAGGGTCCTCGAGTACCGGCCGTTCTGGATCACCAACATGATCGCCGTCACCGCGACCAGTGACGCCATCGAGGACATCGCGGCCCGGTTCGACGTCGGGACGGTCTTCGAAGACTGGGAGGTCACGAACTTCGAGCCGGTTTCGAGCAGTCCCGCTCCCTCCGACCTGACGGGACACGAGCCCGGTCTCGAAGGAATCAGGGCGGACGAGCTCTGGGAGATGGGAATCACCGGTGAGGGCGTCATCGTGTCCAACATCGACACCGGGGTCGACGGCAACCACGTCGCGCTCGCCGACCGGTGGCGGGGGCTCGAGCCGGGAGTCGATCCCAGCGAAGCCTGGTACGATCCGGTGACATTCACCGACTTTCCGTTCGACGCGGGCAGCCACGGCACGCACACCATGGGAACCATCACCGGCCGTGCAGGCTCCGACACGATCGGCGTCTGTCCCGACGCCATGTGGATTGCGGCCAGCTGCATCGACCGCGTGTCGGGTCCCGGACGGTTCGCCGTCTACGCCTCGGCATTCGAGTGGGCGGCCGACCCGGACAGCAACCCGGACACATTCGACGAAGTGCCCGACGTCGTTTCGAACTCCTGGGGAATCAACACCGACCTCCCGGCCTGCGACACCACATTCTGGGAAGTGATCGACAACTGCGAAGCGGCGGGAGCCATCGTCGTCTTCGCGGCGGGCAACGAGGGGCCGGGCTCCGCCTCACTCAGGAATCCCCCGGACAGGAACACGACGCCGGTCAACGTGTTCGCGGTGGGCGCTCTGAACGAGGACCAGACCACCATCGCCTCGTTCTCGAGCCGCGGTCCTTCCACCTGCGACATGGAGACGAAAAAGCCGGAGGTGTGCGCGCAGGGCGTCGACGTACGCTCGAGCGTTCCCGGAAACGGGTACTCCTTCTTCAGCGGAACCTCCATGGCCTGTCCGCACGTGGCAGGGGCGATCGGCCTCCTCAGGCAGGCCGACCCGGAAGCCACTCCCGACGAGATTAAATACGCCATCCTCGAGACCGCTTTCGACCTCGGTACGACGGGCGACGACAACGACTACGGCATGGGCCGCGTCGACCTGGTCGAAGCACTGAACTACCTGGGCGGAATCGCGGAGCTCATCGGGACGGTGACCGATGCGTCGACGGGTGACTCCCTCCAGGGTGCCCACGTGGAGATCCCGGAAGCTTCAGCCGTCGACTCGACGGATGGAGAGGGTCTCTACCGCTTCAGGATGATCCTGCCCGAGACACTGACCGTGATCGTCGGGAAGTTCGGTTACGACGTGGACTCCGCAACAGTCGTCATCGACAATGACAGCCTCAACGTCCACAACGTCGCACTCAACCAGCTCGAGACCGGCACCATCGAGGGATTCGTGACCGACATCGACACGGGCGACGGGATCTCCGCCGATGTCACGATCTACTGGCTGGGCATAAATGTCGCCTCGACCGCCACCGACCCGGTGACCGGCTTCTACTCTGTCGAGCTCCCGGGCGGTTTCTACGATGTGACCGTGGATCCGGAGGATCCCTACATCGGGGAGACGGTGACCGGCGTTCAGGTCATGGAGAACCAGGTCACCGAGCTCGACTTCGAGTTCCAGCCGCTGACCGTTTACAGCGATGTCTCTTCTTCGAGCGGTGTTCAATACGGCGGCTACGGACAGGGTTCCGCCTGGGGTGATTTCGACGGTGACGGCGACGAGGACATCTACGTCACGAACATCCTCGGCGCGAACAGGCTGCTCCAGAATGACGGCGGTGTATTCACCGATGTCGCCCCCGCGATGGGGGTCGACGGCACCGGAGACTCGTTCGCCTCGTGCTGGGGAGACTACGACAGGGACGGCGACCTCGACCTCTTCGTCGCGACCAGAAACGTCGCCAACAGGCTGTACCGAAACGACGGTTCCTCCTTCACCGATGTCGCTGCGTCGGTCGGGATCACCGAAGTCGCCTACAGCCAGGGAGCGGCATGGCTGGATTTCAACCTTGATGGACGGCTCGACCTCTACGTCGTGAACCGGAGCCTTGACGACAGGCTGTACCGCAACGACGGCGGCACCTTCACCGACGTCACGGAGGAAATGGGCCTGACCGACTTCGGCACCGGCTCGACGATCGCCGTGGCGGATTACAACCTGGACGGCTACCCCGACATCTACCTGACCAGGAAAGCAAGCACCAACACCCTGTTCAGGAACGACGTGACCGTCTTCACCGACGTCACGGAGTCAGCCGGTGTCGGCGGAGGCGCCGAGAGCTCGAACGGCTGTGCCTGGGGAGATCTCGACAACGACGGAGATCCCGACCTCTACGTGACGAACAGCGGTGCGGCGAATGTCCTCTACCGCAACGACGGCGGGACGTTCACAGACATCACTGCTTCGTCCGGCACGGGTAACGACAACCCGAGCTACCAGGCGATCTGGGTGGATTACGACAGTGATTCCGACCTCGACCTGTTCGTGACGAGCAGCCTTGCAAGCTCTCTCTACCTGAACACGGGCGGAGGCAACTTCCTGGACGTGGCGGACATCGCAGGCGTCGACGTGACTCTGTCGCTCGGTGCCGGGACGGCCGATTTCGACCTGGACGGCAGGCCCGATCTCTACGTTGCCCGATCGAACAACCAGGACGACGTTCTCCTCGAGAACAACGGCAACCTCAACACCTGGTTGAACGTCGCTCTCCGGGGCAGCAGCTCGGACAGAAACGGTATCGGGGCGAGAGTTTCGGTCACCGCCGGCGGAAACACCATGGTCCAGGAAATCACGGGCGGAGGTGCGTTCTTCTCGCAGCACTCCTTCACACGGCACTTCGGACTGGTAAGGGAGACGTCCGTGGATCAGCTGGTCGTCGAGTGGCCCAGCGGCAGGGTTTCGACACTTTCGAACCTCTCCGCCAATCAGAAGATCACGATCGTGGAGACACCGTTTGCGAAGGTACCGGTGAACTTCTTCTGACGGTCGACGGAAAACTGCGTTATGGAATGGCCGGGTGTCATCTGCACCCGGCCTTCTTCATGGGGATTCCGGAATGCTGAAGGATGCGACGACCGGCCGGTGATCGGAGGCGCGCTCCGCTTCGTCACCCCGCATCACCCGAACGCTTCCCTCGACGTAGTTTTCGTACATCGAAGGTGAACAGAACATGTAATCGAAGCGGGCCTTCCGGGAATCGCGGAAGAAGGTGTCCAGGTCGTCACTCTCCACCTCATCGGTGAGGCAGGAGAGTTTCGTGTCACCTGTCCCCTCGATGATGCCGATCGTCCCGCTCTCTCTTTTGTCATTGAAGTCGCCGACGATCAGGAAACGGTAACGGCTGTCCTGCTCGAGCTCCCTGTCGAGAATCTCCCGGGCCGCCCTCGCTTCGGCCTCCCGCTTGATGCGGTCCTCTTTCTTCGAGCCGCTCTTGAAATGTACGACGTAGAGATCGAACCAGAAGTCAGGGCGGGGATACACCCGCACCCTGAGGAGGTCCCGCGAAAACCGGCCCTCCTCGCCGTTCTCCCGCTCGAAGACCAGGTGACGGTAGGACGTGACCGGACCGACCGTGAACCCGGTGAGCACGGCCACGTCGATCCCCCTCATGTCGTTTCCCTCGTAGTGAACCGGGGGACCGTAGCGGAGATCCTTCAGGAGACCGTTCCTGAACCTTCTGAGGACTCCCCGGCTCTCGACTTCCTGGAGGGCGAGTATGTCGGCGTCGATGACCCGGATGACATCGGCGAGAGCCCGGACCTCGTCCATGGGCTTCGGCACCGGGATGGTCCGCTCATCCCAGGTGTACGGATCGTCGTGTCTGTCGAAGAGATTTTTCACATTGTAGGTGGCGACGACGAAGGTGGGCCGGCTTTCTCCTTCGTCCCGATCCTGTCCCCGACACGGAGTAGCGGGAAGGACACAGCACACCGCAACGAGCAAGAAGAGAGGAAGAATGTGATCAGGCCTCATTGCACTCGAGAGAACAGTATTGCGGCCGGGGGCCCGGCATCAGCTCTGCTTTTTGATGATCCCGACCTTCTCCAGATAGGTGATCACCTTCCGGGCACTTTCCTCCACCGGTTCCTTGTCGGTGTCCACAACGACCTCGGGAAGGTTCGGTTCTTCGTACGGAGCGGAGATGCCCGTGAACTCGGGAATTTCTCCCGCCCTGGCCTTCTTGTAGAGCCCCTTCGGATCACGCTTCTCGCAGGTGTCGAGCCCGCAGCGGCAGTAGACTTCGATGAACGAGCCGTTCTGATGGAGCGCCCGTGCGAGATCCCGGTCTCTGCGATAGGGTGAAATGAATGCGGTCATGGCGATCATCCCGGCCTGGGAGAAGAGATGGGCCACGTGGCCGATCCTCCTGATGTTCTCTTCCCTGTCCTCCGGACTGAATCCGAGGTCCTTGTTGAGGCCGTGTCTGATGTTGTCGCCGTCGAGAACGTAGGGGTTGCAGCCCCGCTCGAACAGGAGACGCTCCACTTCCGAGGCGAGTGTGGATTTCCCTGATCCCGACAGGCCGGTGAACCAGAGGACCACGCCCTTGTGTCCCAGCCGTTCTTCACGCAGCGTCCTGTCGATTTTCGCGTGATGCCAGGTGATGTTCGTGCTCCTTGGTGTCCCCGAGTTCTCCATCGCTTCCTTCGCAACACTCTTGTTCCTGATTACCTTCTTCATGCTATCCGCCTCCTTCCACAACCGGAGTATTCACCAGAACCATCGACCGGAGAATATTTCGCCGGTCACGACGGGATTCTCTTTGCAAAACTCCGGCCACAGAACAGCCTGCTTCTCGAGGAGCTTCCCGGCAACGGAGCGATCAACCGACCGCTCACAGATAGCCGAGCGACTTCAGACGCTCCCTGATGACATCGACCTCGTTTCTGGTCAACCCCGGATCCTCCCTGACACCGGGACTGGAGGCAAGGTCACGGAGCACGTAAACGATGAAGTCGGTGACGGAGCTGAAGCCCGAATCCTCGATGATCACGGAAAGTTTTTCATACAGCTTCCGGGGAATCTTGATCGTTACTCTGTCGTGCGACCCGGTCATACGTTCAAACCCCAATGAGGCTACATTCACACTCTAATCATAGTACAAATAGTATATCAACAAGCATCTGTTCTGTCAAGTACTTCTTTCCTGCAAGGGCCGCGGCACGGAACATGCCCTCCATCGCATGGGAGCCGGTC
>CAZMKB010000240.1:0-5803 GCA_964566685.1 uncultured Gemmatimonadota bacterium | reverse complement strand
GTCTCATATCGAAGGCTGTTCCGGTGCTCAGGGACGGTGAGAAGTACGTCCGCAACCCGCTCGTCGTCACCGACCGGTTCATCGATGACGGGGAAATCGTCTACGGCGAATTCGTGAGCGGCAATGACGCGAAGAAGGCGAAGGAGCAGCTCAGGTCGCTCCCGGTCGACTTCGACCGGCTCGACTCGGCGGTCCGGGAAATCGTCTGGACGCTCTCGAACCTCTTCCCCGGCTGTCTCATGAAATCGATCGACGGCATCAGGGCAAAGAAGAAGTTCTTCTGGGATCAGATGAAGCTCCCCAACCGGCACTGGCTCGCGGCGAATATGGCGGTCGAAGCCTATCTCGGATTCACCGCTTTCAACGCGAAGAAGATCACCGGGCAGGACACCATCGATTTCATCCGGTACCGTCAGCTCATCGCCGACGGGGCGCTGATGGACGAGGAGGCCTTCGAAGAGGTTCTCGGCAAACCGCAGAATTAGCCCGAGTTGTTCATACGATTTCGAGCAGGAGGTTCGTCATTTTCGATAAGTCATATGACAGCGGAAAAGTTATGGATCTCCACCAAGCTATCCGAAAGCGGCCGCCAAAATCGAAAGCGTATGAATAATTCGGGCTATGTTCAGAACGAAGAGCCGAAGTGGAAGAACAGCTCCCCCCGGCCGCCCCGCATCCCGTAGTAGACCAGGGCGTTCTGGAAGTAAGGGTAGCCGATCCAGAGACGCAGGCCGGCCCCGTAGCCGCCGACGAACCTGTCGAATGAGAAGTCGCCGGTCTCGAGGTACGCCGAACCGGTGTCGAAAAAAAGGCGTGCTTCGACAAAAGAGTCGTACCAGGGGAGGTACAGGAACCGGTACCGCGGTTCGACGCTCAGGAACGCCGTCGTGCGGCCGATCTCATCCTCTTCGAGAGGGAACTTGAGGCCATTGAATCCACCGAGACCGGGCCAGAGGTGATAGGGCAGGGCGTCGTCGAAACTCCTCCATGCGAATCTGAGGAAGAGATAGGCGCGGCCGGTCATGGGCAGGTATTCCAGCATCTGGATTCCCACGCCGGGTGCCCCGGATCGATGGGAATACGTCCCTGAAATCAGGTAGCCGCCCGACGGCGTCAGGCGGTTGTTACGGTTGTCGTACGTGCCGGTGAGACTGATGTCGGTGTCGCGTGTCCTGCCCAGGACACCGTGATCCCCCAGGAAGTCGCGTGCCTCCCCGTCGAATTCCTCTTCGAACAGTTCGAAGCTGTGAAGCGAAGTGCTGAGGGTGAACGACAGGTCGGGGTTGAAGTTGTAGCCGGTGGAGAACATGAGCCCGTAGCGCTCGTACTCGAAGTCCTCCGACGTATCGATGGGCACGATGTCATGTCCAGAGATGTGGTGGTTCACTCCGGCCCCGAGCCGGAACGGCGTTCCCCTGAAGTAGGGATTGTCGAAGGAGAGCGATTGACTGTCGAGGCTCAGGTGGACACTTCCGTTCAATCCCTTCCCGAGCAGATTGTCCCTGCCGAATCCGACGAACCAGAAACCGAGCGAGACCCTCCAGAGGAAGCCCTCCTTCACGGTGACGACGACACGGACACTGTCCTCTCCCGACGGTTCGGAGGCGACTGACACACGGGAAAAGTACTGTGTGTCCAGGAGCCTGCGCCTCGATTTCCGCATCAGATAGTCGAGACGCCGGTCATCCAGTACGTCGCCCTCGCTGACGTAGAGATAGTTCACGATGATTCCGGCGTCCGTGTAGTCGTTGCCCCGGATTTCGATTCCGGAGACGATGAGCTCCGCACCTAAAGGCGGGGGCATGACGCACAGCACAAGGCGCAGAGGAATCAAGGAGCGTTTTATGGCAGACCCCGTATTCATGGTTGTTGAATTGTATGAAATCAGGGGTCGGAGTCAAGTTTTCCCGCCGTCGGCGGGTGCATCCTCTTCCCCGACGCTGTCCCGGCGGGCACCGAAAACTCCCTGCGGAAAACATGCGACCGACCGCTTGCACCCTGCTTCCATGCCCTGTATATTTCAACGAATCATGTCCGGTTCGCACGGGCGGGACCGCATCAATGCGGTCCCTGCAGCCGCGTCGGTCGGTCTCACGATCCCCGGAGGATCTGCATGCGGGTCGCCATGTACTACAACAACAGCGATATCAGGGTCGAGGAACTCCCGGTGCCCGAACCCGGCCGGGGTGAAATGCTGGTGAAGGTCACCGCGAGCGGAATCTGCGGCAGCGACGTCATGGAGTGGTACCGGCTGAAGAAGGCTCCGCTCGTTCTCGGCCACGAGATCGCGGGTGAGATCTCCGCCGTCGGCGACGGCGTCGGCGGGTACCGGGTCGGCCAGAGAATCTCCGCTTCGCACCATGTACCCTGCAACACTTGTCACTACTGCCGGCGGGGTCACCACACCGTGTGCGAGACGCTCAGGACGACGACGTTCTCACCGGGTGGATTCTCCGAATATCTGCTGCTTCCCCCGATAAACGTGGACCGGGGAGTCTACCCCGTGCCCGAGGAGGTGACGGACGAGGATGCGACCTTCACCGAGCCGCTCGCCTGCGTGCTGCGCGGAGTCCGGCGAAGCCGGATGCGTGCCGGAGACCGGATTCTCGTCATCGGGAGCGGCATCTCCGGCCTCCTGTATGTGAAGCTCGCGGCCGCACTCGGTGCTTCGAAGATATTCGCGACCGACGTGGCGGACGAGCGGCTGGAAGCCGCGAAGCGATTCGGCGCTCACGCGACATTCCGCGCCGGAGATCTCACCCCCGATCTCCTCCGTTCCTGCGACGACGGCTTCCTGCCGGACATCGTCATCGTCTGCACCGGTGCGGAGCCCGCCATCCGATCGGCGCTGGAGTGCGTCGAGCGGGGAGGCACCGTTCTCTTTTTCGCCCCGACCGATGACGGGGTGGAAATTCCGCTTTCGGTCAACGGGGTGTTCTGGAGGACCGACGTAACGCTCACCACCTCCTATGCCGGTTCGCCGGCAGATCACATGACAGCGCTCGAGCTCATGAGAACCGGGCGCGTCGTCGTCTCCGACATGATCACGCATCGTCTCCCTCTGGGGGAGACCGCCCGGGGATTTTCGCTGGTGGTGGGGGGAAAGGGATCGATCAAAGTCATCATCGAGCCGCAGAAGTGACACGGAGAAAATCGAATCAGGAAACCCGGAATCGAGGGAGGGAGAACCATGGACTGGGGAATGAAGAACAGACTGTCGAAGATCATAAAGCCCGAAACCGGACACGCCGTCATGCTGGCGCTCGATCACGGATATTTTCTCGGTCCGCTGACGAAGCTCGAGCGTCCCGGTGAAACGATCGAGCCGCTCATACCGTACGCCGATTCGATCATGCTGACCCGGGGAGTGCTTCGCAACTGCATCGACCCCGCTACGACAGCGCCTGTCGTTCTCCGGGTCTCCGGGGGCACCAGCATCGTCGGGGACACCCTCTCGAACGAGTGGATCACCACGTCGATCGAAGAAGCGGTCCGTCTCAACGTCTGCGCCATGGCCCTCTCCATCTTCGTCGGGACCGAGCACGAGCACCAGACGCTGGTGAACCTCTCCCGCCTGGTCGACGAGGGCGAGGAGCTGGGTATTCCGGTACTCGCCGTCACCGCGGTCGGGAAAGAGCTCGAGAAAAGGGACACACGCTATCTCTCTCTCTGCTGCAGGATCGCCGCGGAGCTGGGAGCGCACATGGTGAAGACGTATTACTGCGACGAGTTCGAGAAGGTCGTGGAAGGATGTCCCGTGCCCATCGTCATCGCGGGCGGCCCGAAGCTCGAGACGGAGCTCGATGTATTCGAGCTCACGAGCGATGCCGTGGGAAAGGGAGCCGTGGGCGTCGACATGGGCCGCAACATCTGGCAGAACCCCCATCCCGTGGCGATGATCAAGGCCATCAGGAAGGTCGTCCACGAGGGAGCGAGCCCGAAGGAAGCACACGATCTGTACCGGGACCTGAAGGAGTAGAGGCGGAATGCTCCTCAGACCGGCTTTCTCCCCGTGACCTGGATGCTGACGACCGTGGACGCGAGTTCTTCCTCTCCTGCAGCGGATATGTTCAGGTCATCGATCAGTTTCAGGACTTCGGGATCGTTCTCCATGAATGAGATCGGAAAGGGCTTCGATGCCATTACTTCGACACGCTCGAATCCCGCCCCCTCGATCAACGAGAGGTATTCTCCCCGCAGGGCTGCGCCGGCGATGCAGCCGACGAGGGCCGTCGTCGACCGCCGGATGGCCTCCGGCAGCTCCTTCACGAGGACGAGATCGGAGATCCAGAACCGTCCACCGGGACGGAGGACGCGAAACGCTTCACGGAACACCTTCTCCTTGTCGGGGGCGAGGTTGATGACGCAGTTCGAGATCACGACGTCGACCGACTCCGACCCGAGGGGAAGATTCTCGATGTCGCCCAACCGGAATTCGACATTGCCGTACCCTCCGCGGCGGGCGTTCTCCCGTGCCTTCTCGACCATCTCAGGCGTCATGTCCACACCGATTACTCGTCCCGTTTCACCGACCCGACGCGCCGCCAGGAAACAATCGAATCCGGCACCGGAGCCGAGATCGAGTACGGTCTCGCCTTCCGTGAGCGAGGCGATGGCGGTGGGATTGCCGCAGCCGAGGCCCAGGTCAGCGCCGTCGGGAACTGATTGAAGCTCCTCCCGCGAATAGCCGATTCTGCTGCTCAGGCTGTCGACTTCCGATGAAGCGCCGCAGCAGGACGAGGAACAGCAGGATGTCTGCTCCCGGGCGATCCGTGCATAGCCGTCTTTGATGACCTCTTTTTTCTCATTCGTTTCCATCGCTCACATCTCCCCTTTCCGGTTTTTCACGAACGGTTTCAGAACGGGCCCCAGAAACTCTTCGACCATACCCGAAATCTCTTCTACCTTGATCAGCGTCAGGCAGCAAACGTCGCCGTCCTTCTCCCAGCTGACGACCGCCAGCCGGTCTCCCGGTCCTATCCCCGCTCTGGTCCGGACATCCTTGGGGAGGACCATCTGACCGCGCTCATCGACGGACACGACGGAGAGCACGCTGCAGCAGGGTGATTTTCGCGAACCAGGCATGGAGCCCCTCCATTTCTTATTTTGCTTAAAATCTAGAAATATCAGTATTTTCTATATAATAAGATCTATTTCGATCATGTCAAGATCTGGACACACCCTGCGATAAGATCCTGATCGGAATAGTATGAATAACCAGGACTGGAGAGAAGTCCTTGCGGTTGCTTTACGGTCCTTGTAGATTACCCTTCGAACACTGCGGGATGCACCGTCCTTTCGCGCTGCCTCGGGTAAGGGGCGACGCGGGGAGGGGAAAGAAGTACCGAACCGTCACCATCACACACTCGGGGCCGGATGAACACGACAGGACAGCCCGAAGACGTGCGCTCCGCGAGGCCCTGGTATCGCTGGCTCGTCCTGCTCGTCATGAGCGCCGTCTGTTTCGCCCAGTACTACATCTACGATTCCATCACCCCCCTCGCCACGCTCATCAAGCAGGACCTGGGTTATACCGGAAGCGAATACGGGCTCCTTTTTTCCGCCTACTCCGCAGCGAACGTCTTCCTCTTCATGCTCATCATCGCCGGGATCCTGGTCGACCGGCTCGGACTCAGGATCTCGGGCATCCTCTATGCGTTCCTCTGCGTTCTCGGCGCCGCTCTGACGGCGCTGGGGGCGGTGGCCGATCTCCCTTCGATGCTCGGTCAGTTCTACGGCTGGCTCGGGACGGCCTTCCTCCCGACCTGGAGCCCCGAGCTCAAGATCATGCTGCTGGGGCGCG
>CAZMKB010000239.1:0-5836 GCA_964566685.1 uncultured Gemmatimonadota bacterium | reverse complement strand
GCATGGGGCTGGCGGTCCGGAATCATCTCCCGGTTGAAGTTGGCCATCTGCTCGACAAGGTAGTGATCCTGAAGCAGGATGGGGCCGTCGGGTCCCACGGTAAGAGAATACTCGTCGCTGGATACGGGGATGCCCGCATCGCTTGTTGTGGGTTTGTGGTCGTTCTCTTTCATTGAGACAACTCCTTTTCTGTTCGGGCCTGTGAGCTGCCACCCTTATCGATGTGACTGACACGCTGAGGACGTGGTTGGCCGCGGATTCAACCGTCCTCTTCACCGACCTGTCGGCCATCCTCCTTGAAACTCTCGTGGAACGTGACGTTCCCCTGAGGCAGACTCCCGGTGAAAGAGAGAGCGAAGAAGGCTTCCTGTGGCACTCCCTCATGAACGAGACCGGCCACGTTCTCGAACCCGAACCTCTCGTAATAACCCGGGTGCCCCACCAGACAGCAGCCCTGAGCATCGAGCCCCTTCAGCCTTGACAGCCCTTCCGATATCAGGGTCTTTCCAACCCCCCTGCGCTGGAAATCCGGCGACACGGAAACAGGACCGAGCCCATACCAGTTCCGGGAACCGTCGGAGATGGTCACGGGAGAGAAGGCGATGTGCCCGACCACGCGACCGTCCACCTCTGCGACCAGCGACACCGTCAGGGCCCCTGCCGCTCGCAGCGCCTCAATGATATACTGCTCAGTCTTGTTGCTGATTTCCAGGGTTTCGAATGCCGCAATCGTCACCTCGGCGATGGCGGAGACATCGGCTTCCGTCTCGTCCCTGATAACAACGCGCCGATTCATCGTCCCTCCGGTATTTTTTTCTGGCCAACGGCAAAGCTTGGCATTGCGATTTCTTCACAACCGCTCACTCCTGCATGCGGTTTGTTGGTTCCGGTTCCGTCGCCGCAGGTCGGGTCTCCATCTCCGTCCCGTCCGGACGCAGCCAATAGGCACGCTGCCTCCGGAACGGCATACTCAGAAGTCTCCAGAGGCGATTGTCCTCAGGCAGCGAATAGCCGGGCACACCCACCTCGATCTCCTTCTGCCGCACATTCAGCCGCAGCGAATGGTGCAGCCGGTGCCACCAGTAGAACGACCAGTCGAACAGCAGAAACGCTATGCCGAATTCGACCGCCACAGGCAGGTCGAAGAGTGCCAGCAGGCCGATCTCCCGTTCGGGCGGAAGCCCGAGCACATATGACACCGCAGGTTCGACCGTGATCGCCCCCGCCGCGAGCGCCAGGGCGGCGACGACGACGTTCACCAGCACGCGCGGCCACAGCGACCGGACGGCAGTGCGCAGCGGATTGAGCCGCTCCATCAGGAACAGCGTCAGGTACCCCGTCGCCAGAACGGAGGTCAACAACCACGCCGGCTGCATTATTCATATTCTGTTGACGGTAAATGACCGAGCTGAGATAATAAAGCCACATTATCCCAGGTTATCCAGGTCTCGACAATTTTATCATTCTCGAATCTATGGGATATCATACTTATACACCTGACCTGTTTGCCTGTTGCAGGGAAGGGCCCCATCTGTCCTGTCTGGGTGCCGGTACTCGTTGTCTGGTAAGCTACTCGATCGCCTTCTGCGATGATATAGTCGATGTGATCATTCCAATCCGGGAATGCGGACAAGTGATCCTTCACAAACTGTATCAACAAATCCTTTCTGTCCATTTCCTGGAAACCCGGAGGCATAGCCTGGCAATGGCGTGAATACGGTTCCCCGAGATATTCATCGAAGACACTTATATCGCCGTTGTTCACTCTGTCATGGACCTCACGAACGATTGCCTTATACTTCTCCTGAGCTGTGTTCATCCGGGCTCCTCCAGATTTTGCAAGTACTCGCCGGTTAAGTATCTACACGACCTTCTCCTGATATAATCCGGCAATTCGGGTTCTGGTATTCTACCATTGTCGCATGATCAGTGTCAAGAAAATTACGGAAAACCCGGAAACGCATGATACCATTTCCTGTGTTGTACAGGAAGCTGCTCATCGGTTTCCTGTTGAATGGGTCCTGCTGGAGAGTGCCGGTTTTCGAAGTCCCTGCGAGCGAGAAGCCAACCAGTCCCCGGGGACATGTTGATTTTTCCCCCGTGTGTGGATATATTTTCATCGTTGCGTCCCTCTGATTCTGCTGCACATTTCAGGAGTTCTGCCATGTCGGGACATTCGAAGTGGTCGACGATCAAGCGGAAAAAAGCCGCCGAGGATGCCAAGCGGGGAAGGGTCTTCACCAAGCTCATCAAGGAGATCATGGTCGCGGCCCGGGAGGGCGGCGGTGATGTCGAAGCGAATCCACGCCTGAGGACCGCCGTCGACAATGCCAAGGTCAACAACATGCCGGCCGACAACATCACCCGGGCGATCAAGAAAGGCACCGGCGAGCTCCCCGGAACGACATACGAGCACACCACCTACGAGGGGTACGGTCCCGGCGGCGTGGCGATCTACATCGAAGTCCTCACGGACAACAAGAACCGGACCGTAGCGGAGATCCGCCACATCTTCTCGAAGTACGGCGGGAACCTCGGGGCCGGCGGCTGCGTGGCCTGGATGTTCAGCCAGAAGGGGCAGATCTACATCGATGCATCCCGCTACTCGGAAGACACCGTTCTGGACGTTGCGCTCGAGGCGGGAGCCGAAGATCTCGTCTCGGAAGAGGAACAATACACGGTCACCACGAGCATGAGCGATTTCGAACAGGTGAAAACTGCGATCGTCGAGAACAAGATCGAACTCGATGGCGCCGAGATAGCGATGATCCCGAGCAGCCACGTGAAGGTCGAGGGGAAGGAGGCCGAAAAGCTCCTGAAGCTCATGGAAGCGCTGGAGGACCACGACGACGTCCAGAACGTGGCATCCAACTTCGACATGGACGAGACCCTCCTCGAGAGCCTGAGCTGAGACCGGTCCAGGACAGCGCCCGTGAGAATTCTCGGAATAGACCCCGGAAGCATCGTCACAGGATACGGCCTCATCACGCCGGGCGGCAGCCGCCCCCGTGTCCTCGAGTGCGGCGTCATCTCACCCCGCAGGGATGTGACTTTCCCCGGGAAACTCCTCGAGCTCTTCACCGACCTCCGCACGCTTCTCGAGAGAACGGATCCCGATGTCCTGGCCGTGGAGAACCTCTTCTACGGAGCCAATGTCAAATCCCTCACGGTGATCGCCCAGGTCCGCGGAGTCATCCTTCTTGCAGGCGCCCTGCGGGAAATGCCGGTGGCAGAGTACTCCCCCCGTGAGATCAAGATGGCGGTTGCGGGCAATGGAGCGGCCTCGAAGGAGCAGGTCCGGAACATGGTCCACGCAACGACGGATGTGGAGGGAGAGATCGGTAGCCTCGATGCGGCGGACGGAGTCGCGGTCGCACTGTGCCACCTCGGCAGGCAGGTGTCCGTCCCATGATCGGCATGCTGGAAGGTGACCTGGTCAGGAAGGATCCGCGGCAGATCCTCATGCTGTGCGGAGGAGTCGGGTATCTGGTGCACGTGACGTCCGGCACGTTCGAGAACATCGGTGAGCCCGGGCAGAGGGTGAGGCTCTTCACCCACCTGCACGTTCGGGAAGATCAGCTCGCGCTCTACGGTTTCATGACCGAAGAGGAGAGAGACGTTTTTTCCCGGCTGCTCAGCGTTTCGGGAGTGGGTCCCCGGCTCGCGCTCTCGGTCCTGTCGGCGATCCCCCACACCGGCCTGGCGGAGGCGGTCGAGAGGAAGGACGCTGATGCCCTCTCCACGATCTCCGGCGTCGGCAAGAAGACGGCCCAGCGGCTCATCGTCGAGCTCGCCGGCAAGCTGCCTGCGCTCGGAATTCCCGGAGAAGCCGACAAACCTCTCAGACTCGTGGAGGAGGAAGCTGTCCGGGCCCTCGTCACCCTCGGCTACTACCCCGCTCAGGCCAGGAAAGCGGTCCTGCGGGTGATAGACGAAGACGGCAGAACTCTCGACACCGAAGAGCTCATCAAACGTGCGCTGTCCATGGTTACGGAGACAAGATCGAGATGAAAAAGAAGGTGACCGACCCTACGCCGTACGAAGAAGAACGTGAGTTCGACCTGTCGCTCCGCCCCCGGAGTTTCGAGGAATTCATCGGTCAGCGGAAGTTGAAGGCGAACCTCGAGGTCTTCATAGAAGCGGCGAAGAAGAGAAGCGAAGTTCTCGATCACTGCCTCTTCTACGGTCCGCCCGGTCTCGGGAAAACCACGCTCGCTCACCTTCTGGCGCGCGAGCTCGGGGTGGACATCAGGATGAGCTCGGGGCCGGTGCTCGAGCGTGCGGGCGACCTCGCCGGGATTCTGACCAACCTCAAGCAGGGTGACATCTTCTTCATCGACGAGGTCCACCGGCTCAGCCGCACCGTGGAGGAGTACCTGTATCCGGCAATGGAGGATTTCACCCTCGACATCCTCATCGACAGGGGACCCCATGCCCGCTCGGTCAAGCTCAACCTGAACCACTTCACCCTCGTCGGCGCCACGACCAGGGCCGGTCTCCTGACGTCCCCGCTGCGGGCGAGGTTCGGTGTGGTGGCGAGGCTCTCGTACTACGCCGAGGACGAGCTCGTCGAGGTCGTGAAACGATCCGCACTCATCCTCGGGGTCGAAATCGACGACGACGGGGCACAGGAGATCGCCGTGCGGGCCCGGGGGACACCGAGGGTCGCGAACCGGCTACTCAAGAGGATACGCGACTTCGCACAGGTGAAAGCGAAAGGTGTCATCACCCGGGATGTGGCCCGAATGGCGCTGACCATGCTCGAGGTCGACGAGGAGGGGCTGGACGGGATGGACCTCAGGATCCTCAGGACGCTCGTCGAGAAGTTCGACGGGGGACCCGTGGGCATCAACACGCTTGCTGTAGCCGTCGGCGAGGAGGGCAACACCATCGAGGAGGTCTACGAGCCGTTCCTGATCCAGCGCGGATTCCTGCAGCGCACTCCCCGCGGGCGGAAGGCGACCCGAAAGGTCTACCAGCACCTGGGGCTGCCGGGAGCGGGAGGTCTGCAGGATGATCTGTTCGGAGGCGAGCTGTGAGATGGGAAGGGTCCTCATCATCGCCGGGGCGATCCTCCTGATCGTCGGAGTCATCCTGACCCTGGTGCCGCACATACCCTTCCTCGGAAAGCTCCCCGGTGATTTTCACATACGCGGGAAGAACTACGACATATTCATTCCCCTCACCACCGGTATCCTCCTGAGCATCCTCCTCACCGTCCTTCTCAACCTGTTCCTGAGGAGGTAGCGGTCTCCGGCCTGCCCCATCCGCACCCACATGACGAACCGGCGGAGAAGGCCTGTCCGCAATCCTGGACATGAGCTTCATCGACGAGCAGTACGACTATCACCTTCGCGAGGACATGATCGCACAGGAACCGTCGCCCGAGCGGACGGCATCGCGGCTTCTCGTGCTCCACCGGAGTACGGGGAGGATAGAGCACCGGAGATTCTCCGACATCGACCGCTTCCTCGAGCCGGGAGACACACTCGTCGTCAACGACACGAAAGTGATCAATGCCAGGCTCCTGGTGGAAACGGCGGGGGGGCGGGAAGCGGAGCTCCTCATGGTGCGTCCCCGCGGAGAGAACACTTGGGAGGTGATGTCCCGTCCCGCAAAAAGGGTAAGGGCCGGCGAGATCTTCGTTCTCGAGAGCACCGGCGCGCGGATACTCGTTCGTGAAGAGCTCGAGGAAGGGAGGAGAGTCGTGGAGTTCGTCGGCATCGATTCCTTCACCGCCATGGAGCGGTTCGGACGCGTACCGCTGCCCCCCTACATCCGGCGGGAGGCTGGCAAGGCCGACAGTTATCGGTACCAGACCGTTTTTGCCGTCCGT
>CAZMKB010000238.1:0-5919 GCA_964566685.1 uncultured Gemmatimonadota bacterium | reverse complement strand
ACGGCGGGCCGTCGTTCAAGCACCGTTACTCCTGGAACTTCTCGGGTCTCATCGCTTCCCGTGACCAGGTCGCCCACGATACGGTCGGCTGGCGGCTCATCGAGGAGAAGAGGAAGGAAGAAGGCCTTCCGTCCCTGACCGAGAACGGGCGGAGGCCCTCGTACATCGAGAAAGCCGGGGACCTGGGGCTCGGGGTTGCCGAGTACGACCGGATCGAGGTGATCAGGACATGACCGTCTCGAGGAGATCTTTCCTGAAGTGCGCGGCCTGCGGTCTCGCTGGATCCGTTCTCCCGCCGGGGCTCCCGGGTGTCGCGGGGAGGCTCGACGCGCTTCCGTCGCCGGAGTCGCACGAAGACGGCATCGCCCCCGCGCGTCACTTCGAGAAGATCGAGGACCAGAGGGTCCGGTGCACGCTCTGCCCGCGGGAGTGCACGGTCGCCGACCAGGAGCGCGGTTACTGCGGTGTCCGGGAAAACAGGCAGGGCACCTACTACACGCTCGTCCACTCGCGTCCCTGTGCGGTACACACCGATCCCATCGAGAAGAAACCCCTCTTTCACTTCCTGCCGGGAAGCCTGGCTCACTCGATCGCCACGGCCGGCTGCAACGTCGAGTGCCGGTTCTGCCAGAACTGGGACATATCCCAGTTCAGGCCGGAACAGGTGAGGAGCGTTCACCGTCCGCCGGAGGCACTCCACCGCGATGCCCGGAAGAGCGGGGCGAAGTCCATCGCCTACACCTACTCGGAACCGGTCGTCTTCTACGAATACATGGAGGACACGGCGAAGCTCGGCCGGGAGACCGGGATCAGGAGCGTCATGATCTCGAACGGCTACATCCAGAAGGAGCCGATGAGGGAGCTCTGCCGGGTGCTCGACGCCGTCAAGATAGACCTCAAGGCGTTCACGGAGAAATTCTACCGGGAGTATGTATCGGGAGAGCTGAAACCGGTTCTCGAGACGCTCGAGCTCCTCAGGGCCGAGTCCATGTGGACGGAGATCGTCGTGCTCGTGATCCCGACCCTGAACGACGGCGAGAACGAGATCAGGTCCATGGCGAAGTGGATCGCCGCCAACCTGGGTAAGGACGTCCCCATCCACTTCACCCGCTTCCACCCCACGTACAAGCTGAAGAACCTTCCCGTCACTCCGGTGGCCACGCTCGAAAAGGCCCGGCAGACAGCCATGGCGGAGGGGCTCCACTACGCCTACGTCGGCAACGTCTGGGGTCACGAGGGGGAGCACACCTACTGTGCGGGCTGCGGGAAGCCGGTCATCAGGAGGATCGGATTCCGAATCCTCGAGATGAAGGTCGAAGACGGTTCCTGCGTGTACTGCAAGGAGAAGATCCCGGGCGTCTGGTCCTGAGCCGCACGCCGCCGGTTTCCATCAGTCGAGCCACCGGCACACCAGCCAGAAGAGAACACCCGTCCCCTTCACCACGGCGATGAGGAGACACGCCGGGAGGATCCCGAGGACCGGCACGACGAGTACCCCGGTCAGGAACGCACCGGCAAGCGCCCCGCAGTGATCGAATGCATCGACCATGCCGGCCCCCTTCCCCAGCTTCTTCCCCTGCCCGACGTAGAGGGCCGATGCCACCGGGAATTCGGCCCCCGTCAGGACGCCCCCGGTGAACATGAGTACGGCAGCGAGGAGGGATGTGAGCGCCGGCGGGGCGAACACGCCGCTGCCGAACAGGGGGAGAGCCGCGAGAAGACCCAGGCAGAAGAGGAGGAGCATCACCTCGAGAGCGAGGAGAAGGCCCTCCTCCCTGCCCCCGGCCGCACGGCGACCGCCCGCCCGACCCCCGGCGGCCAGACCCGCCATGAAGACCGCCACCAGCAGGCCGATGCCGCCGTACAGGTAGCCGACGGCGCTCTGGAACGAGTACATGAGGATCACACTCACGGACATCCCGGTGAGGCCGGTCCCCGCAATGGAGAAGAGTGCCGAGAACCGGACCAGCCTTCCCCGGTCCTCGCGAAGGAGCCGGCCGATCCCGACGCGAAGGAGGAAGAAGCAGAAGAGCAGGGCCGCGACGTGCCGGAGCCGGAGATGCTCGAACCGCTCGAGCAGCGTGCCCAGACCGCCACCGGAGTAGCGGTCCCAGAGCTTCAGGCCGTAGTAGTAGGCGACGGGATTGAGGTCGGTGTTTTCCGGAACGGAGCTCGGCCCCGAGAGCGCCTGCCTCACGAACGACACCCGCTCCGGCCGGAGCAGCATGGAGTAGTGATAGGGCGAAAAGTGTTCGCTCTCGATGGCCTGCAGCCGGTAGCGGAGCTCGAGCGTCTGTGCATCGGTCGTCACGACGCCGGGTGCGTTCGAGGCGAAGAAGCGCATCTGCGTGCCGGGCGCAACGACCACGTGCTCGAAAACCTCCGCCAGGGCGGAGAAGACGCTCCTGCCGTAGTCGAGAACCTCGTCCCCGATGTAGTTCTCGGTGAAAGGCAACCCCGCCACGACCACGCCCCCCGGTGCGAGGACCACTGCGAGCTCCCGGTAGAAATCCACGGTGTAGTACCGGTTGATCATGGCGTTCGAAGGCTCCGGAACATTGACGACGGCCATGTCGTAGCGGATCTCCCCCTCCGGGACCCGGCTCTTCACGAAGTACCTCCCGTCCTGTCTTACGATATCGACGGTAGCTGACGCGAGCGCCTCCCTGGTGCCGGCCGGCAGGTACTCCCGCAGGAGGTCGATGAGAACGGCGTCGATCTCGACGTAGTCGATGCGCTCCGGATCGTAGAGGAGAAGTTCATCGAGAAAGCCGGTGATGCCGGCTCCGATGACGAGAAACCGCCCGGGGTCGGGATGCTGATTGACGACGAAGTGGGCCTCGAGAGCGCTCCCGTAGGGATCGGGAAACGACTCGGCGTACCAGCCGTTCAGATAGAGATCGTACTGCCCGTCCTGCCTCGAGAGTGTGATGTTCTGGTATTTCGAGTCGACGGACCGAAGGAGCCCTCTGCCGCGGCTGAAAGAGGACCATCTCGTCTCGATGCTCCACTCTTCGAGAGAACCGGCAACCCCGGTGAAAGAGAGCACCAGGCAGGCAGCGCCAAGCGCCGCGAACACCACCCCTTCTCCCCACCTGTATTTTCCGGTCCCGCCCGGAAGAGAAACGGGCACGGTGGCGATGAGGAGAGTAACCGCGGACAGGGTGAGCACGAGGGGGAACACATCGAACCGGCCGGCGAACGAGAATGTGTGAAGGAGCCCGGCCGCGAGGCTCCCCATCGACTCGTACACGTAGACCGCACCGACGGCAGGTCCCGCACCGGTTCGGTTCCAAGGAATCTCCTTCGCTCCCTCCGCCCGGCAGGCCAGAGGGAAGGCGAATCCGACACAGAGAGCGAGCGGCAGGACGGAAGGAAGAAGAATCAGGATCATGCCGTGAAACGGAACGAATCCGCCGACCGGCACACCGGCGAGGAGACGGCCCATCCGAAGCAGGACCACGCCGGAGAGGACCGTGAGAAGCAGCACGGGCAGAAACCGGAGGATCACCCGGAACGGATCGCGGACACGGTCGGCAAGGGCGGATCCGAGGGCGGCTCCGGCGGCTACGCCGGCGAACCAGACCGCGTAGAAGAGGCCGAGGGTGATCTCGTTCCCGAAGAAGATGACGAGCATCTCGCGGAGGAAGATGATCTGTCCGAGAACCGCCCAGAACCCGAAGAGGAAGTAGACGGTGCGATGTCTCATGGCCCGCTCCCGATCCTTTTCTGCCGTTCACCCGTTTCACGAGTAGCATACCGTACGGACAGCCGGATTGCAAGGAGCCGCGTAACGCGCCCTTGCATACGTCCGGAGATCGTGGTATCAATGACGGGTGAGGATCCGCCGGCGGGCTGCACGGCGGAGCTGCCGACGCCTCCAACCCCACACCTGAATGAAACGGGAGCGGACAGGATCATGGCCCGGAGGAACTGGCTCAGGATACGGAAGCTTCACGACTGGGACATCAGCCCGAAGGAGGCCGTCCGCCTGCAGAAAAGGCTCGCCGGCCGGGTGGTACAGGAGTGGGACGGCAGACCCGTTGGCACGGTGGGAGGCGCCGACGTGTCTTTCCCCTCGCGCCGGGAAGCGATAGCGGCCTTCTGCGTCCTGAGCTTCCCCGACTTCCGGATCCTCGAGTACGCCGTCGGGAAGAGCCCGGTGACCTTTCCCTACGTGCCGGGCCTCCTGTCGTTCCGCGAAATACCGGCGCTTCTCGCGGTGATGCGGGAGATCGAAACCGGTCCGGACGTGATCATATGCGACGCGCACGGTTTCGCCCACCCCAGGCGCATGGGCCTGGCCTCCCATCTCGGGATTCTGATCGACACGCCCACGATCGGCTGCGCGAAATCCAGGCTCTTTGGAGAGCACGACGCCCCCGGCAGGCGGAAGGGGTCCCGGGTTTCTCTCAGGGAGCCGGACGGTGCGGTCATCGGCCGGGTGGTGAGAACGAGGACGGGCGTGAAGCCCCTGTATGTCTCGGTCGGCAACCGGGTGGACCTGGATACCGCGGTGCGGATCGTCCTGGAATGCTGCACGAGATTCCGTCTCCCCGAACCCGCCAGGACCGCCCACCGGCTTGCCGGTGGCTGGATACCGTGACGCATGCCGCCGGAACACGGATCACGGACGGACGGAGCCGCCCGGCGCCTTCCCTTCCCCTTCCGATTCCGAGAGCCGGTCCGGGAGGGTCAGTATCCTCTCACCCTCCTCCTTCCGCCCCCGCCTCAGACACCCGTTCCCGTAGACGCGGCACTTCCTCCGGAGCTCGTCGAGCGCGAGACGCCGCTGCCCGGCCTCGAGCTCTCCCGCCCTGATCAGCTTCTCGAGCGCCCGGATCCGGTAGCGGTCCAGGGCCTCCACGGTGCGCGAGAGCTGATCGGGGTGCCCGCCCCGCTTCACGATGAGCGGTTCGGGCAGGAAGCCGACCGGGTATCGGGAGGCGATTCTCAGCCAGAGATCGTAGTCCTCGCAGGCAGGCAGCGATTCATCGAAGGTTCCGACCCGGGAGAAGAGCCGCCTTCGCATGAGAGCCGACGAGGGGCTGATGATGCAGAGAGGGAGGACGAAGGGGAAGATGTCGCCGTGGTACTTCCGGTGTCTCCGGCCCTGGTTCACCCGCTTTCCGTTCCTGATCCAAATCTCGTCGGTGTAGCAGAGGGGAAGGTCCGGGTGCTCCCGCATGAAGCCGACCTGCCGGGTGCACTTCTCGGGAAGCCAGAGGTCATCCGAGTCGAGGAATGCGACGAACTCGCCCCGGGACAGCTCGATACCGTGGTTGCGGGCCGCGGAGGGGCCCCGGTTCTCCTGCCGGACGAAGCGTATCTTCCCGGAGTATGATTCGAGGAGTTCGCCCGTCCCGTCGTTCGAGCCGTCGTCGACGACGATGACCTCCCTGTCGGCCCAGGTCTGGCAGAACACGGACTCGAGTGCTTGGACGACGAATGCCGCCCGGTTGTACGTGGTGATGACGGCGCTGACAGTCGGCGGTTTCGGGATCATCGGGGGAAGGCCCGCAAGTGAGGCAGAGAGAAACGAACAGAGCTCATTCACCGGCAAATGGAACAGCACATTCCTGCAGGCGAATGAGCTCTGCACACGAGAACAGCAGCACCGGCGTTTATCTCTTCCGCTTCTTGTGTCTCAGCTTCGAAGAGAGCTTCTTGTGCTTGTGCTTGCTGATCTTCTTCTTCCTCTTTTTGACGACACTGCCCATAGGAACACTCCTTGCATGAAACGAGGATGATAACCCGAGTTATTCATACGATTTCGAGCAGGAGGCTCATCTTTATCGATAAGCCCATGTTACAGTACAAAAGTACCGATCTCACCCAGGCAATCGAATCACACATTTGGCGAGACGATTTCGAGAAGGCTTCGAGGCCCGAGGCGCGAGCAACCCGGAGGCGTACCTG
>CAZMKB010000237.1:0-5919 GCA_964566685.1 uncultured Gemmatimonadota bacterium | reverse complement strand
CTTTTTGATCATTTCAAAGCGGTGCGCAAGATCGCTGTCGCGCCATGCGTCCGGCAATTCCGGGAACACCTCAAGGTGGACCGACGCCGCGTCGTCGCCATAGCGCGAGAGCCAAGCTTCCTCGGCCGTGAACGACAGCACGGGCGCCAGCCAGACCGTCAGGCTATCGAACAGCTTCGAGACGACGTCTTTCTTCCTGATCTCACGGAGGACCAGCCTCCTCGCGTGGAGATCTCCCCGCTTCGCCAGGGTGATCATGGATTCGGCGAACGGTTGCAGCGCCTTGGCTTTCCGGTCGGTCGTCTTGATCCTCTCGTGGTCGAAGAGGCTCGTCACCATGTTCCTGAGCATGCTGTCGCGGTGGCTGGCCGTTCTCCCCGTTCTCAACACACCTGTTTTCTTCCGATGTCTCATCGTTCATTCCCCTCATCTTTTCCGGAAACGATCTATTCCACCAGCTCCTTCTCGGTTTCCGATTCCTCTCCCGAGTCCTCGGACTCTGACTCCGACGGCTGCTGTGATTCTGATTCCTCCGGGACCTCTTCGGGCTCCTCGATGAGCCTGATCTCCCCCTCGGGCCCCTCTTCGATCTTCATCCCGAATTTCAGGTCGTACCTGGACAGCACCTCCTCGATCTCCTTCAGGGATTTCTTCCCGAAGTTCTTGAACTTGAGCATCTCCGACTCGGTCTTCTGTACGAGATCTCCGAGAGTTTTGATGTTCGAAGCCTTCAGGCAATTGCCCGAGCGGACCGAGAGTTCCAGTTCGTCGACACTTCTCGAGAGAAGCTCGCGGAGCCGGCTCGCCCTGAGATCGTCTTCCGGTGAGCGGCCTTTCTTCGCCTCTTCGAAGAACAGGAAGTAGTCAACATGCTTCAGGAGGATCCGTGCAGCCCGGTACACCGCCTCCTCCGGCACGATGGAGGAATCCGTCCAGATCTGGAGGACCAGCTTGTCGTAATCGGTACGCTGCGCGACACGTGCGCTCTCGACCTGGAAATTCGCCTTCACGACCGGACTGAACAGTGAGTCGACCGTGATGAAGCCTATTTCGCTCACTTTCTCCACTTCGTGCTGGTTGGCGGCGACATATCCTCTTCCGTGCTTCACGAAGATATCCATTTTCACCGTCTTCTCGTCCTGAAGATTGAACAGCTCGAGGTCGGGATTGATGATCTCGACATTCGGATTGTCCTCGATGTCGGAGGCACGGACGACACCCGGCTTCGAAACCTCCAGGTGAAGGACATCCTCCTCGACCTCGGGGTCCAGGGTGATGACGAGCTGCTTCAGGTTGAGAACGATGTCCGGCATGTCTTCGGAAACGCCGGGGATCGAGGACAGCTCGTGGAGCACGCCTTTTGCCTGAACACCCCAGACCGCCGCCCCGTCGATGGACGACAGGAGGATTCTCCGCATGGCATTGCCGAGCGTGACGCCGAAACCGCGTTCGAGCGGCTGGACCACGAACTCACCGTAGGAATCGGTGCAGACTTCGGTGATCTTTTCGACACGTTTCGGAAGGACGAAACCATCGAGTTGTATATCCAGCATGTTAGCCCCCAAGACAGGATTCATTGAGAGAAACGATCTTACCTACTTCGAATAGAGCTCGACGATCAGCTGTTCCTGAACCGCAACAGGTATCTCGTCCCTGGTCGGTTGAGAGAGCATTCTGCCCTTCATCTCCTTGAAATCGACTTCGAGCCACGAGAGCACCTGTTCTTTCTGCCGGTTCTCGACGGAACCCTGGATGAGCGGGATGTCCCTGCTCCTGTCTCGAACCGAAATCTCGTCGCCCAGCCGCACACCGTACGATGGAAGATCGACCGGCCTTCCGTTGACCAGAAAATGTCTGTGACGGACCATCTGGCGTGCGGACTTTCTCGACGGGCAGAATCCCATTCGATAGATGATGTTGTCGAGCCTGCACTCGAGAGAGACCAGCAGCTGTTCTCCGGTGATACCGGGCATGCTCGACGCCTTCACGAAATAGTTCTTGAACTGCGCCTCGAGCAGACCGTAGAGCCGCTTGACCTTCTGCTTTTCCCGAAGCTGTACCTGATAGTCGGATACCTTCCTGCGTCTTCCCGCCATTCGCCCGTGCATGCCGGGAGGATACCCCTTCCTTTCGATCGCACACTTCTCGGTGTAACAGCGGTACCCTTTCAGGAAAAGCTTTGTTCCCTCTCTCCTGCACAGTTTACAGTCTGCGTCGTTGTATCGGGCCATGTGTCGACTTCCTCCTTATACCCGGCGTCTCTTGGGGGGCCGGCATCCATTGTGGGGTATGGGAGTGACGTCCCTGATCGAACGAATCCCGAGCCCGGCGGCTTTCAGGGACTGAACGGCGGATTCTCTCCCGGAACCCGGACCCTGAACCCGGACCTGGACTCTCTTGACCCCCATGCTCAGCGCGGTTCTGGCACATTCCTCGGCTGCGACCTGGGCTGCGAACGGGGTGCTCTTCTTCGATCCCTTGAACCCCGATTTTCCGGCACTGCTCCAGCATATGGTATTGCCGCTCGAATCCGTGATGGTGATGAGTGTGTTGTTGAAAGTCGCCTTGATGTGGGCGATTCCTTCGCTCTCGACGGCGCGGCTCTTCTTCTTGACTTTCGTCGCTTTCTTCTTTCCCTTGGCCATCAACTGCTCCCTTATTTCTTCGCCTTGGTTTTCTTCTTCCCGGCAATGGCTACTCTCGGTCCCTTGTGAGTCCGGGCGTTGGTGTGGGTCCGCTGGCCGCGAACCGGCAGGTTTCTCCTGTGCCGGAGACCCCGGTAGCAGCCGATATCCATCAATCTCTTGATGTTCATTGCGACTTCGGCCCTGAGCGCTCCCTCCACCTTGTATTCACGCTCGATGATCGTCCTGATACGGTTCACATCCGTGTCCGAGAGGTCCCGAACACGAACGTTTCCGTCGACGGCGGCTCCTTTGAGAATGGTGCTCGCGCTCGTCGGACCGATCCCGTAGATGTAGGTCAGAGCCGTATGGATATTCTTGTTTCTCGGAAGGTCGACTCCTGCAATCCTCGCCATTCGCTACTCCTTTTCTTCTCTCAACCCTGCTTCTGCTTGTGACGCGGGTTTTTGCATATCACATAAACAGTGCCACGCCTGCGGATTATCTTGCAGTGTTCACAGATTTTTTTCACCGAACTCCTGACCTTCATGGTGACTCCCTTCGATCATTCTCTCGCGCCCGGGAACGCACCTCGCCCGTGATTACTTGAATCGATAGACGATCCTTCCGCGGGACAGGTCATAGGGTGAAAGTTCGAGCGTTACCTTGTCACCCGGGAGGATCTTGATGAAATTCATGCGCATCTTTCCCGACACGTGGGCTATGACAACGTGCTTGTTTTCGAGCTCCACCCTGAACATCGCGTTCGGCAGAGCTTCAATAACGACTCCTGTAGCCTGGATCGGTTCTTCTTTCGCCATAACTCCCCATTACGTTATCTGTTTGAAGCTTCTTGCCGTCTCGTCCACCGCCGTGAGGATCTCCGGCCGATCGGAGGTCACCACGATCGTGTGCTCGAAATGCGCCGAGAGGCTGCCGTCGACCGTCACGATCGTCCAATCGTCTTCCAGCGTCCTTACTTCCGAGGTTCCCATATTGATCATCGGCTCGATCGCCAGGACCATGCCTTCCTGCAGGAGAACACCCTGGTCGGGATCGCCGAAGTTGGGGATCTGGGGCTCCTCGTGGAGGTTCTTCCCGATTCCATGCCCCACGAGGCTCCTGACGACGAAATACCCCTCCGACTCGACCGTACTCTGGATCGCCCACGAGATGTCACCGATCCTGTTTTCGGGCACCGCCTGTTCGATGCCGGCGGAGAGTGCGCTTCTGCAGACCTCCAGGAACTTCAGAACCTCGGGCTCATCCGGGGCGACCTGGAACGAAATGGCCGAATCCGCGTAGTATCCGCCGGTGAACACGCCGAAATCGAGGCTCACGAGGTCTCCCGCGCTGATCGTTCTCGCGGGAGAAGGGATACCGTGAACGACCTCGCTGTTCACCGAGACACAGATGCTCTTCGGAAATCCCCGGTAGCCGAGGAAAGCCGGGCGTGCCGAATCGAACGACTTCGTTATCTCCTTCGCGCCGGCATCGACCTGTCCTGTCGTCATACCCGGTTCGACGGAGTGTCTCAACTGCCCGAGAACCTCGGCCACGATCGCCCCCGCATGCCGGATCCGTTCGATCTCCCTCGGAGATTTCAGTGTGATCATCTTCTCCCCCGTATCTTGCCTTTCTTCATGAAACCGTCGTAGTGCCTCAGGAGGAGATGTGCCTCGATCTGCTGAATGGTGTCGAGTGCCACGCCGACGACGATCAGGAGGCCGGTTCCCCCGAAGTAGAAGGGGATGTTGAGCTCCTGTATGAGAAATATCGGCAGGATGGCGATCGCCGCGAGGAAAAACGCCCCCGGCAGCGTAATCCTGGTCAGTGCCCGGTCGATGTAGTCGGCTGTCTTGCTTCCCGGCCTGATTCCGGGAATGAACCCCCCCTGCCTCTTCATGTTCTCGGCGAGGTCGATGGGATTGGTCGTAATCGCCGTGTAGAAGTAGGTGAAGAAGATGATCATTACCGTGTACACCACGAGGTAGAGCCAGGATCCGTAGCTGAACATGTTGCTGAACTTCTCCAGCCAGGGGACACCCGGGAAGAACTGCGAGAGCGTACCCGGAAAGATGATGATCGACTGCGCGAAGATGATCGGCATGACGCCGGCGCTGTTCACGCGGAGAGGAATGTGGATCTGCTGGCCACCGTACACCTTTCTTCCCACGATCTTCCTGGGAATCTGGATCGGGATTTTCCGCATACCCATTGTCATGTACACGACTCCGGCGACGATCAGAACCATGATGAGCAGGATGGCCAGGATGGTGAATGTGCTCAGGACATCGTTCCGCCAGAGATCGATGGAATTCAGAATTGCCGCGGGCAGCGATTCCACGATGCCGAAGAAAATGATCAGGGAAGCCCCGTTTCCGATTCCCCGGTCGGTTATCTGCTCACCGAGCCACATGACGAGAATGGCACCGGTCGTGAGAGTCACGATCGTGATGAAAGTGAATCCGATTCCCGGCCTCATGACCGCCTCGGGAACCGACGTCGCGAGCCAGATGGATATCCCGTACGACTGGATGACGGCGAGCAGGACCGTCAGGTACCGCGTGTACTGGTTGATCTTCTTCCTTCCCTCTTCTCCCTCGCGCTGGAGTTTTTCGATGTACGGGAACACCGATCCCATGAGCTGGAAGATAATCGAGGCGCTGATGTACGGCATGATGCCGAGGGCGAACACCGTCGCCCGCTGGAGGGCACCTCCGACGAACATGTCGTACATGCCGAACAGGGTTCCCCGGGACCTGGCGAAGAAATCGCCGAGCGCCTGGACGTTGATTCCCGGAATCGGGATGTGTCCGCCGAGCCGGTAGATGACCAGGATGAATATGGTGAAGAGGATTTTCCTCTTGAGATCGGGAATCTTGAAGAGGTTCTGAAACGTGCTTGCAGGCATTCTTAGAGCACCTCCGCCTTTCCTCCGTGAGCTTCGATTTTTTCCCGTGCACTCCTGCTGAACCGCTGCGCCGTGACGACGACCTTCTTGTCGAGCTCACCGTCGCCCAGGACGCAGACCGGCACGTTCTTCTTCCTGATGAGGCCGATCCGGTGAAAGATCTCTGGTGAAAACTCGTCGAGATTCGGAAATCGCATGAGATCTCCGACGTTCACCACCTGATAGGTCACCTTCCTGATATTCGTGAATCCCCGTTTGGGAAGCCTCCGCTGGACGGGCATCTGGCCGCCCTCGAACCACCGCTTGATGGTGCCGCCCGACCTCGACTTCTGCCCCTTCTCCCCTCGACCGCAGGTTTTTCCCAGACCGGATCCCGTTCCC
>CAZMKB010000236.1:0-5921 GCA_964566685.1 uncultured Gemmatimonadota bacterium | reverse complement strand
CCTGCGCCGGCTCCCTCGCCGCCGCCGAGGAGGGAAACGTGACGAGGAGCACCGTGGACGATCAGAAGACGGTCGCCCTGACCATCTACAACAACAACCTGGGCCTCGTGAAGGACGTACGCGAGCTCCGCATCGAGCGGGGCCTCAACGAGCTCCAGTTCATGGACGTGGCGTCCTCCATCGACCCGACCAGCGTCCACATCCGGTCGCTGGAGGGCGGGGGCTTCAGCGTGCTGGAACAGAACTACCAGTACGACCTCCTGAGCCCGGCGAAGCTGCTCGACAAGTACGTCGGCCGGGAGATCACCATCGACGAGACCGGTCCGTCGGGAGATCTCGTCTCGAGGTCCGCGAAGATCCTCAGCACCGAGGGCGGTCTCGTCTATACGTTCGACGGGAAGATCACCTTCGACTACCTCGGTAAGGAGAGCCTGGAGGGCCGCCGCTACATCTTTCCCGACCTGCCGCCCGATCTCAAGTCGAGGCCGACCCTCGTCTGGCTCCTCGACGGGCGCAGTTCGTCCACGCAGCGCGTCGAGGCTTCCTACCTCACCGACAACATCAACTGGAAAGCCGACTACGTGCTGGTTCTCGACGAGGACGACAAGGGCTCCGACATGAACGCCTGGGTGACGATCGACAACAAGAGCGGTGCGACCTACCGGGATGCGGAGCTGAAGCTCGTCGCCGGCGAGGTGCAGCGCGTCACCGACGGCAGGAGGCCGCCCCGCGGGATGCAGAAGGCCGACATGGTCCTGGAGGCGCGCGCGCCGCAGTTCGAGGAGGAGGCTTTCTTCGAGTATCACCTCTACACCCTCGACAGGAAGACGACCGTCCGGGACCGCGAGACGAAGCAGCTCTCCCTCGTGGAAGTGGCCGGCGTACCCGTGACGAAGAAGTTCATGTACCACGGCTCCTCTTTCCACCGGCCGGTGCGCGGGCGGGGCGGGAGCGAACCCGACCACGTCGGTGTCTACATCGAGTTCACCAACAGCGAGAAGAACAACCTGGGCATCCCGCTTCCCGAGGGCGTCGTGCGGGTGTACAAGAAGGACTCGAAGGGGGCGCTCCAGTTCATCGGGGAGGACCGCATCGGGCACACCCCCCGGGACGAGCGGGTGACCATCAAGACCGGCGAGGCGTTCGACGTCGTCGCCGAGCGGAAGCAGGTGTCCTTCGACAAGATCTCGGACCGTGTCCACGAGCAGTCCTGGGAGATCAGCGTCAGAAACCACAAGGAAGAGGACGTCAGCGTCACCCTGATCGAGCCGGTGTACGGCGAGTGGAAGATCGTGAGCTCCTCGCACGAGTACGAAAAAACATCTTCCCGTGAGGTGAGGTTCACGGTCGGAGTTCCGGCCGGCGGTGAGACCGTCGTGACCTACCGGGTCCGGATCACCTACTGAGCCCTCCGGGAGGGAGTTAGGGCTGGAAGTCCCGCTGCGGGCCGTGCCGGACGGCGCCCATTCCCGGCGGAAGACGGGCCGAAACGGGGTTTTTTGTGTGGATTTATAGCCCTGGCGGCCTGAAAGTGCCCGAATTAGCCTCGTTTCCGCCCCGCATTTTCCTCGAAATTCGTCGAATTTTTCCCTTGACATACCAGATGTCGTAGTGTATACTTTGCCAGTACGAGATATCGAATACGATAGAGATAGTATTACCGGAAACACATGATCCAGCGAGCGGAGGAGGGTTTATGGGGGGCATCGACCGTCACGAAAGGAGAAATCCCTTCCTGGATGAAGAGGACGCCTTTGTCGGTGATCACGAACACAGCAAGGGGGGAAACGGAGACAGCCCGGCGGGCCCGTCGCCGCTCCACACGGCGGTGCTGACGAAGAACGCCCAGACGGTCCTCGGCCGGCGATACCTGAAGAAGAACGAAGAGGGCACCGTCGTCGAGACGCCCGAAGACATGTTCCGCCGCGTGGCGCACACCGTCGCCCGGTCCGACCTCCTCTATGACATCGAAGCGCCGGTCGAGGAGACCGAGCAGGTCTTCTACGAGATGATCTCGAACCTGGAGTTCCTCCCCAACTCGCCGACGCTCATGAACGCCGGCAGGGATCTCGGCCAGCTCTCGGCCTGTTTCGTCCTCCCCGTGGAGGATTCCATGGAGAGCATCTTCGAGGCCATCAAGAACGCCGCGCTCGTGCACAAGAGCGGCGGCGGCACCGGGTTCAGCTTCTCCCGGGTCCGGCCGAAGAACGACATGGTCCACTCGACGAAGGGCATCTCGAGCGGTCCCCTGTCGTTCCTGAACGTGTTCGACGCCGCCACGGAAACGGTGAAACAGGGCGGCACCAGGCGCGGCGCCAACATGGCCATCCTCCGCGTCGATCATCCCGACATCATCGACTTCATCACCGTCAAGAAGGACGGCACGAAGCTCAACAACTTCAACATCTCCGTCGCCGTGACCGACGCCTTCATGAACGCGGTCAGGGAGGACAGGGACTACGATCTCATCAATCCGCGCAACGGGGAAGTGTCGGGATCGCTGAACGCCCGCAAGGTGTTCGATCTCATGACCACCCTCGCGTGGAAGAACGGCGATCCGGGCATCATCTTTCTCGACCGGATCAACCGGAGCAACCCCACACCGCACGTGGGGACCATCGAGAGCACCAATCCGTGCGGAGAACAGCCCCTCCTTCCGTACGAGTCCTGTAATCTCGGGTCCATCAACCTCGCCAGGATGCTCGCGTCCGACGGCGACGGTTACGAAGTGGATTTCGAGAAGCTCGAGCGCACCGTCCGAACCGCGATACACTTTCTCGACAACGTCATCGACGCAAACAGGTATCCGCTCCCGACCATTGAAAAGATGAGCAAGGACAACCGGAAGGTGGGGCTGGGTGTCATGGGGTTCGCCGACATGCTGATCATGCTCGGCATACCGTACGACTCCGAAGAAGCGATCATGGTCGCGGAAGAGGTCATGCGGTTCATCAACGAGACCGCTCTCGACGAGTCGAGACGTCTCGCCCGTGAGCGCGGTCCGTTCCCCAACTTCGAGGGAAGCGTCTATGACCGGAACGGCGACCCTCCGGTCAGAAACGCGACGCGGACCACCATCGCCCCGACCGGCACGCTCAGCATCATCGCGAACTGCTCGAGCGGCATCGAGCCGCTCTTCGCCCTCGTCTACTACCGGAACGTGCTCGACAACGACAAGCTCGCCGAGGTGAACGGGTACCTCGAGCAGGTCGCCCGGCGCCGCGGTTTCTACTCCCCCTCGTTCGTCGAGAAGCTCGGCGAGACCGGCTCCCTGGCGGATGTCCAGGGAGTCCCCGAGGACGTGAAGCAGCTCTTCGTTACGGCGCACGACGTCACACCGGAGTGGCACGTCAGGATGCAGGCGGTGTTCCAGAAGCACACCGACAATGCCGTGTCGAAGACCGCCAACTTCCCTCACGGGTCCGGCGTCGCGGACGTCAAGAAGGTCTACCTGCTCGCCCACGAGCTCGGCTGCAAGGGTGTCACCATCTACCGTGACGGAAGCCGCGACGTGCAGGTGCTCAACCGGGGCAGCGCGACCGAGTCCTCGAATGTCACCGGTAAGGAGAAAGAGAAGGTCAGAAAGACCGCCAAGCGCGAGCGGCCGAAGCGGCTCCGCGGCGAGACCATCCAGATGGAGACCGGCTGCGGCCCGCTGTACGTCACCATCAACGAGTACGAGCACGGCCTCTTCGAGCTCTTCGGCACCATGGGCAAGGCCGGCGGCTGCGCCGCGAGCCAGTCGGAGGCCATCGGCAGGCTCGTGTCCCTGGCCTGGCGCAGCGGCATCGAGGCGGGTTCCATCATCAAGCAGCTGATCGGCATCAGGTGCCACAAGACCATCGGCATCGGCGAGTCGACCATCCTGTCCTGCGCCGATGCCATGGCGAAGGGCATCCAGCAGTACGTTTTCGCCGACGGTCCCCGGTACAGTCACCAGATGGAAGGAGGAGCATGCCCCGAGTGCGGCTCTCCGCTCGAGCAGGAGAGCGGCTGCTCGTTCTGCAGGAACTGCGCATATTCTGAATGCTATTGACATGAGTTGTGCCCTCTTGAACCGGAGGGGCTTCCCTCTCAAAGGTCACCGAAATGCCCTCCCCTAAAGGGAAGTCCCCCGGTTCAAGTTTTTTCCCGAAGCGCTCCCCGGTTCATTGACACGCGGAATTTCGTGCTATATTTTTTCTCTGATTCATCATGAGGAGATTTTTCCATGTCATATTGTCCCGAATGCGGGCTCGACTTCGACGAAGGCCTTTCGACCTGCCCCGACTGCGGGGTGGAGCTCGTCGATATATTTCCCCAGGCTGACGAGAGAGATCCGTTCCGCGACTTCAAGCCCGTCTTCCTCTGCTTCAGCATGGATGACGCCATGATCGTCCAGACGCTGGTGGACGGAGAAGGCATCCCCGTTCTCCTGAGCGACATCGACGGCAGGCCGGGCGCGAAGACGGTGGGGCTCGAAGGACAGGTGTGGGTGCACGTGCCCCACCAAGAGGCCGAGCGGGCGGTCAGCCTGATCGAGGAGGCACAGGAGGACGGCGTGCTGCAGTCGTTGGCCGGAGAGTTCGTCAACTGATACTATGGGCGTAAAGGATCTCAGAAACCTCCCCTCCGTCGACCAGATCCTCTCGAGAGACGAAATCGTCCATCTCCTCGACACGTACTCCCGGAAAATCGTCCAGCTCTGCGTGAACGACATCCTGGAGGAGATGCGCGAGGAGATCACGGCGGCGGCAGAGGGGAAGGTGCCGGCCCGGGAGGAGCTCACCCAAACGCTGATCGAGCGTCTCGGCAGCGCCCTCGAAGAGCGTACCGCATCCACGCTCCGGAGCGTGGTCAACGCCACCGGCACGATCATCCACACCAATCTCGGCAGGTCGCTCCTGGCGCCGCAGGCCGTGGATGCCCTCGTCCGCGCGGCGTCCGGCTACACCACCCTCGAGTACGACATCGAACGCGGAAAGCGGGGCTCGCGCTATGTCCACTGCGCCGGCCTCCTGAAGGAGCTCACAGGCTCGGAGGAGGCGCTGGTCGTCAACAACAACGCCGCGGCCGTCCTCCTGGCGCTCAACACGCTTGCCTTCGGCAGGGAAGCGGTCGTCTCGAGGGGTGAGCTCGTCGAGATCGGCGGTTCGTTCCGCATGCCGGAGGTCATGGAGAAGAGCGGTGCGATCATGGTGGAGGTGGGTTCCACCAACCGGACCAGGCTCGCCGACTACGAGCGCGCCATCGGGGAGAACACCGGTCTCCTGGTCAAGGTGCACCCCAGCAATTTCTCCATGATCGGATTCGTGGAGGAGGTGGAGCTTTCCGACCTGGTCGAGCTGGGACGGTCCCGGGGCGTCCCCGTGCTCCACGACATGGGAAGCGGTCTCCTCGCCGACCTCCGGACGAGGGGTCTCGGCAGCGAACCGGTCGTCGCCGAGAGCCTGGATGCCGGCGTTGACGTCGTCACCTTCAGCGGCGACAAGCTGCTCGGCGGACCCCAGGCAGGCATCATCCTGGGGAGGGCCGACCTGCTCGAGCGCATCAGGACCAATCCCATGACCCGGGCTCTCCGTGTCGACAAGCTCACCGTGGCCGCTCTCGAGGCCACCCTCATGCTCTACTACGACCGGGATCGCGCCTGTTCCGCCGTCCCGACACTTTCCATGATCACGGCCGATCTCGAGACGCTCAGGAGCCGGGCCTCGCGCATCCTCGACGGGCTCGGAAGCGGCCGGGCCGAAGCGGTGGAGGTGCGGGAAGGCGAGGCCGCCATCGGCGGCGGGTCTTTCCCAGGCGTGACCGTTCCCTCCCTCGAGCTGTGGGTCCGCGCAGGCGGCATGACGGCGAACGAGCTCGAGAAGAGCGGACGACAGAATGATCCGCCCGTCCTCGGCAGGATTCAGAACGACACCTTCATCCTGAACCTCACGGCC
>CAZMKB010000235.1:0-5942 GCA_964566685.1 uncultured Gemmatimonadota bacterium | reverse complement strand
CGAGGCGCGAGCAACCCGGAGGCGTACCTGTAAGGTACGTTGAGGATTGCGAGTGCCGAGAACGAAGAAGCGGTCCGAAAGCGGCTGCCACAATCGAAATGGTATGAATAATTCGGGTTAAAGAGGAGGACGGCCATGAAGAATCGACTCCTGAAACGGCTTGCCGGCACGGCGACTCTCGCGGTCATCACCGCGGCTCTTCTCACCGCGACCGCGTCGACGGCCCGGGCTCACCGCCCGGTGCGACGGGTCCACTACCGGCCCTATCGCATTCACCACGTTCACCATGTCCGGAGATATCGCCCCGTCTACGTCGTGCCGGCACCGGTGAGGACGGTGCCCCGTTACTACCGGCACCACGGATACGGGTGCAGATTTCACGGCGGCTACTATCATCATCCACGCTACGGACGCCACTACCATGGCAGCGTCGGAGTCGGCGTCCATGTCGTTTTCTGACCAGTCCCGTCCGCTGATACGGAGGCACATCGAATCCATTGAGCGACAGTGAAGGATCCGCTCACATACGGTGGTCCCGCATCATGACGTGGAAGGGCGTCACCGGACCTGCTTCCTCATCTTCCTCCCCGCTCCCGGCATGCGCCTCTCCCGACCGGACGAGCGCGTACTTCAGTCCCACCGGACCGATGATCTGATTCAGTGCGATCATGGAGATCCCCACGTCTTCTACGAGTTCGCCCCATGTCGGATAGTGCTCGGTCACCAGGACGGCGAGCCCCAGGCTCACGCCTGCCTGGGGCAGGTAGCCCAGCCAGGAGAGCCTGCGGATGTGAGATGTCTCGCCGGCCGCGATCCCGCCGAGGGCGGTGCCCCCCCAGACCAGGACCGTACGCCCCACCAGCACGAGGAGTACGATCGGCCACCACGACCTGAGAGCGGAAAGGTCAAGGCCGGCTCCGGCAATGGCGAAGAAGATGACGAAGATCGGAAGGGAGGCCCGTTCCAGAGATTCGATGAACATCCTGCCGTGGCTCGAGAAGTTCTGCACCACGAATCCGGCCACGACGGTGGCCAGGAGCGGATGCAGGCCGAAGTGATGGAAGAGCTCGGTGCTGATGAAGGACACGCCGATCATGAAGAGCACCAGCTCGGCGCCCACCCGGTCGATGTAGAAGATGAGGAGGAGGCCGAGGACGGCGCCGCCGGCGGCCGAGGCGGCGAGCCGCCACACCGTCTCACCGATCAGACCGAGGTCCAGTGAACCTCCGGCCGTGTCGAGATAGATGCTCAGGGAGGCGACACCGGCGAACAGGGCTATCACCAGCACGTCTTTCAGAACGGTGACCCCGAGAATTGACTCTGTCATCCGTCCCCGGGCTCTGAGCTCGGTGACCACGGCAATGACCGTCGACGGCGAGTTGGCTGCGGCGATCACGCTGAGAAAGAGAGCAACGGGCACGGCGATGGAGGAGGGCATGCCGCGAAGCGACGGCAGTGAACCGAACAGGAACAGGAGCAGGAGAAAGATCCCGCCGAAGACGAACAGCGACTGAAATCCGGTAATGAGGAGAATACCCCGTAATCCCGCCCGCAGCTCCTTCCACCTGAGCTCGCCGCCGGCCGCGAGCGCAATGAGGCTGAGGGCGATCGAGTCGATCAGCCTGAGCTCCACGATGACCTGCTCGGAGAGGAGCCCGAGCACGTGCGGTCCGCAGAGGAGTCCGGCGAGGATGTAGCCGGTGATGAGAGGGAATCCCGCACGGCGAATCGACCGGCCGGAGAAGAATGCGGCGAGCATGATGAAGCCGAGCGACAGCGTGGCCCGTGAAGCCAGGCCGGCCGCGAACTCCTCCGGGATCCGCACCAGGATGACCATCATCACGAACAGGAGTGCCAGCACGACGGGTCTCATGATATGTCCCCCGCCGTTTTGAGCACGGAGCGGGCCAGGGGAGGGCCGATCAGGTCGTTGGCGACGATGGCCACGATGATCATCGAGGCGATCAGACCGGCGTAGCCCGCGCCGAATGACCGGTGGAAATCGATTGCGATCGCGATGGCTATCCCGCCCTGGGGGATGATTCCGAGACCGAGCGACCAGGGTACCTTCCGGCGGGGATAGAGGGTTCTCACGAGAACGTGGTTCGCCAGGACTTTCGCCGCGAGCCGCACCAGAAGCAGGATGAGAGCGACCTGGAAAACGACGAGGTGGTCGAGATCGAGGATCGCGCCGGAGAGTATGAGGAACATGAAATAGATCGGTTTCTCCGGGATGGCCAGGACCTTGAATATCCGGAAATTCGACCAGTGGATGTTGGCAAGCACCACGCCCAGAACGAAGTTCACGAAGATCGGCGACAGGGTGAGGTAGAGGGCGATGCCGCCGCTGAAGACCACCATGGCGAGCGTGAGCAGGAGCAGCTCTCCGTCGGAGAGCCTTTCGGACGCGAGTACCTTGAAGACGCACGCCAGCAGCACACCGACGACGATCGACAGGAGGAAGAACAGTATTCCTTCGAGGAGGCTGACCGGTCCGGCCGCCCTCCACAAGGCCGTGGCGACTCCCAGCATGAGAACTCCCGGCACGGCATCCATGCTGGAAATCTGTTCGAGGAGCCTCGTGGTTCTGCCGTGTGCTCCCGCGTACTCCATCAGAAGCGGGATGAGGGTGGGCGATGATAGGGAAGCGGCGGAGGCCATGACGATGATGGAAGGGATGGTGAGCCGTCCCGGAACACCCGGCACCTTACCCTGGAGAGCCAGGATCGCGATGAACACCACGGCCAGCACGATCGCGGCCTGGCCCATCGACTGGAGGAAGATCGTGGGAGGAAGCCTCCTCAGATTCTTCCAGTTGAACTGCAGGCCGAACACGAGACCGATCCAGGCCAGTCCCAGGCCGATAGCCGGCTCCAGCCCCGCCAGGACCGAAGCATCGAGCAGGCCGATGCCGCCCGAGCCCAGGAGGTAGCCGAGGAGGATGAACTCGATGCCGGTCATGGATATGAACCGGAGCCCGAGGGGGATGCGCTTGAGCGAGAAGAAAATCCTGGAGCTGAAATACGCGACGGTCACGATGAGGATGAGGGAGACGAGGAGCTTCATGTCTCGCGGTTCTCCCCGGGTTGAACAATTCCTCTGACATCCGAGAGGGCTACGGTGAAGAGAATGCCGGAGCCCGGCTCATCGAGATCGCCGCAGATGTCGGTGATCATGTCGATGGCGAGATCGACTTTCTCTCTGCCGGGGATGACCGTGAAGACGGTCCTGTTCGTGGGTCGGGTACCGACGATGATGCTCCGCAGGCCGGCGAAGAGCGGAATCTCGTGGCTGAGAATCCTTCCCATACCCACGCTGTCGAGCACAGTGGCGCCCGGGATGCCGATTTCGACGAAACCGAGGAGAGCTTCTTCCAGATCTTCTTCCCTGTTCAGAACGAAAACAAGGAGGTAATGTTCCATCTCGACCCTCGTTCGAGCTCACACGATGTGTCTCGCTTCCTCTCTCTCCACCGCCTCCAGAATATCGCCGGCGGTTTTCGCCTTCCTGATGTTCCTGATGAACGAGGAGTGTTTCACGAGCCGGGCGAGCCGGGCGAGGATCTTCAGATGCAGATTCGGCTGCCGTTCGGACCCGATGATGAGGAAGACGACGTAGACCGGTCTGCCATCGAGTGAATTGAACTCGATGCCCCTGCTCACCCGGCCGATGGCGATCGCGGCATCCTGTACCTCGTCGCTGATCGAATGGGGGATTGCTATTCCTTCACCGATTCCGGTACTGAGGAGATTCTCGCGTTCCTGGAGGCTCTCTCTCAACTGATCGTGCTTCTCGATCCCGAAGCCGCTTCGAGCGAGGTGAACCATCTTTTCGATACACTCGTCCCTGTCGCTGACGGCCAGTTCGGGATCGATCGCTTTTTCATCCATGAAATCCGAAAGTCTCATATGAGCTCACCTTCGTGGCATATCCGCACTCGAGAATGCGCCGTACCAGACCAATAATACCTCGGGTCCTCTCGAGGTGTCAAGACCGGCACTGGGAGCGCACGAATTGTATTGACAGGGCACGGAGACGGTGATATACTTGGAAAACGGGCGGGCGTAATTCAGTGGTAGAATGTCAGCTTCCCAAGCTGGACGTCGAGGGTTCGAGTCCCTTCGCCCGCTCCATGAATCGTCATGACGCCACCGATTTGGAAATCTCGAACAGCCGCGCTTCTCGTGTTCCTCGCGATGGTCCTCCTCTGCCCTTCGATGCAAAGCGGTGCCGCTCTCCGCGGCCAGGTCGTTCTCCTGCCGCGCGACGAACCGCTTCTCGAAGAGGAAACCGTCACCCGCGACGATCTCGCAAGAATCCTGATCTCGTACTCGCCCCGCAAACTTCTCGTCCGTCTCTCGGGCTCCCGGCCGGTTCCCGACCACGAGTCGGAACCGGTGGAAGTCAGGGACTTTCTCGACCGGACCGGCATCCTGCCGCGCTTTCCGGACGGCTCGTTTCACCCTGCCGACCCCGTACACCGAAATCATCTGGCGATCGTTCTCAGGCGCATCGCCGGAAAGATCGACGGGCTCCCGCCGGTGGACGAGCTCGTGCCGGCGCCGGTCGACGTTCCTCCCTCACGGTACGACCGGCTGCCGATCCGGGTGGTCCTCACGCTCGGTCTCATGCGGACGGATGAAAGCGGGAGATTCCGGCCCGACGACCCGCTCACCGGACGCGAGGCCATCGAAGCGACCACCTCGCTCAGCCGGCTCCCCGCACCTCCCGGTGTCGAAGACCGAAAAAATCCTTGACAGGGGAGGCGCCGACCCTGTAAGATACTACCACCATATTTCACAGGAAGTTATAGTAATAGCATTAAGTTCTGTGTGAAATCCGATGAAGGATCTCCAGGCCGTGGCAATCGTGGGTCTCCAAAACGTCGGAAAGTCGACGCTCTTCAACCGGATCCTGGGAGAGAAGGTCGCGATCGTCGACAGCCGGCCCGGCGTGACCAGGGACCGGATCCGGTCCGAGGCCGAATGGAGCGGGAGGAGGTTCATCCTCATCGACACTGGCGGCCTGGTCGATCCCTCCGCAGGTCTCATCGAGCGGGCGGTCATGCAGCAGATCGACATCGCACTTGATGAAGCTGACCTCATCCTGTTCGTCGTGGACGCGAAGGGAGGGCCGAACCCCGTGGAGGGCGAGATCGCCGGAAGGCTCAGGAAGTCCGGCCGCCCCGTTCTCCTCGTCGCGAACAAGGTCGACGATCCCGCTTCGACCGCCCACTTCGAACACGCGAAGCTCGGCCTGGGGATGCCGATCCCGGTCTCCGCGGCCAACGGAACCGGCATCGGGGATCTCCTCGATGCAGTCGTGGAGCGCCTGCCGGAGAGCCGGCCCGTGGAAAAGCCGGCCGACCGGGTCAGAGTGGCGGTCCTGGGGCGGCCGAACGCGGGAAAGTCCTCGTTCGTCAACAGGCTGCTCGGAGAGGAACGGGTCATCGTCGCGGACACGCCCGGCACCACGAGGGACTCCATCGACTCCACGCTCCGCTACCGGGGACGGGAGATCGTCGTCGTCGACACCGCGGGGCTCAAGAAGAAGAGCAAGGTCACGGACAGAGTCGAGTTCTACGCGTCGAGGCGCGTCATTGCCAGCCTGGAGAGAGCCGACGTGGTGGCGATCCTCCTCGATCCGACCGTTGGATTCGGAAAGCAGGATTTCAAGATCGCCGAGCTCTGCGAAGAGCGGGGGAAGGGGATGCTGTTCGTCGTGACGAAGTGGGACCTCGTCACCGACCGGGAAGAGCAGGCGCCGGCCCTCGAGACGAGGCTTCGGGACCAGGCTCCCGGATTCGGGTATGTGCCGGTCATGTTCACGTCCTCCGTCACCGGCCTGCGTGTCCGCTCCGCTCTCGAGAAGCTGCTCGACATCCACCGTGAACGGGAGAAACGCATTCCCACCGCCCGGTTCAACGATGCCCTGGAGTCGAT
>CAZMKB010000234.1:0-5960 GCA_964566685.1 uncultured Gemmatimonadota bacterium | reverse complement strand
CATGATTTGAAGGAACACATGAAACAGAGCCACGTGAAGCTTCACGGCGACGTTCAGGGGGTCGGTTGCCGGTTCTTCGTATCCAGCGTCGCCCGCGAGAAAGGCCTCGTCGGGTTCGTGAAAAATCTCCCCGACGGATCCGTCGAGATCTACGCCGAAGGGGAGGGGAGGGCAGTCGACTCGTTTCTGGAGAAGGTCAGGCGCGGCCCGCCCGCCGGGAGGGTCGACAGGGTACAGGAGATCGATGACCATCCGAAGGGATCGTTCGATAACTTCACCATCGAATTCTGACAGGCGTTCCTCCGGGAAGGAGACCTGATGGATCACCCGCACTTCGCAAAAGCCATTCGCGATGTCCCGGACTTTCCGAAAAAGGGTATCGTCTTCAAGGACATCACCACCCTGATCAAAGAGCCGGCGCTGTTCAGAGAAGTCATCGAGACCATGACGGAGAGGTACCGCTCCCGGGGCGTCCAGAAGGTCGTCGGCATCGAGTCCAGGGGTTTCATATTCGGATCCACTGTCGCCTACCTGCTCGACGCCGGCTTCGTGCCGATCAGGAAACCCGGCAAGCTTCCCGCCGAGACCTACCGGGAGGAGTACGAGCTCGAGTACGGTACGGATTCCGTGGAGATCCACCGGGACGCCGTCGAGCCGGGCGAGAAGGTGGCCATCATAGACGACCTGCTGGCGACGGGCGGCACCATGGCGGCGACGCTGCAGATGCTGGAGAAACTGGGAGCCGACATCGTGGGGATCTCGTTCCTCATCGAGCTCGGTTTCCTGAACGGCCGTGAGAGGCTCTCGCGGTATGACATTCATTCCCTGATCACCTACTGAAATCCGGTATGGAGAAACACATGAGAATCAGCACCTGTATCCGCGACACGGTCACGAGGAGGGAATTCGTCCATCGGCTCGGAGCGCTCACCGCTGCGGTCGTCGGAACCCGGTTCATCCCGATCTCCGCATTCGGGGCGGAGGACGGGCCGCTCGTGAGCGTCGTCACCTCGAAGGACCACCGGAAAGCCGTGAGGTCCGCCGTCGAGATCCTCGGCTCCATGAAATCGTTCATCTCGAAAGGCGACCGGGTGCTCCTCAAGCCGAACATCTCCTGGGACCGGCGGCCAGAACAGGCGGCCAACAGCAACCCCGACGTCGTGAACGAAGTCGTGAAGATGTGCTTCGAAGCAGGAGCCGGCACGGTCCAGGTGCTCGATCGAACCTGCAACAACGCAAAGCGCTGCTACGACAGGAGCGGCGTCGCCGCGGCGGCGCGGCAGGCCGGAGCCGATGTCAGCTTCGTGTCCGAGTCCCGGTTCAAAGAGACACCGATCCCCGACGGGAAGGCACTCAAATCCTGGCCGGTCTACCGCGACGCACTCAAGGCGGACAAGCTCATCAACCTGCCGGTGCTCAAGCACCACAGCATGGCGGTGCTCTCGATGGGGGTCAAGAACATGATGGGTCTCCTGGGCGGAGACCGCGGCAAGATTCACCGCGATTTTCCCGAGAAGATCGCCGATATCAACACCATCCTCGTGCCCTCTCTCACGATCCTCGATGCGACCAGGGTTCTGTTCAGGAACGGTCCGCAGGGAGGCAGCCTCGACGACGTCAGAGTGCTCGACACCATGCTCGCGAGCACCGACATCGTCGCCGTCGACGCTGTCGGAACGACCTCGATGGGGATGAAACCGGAAGACTTTCCCTACCTGATCAGAACTTCGGAACGGGGGCTGGGGGAATATGACCTCGAAAAGATCAGAACGGAGAGAGAAGAGATCAGCTGAAAAACCGGCGGTCAGGGAACTACGAACCTGGATCAACTTCAGGAGGATCAGTCAGGCCTCGGTCCTGATCCTGTTCGGTCTCCTCTTCCTCGTCTCCCGCTACCCGATCGAGTCACAGCTCACTGTTGATCAGTTCTTCAAGATCGATCCCCTGGTGTTCCTGCTCACGTCGCTGGTGTCCCGGGAGTGGGTCACTGACCTGGCGTGGTCGGTCGGCTTTCTCGCCCTCGCTCTCGTCCTCGGCCGGTTCTTCTGCGGCTGGATCTGTCCTCTCGGGGCGAGCGTCGACATCTCCAGGAGAATGTTAAAAAAGAAGAAGCCGGGCCCGATGCCGTCCCGCCGTGCGATGTGGCTCAAGTACGGCGTGCTCGTCTTCCTCGCGGGTGCGGCCCTCGTCTCGCTCAGCTTCTTCTGGTTCTTCGATCCCCTCTCCGTCATGCTCCGCTCGGTGACGGTCTTCATCTACCCGCTCTTCGCGAACGCCACACAGTCGCTGCTGGTGGCGATGGCGGAGATTCCGGTGCTCGAAGACCCGGCCCTCGACACGCTCGACTGGATGCAGCGCTCGCTTCTCCCGGTGTCCGAACAGCACTTCTTCATGACGCTGTTCATCTCGATCCTGTTTCTCTTCATCCTCCTCGTGGAGCGCTACAGCAACCGTTTCTGGTGCCGCTATCTCTGTCCCCTCGGTGCCCTCTTCGGTCTCAGCTCGAAGAAGAACCTCATGCAACGCCGTGTCGACGACGACTGCACGGAGTGCGGAATCTGCCAGCGCTCGTGCAGGATGGCGGCCATCTCCGCCGACGATCCCCGGGTGACGAGCCACGCGGAATGCATACTGTGCCTCGACTGCGGAGTCTCCTGCCCGGAGGGCGCCATCAGTTTCGGTTTCGCCCGGCCCGAGCGGGAGCCGGTCCCGGTGGATCTCGGCAGGAGACGGCTCGTTACCGCCGGCTTCGCCGGACTCGTCTGTGCCGGTATCGTCGGCATGAACCTGATCGACCGGGCCGAGGCGTCACGAGCTATCAGGCCTCCCGGTGCCGTGCCGGAGGGCGACTTCTCCGACCGCTGCGTCCGCTGTTACGCCTGTATCAGGGCCTGCTCCACGTCTGGAGGCTGTCTCCAGCCCTCGCTCACCGAGTCGGGGATCGAGTCGATGCTCACGCCGGTCGCCGTCATGCGGATCGGATACTGTGAGTACAACTGCACGCTCTGCGGCCAGGTCTGCCCGAGCGGCGCCATCCACGAGCTCCCGCTCGAGGACAAGAAGAAACGAAAGATGGGGCTCGCGATGATCGACCGGAGCCGCTGCATACCCTGGGAGAGCGGGGAGGACTGTATCGTCTGTGAGGAGCACTGCCCTGTACCGGACAAGGCCATCCACTTCGACACGCGGGAGATCCAGGTGGCGGGAGAGGGGCCGAAAACGGTGAAGCTTCCCTATGTCCTGCGTGACGAGTGCATCGGCTGCGGCATCTGCGAGACCAGGTGTCCGGTCACCGGGGAGGCGGCGATCATCGTGTCGCGGGAAACGGAGGAGCGGTGGCTGGAGGTCTGAGAGCAGAACAACATCCCTTCTCAGAGGAGTCTGCACGGTGAAAGGCGACGGCGGCATCATACCCCTCCTTGACCTGGGCCCGGCGCTGCAGGACAAGCTGCTCACCACCCTCGTCATCATCGTGGTTCTCTGGCTGCTGCGGACCATCACGCTGAAGATCGTCTGGCGGCGTACGGAAGAGCCACGGCTGCTGTACTGGTGGAGGAAGTCCACCTCCTACGTGACCGTCCTGGTCGGCCTCCTCCTCGTGGGCCGTCTCTGGTACCACGGCTTCAAGGACATCGGAACGTTTCTGGGGCTCCTCTCCGCCGGGCTCGCCATCGCGCTGAAAGACGTGGTGTCGGGAATGGCCGGATGGCTGTTCATTATCTGGCGGCGTCCATTCGAGGTGGGTGACAGGATTCAGATCGGCACGGACGCGGGCGACGTCATCGACATCAGGATCTTCCAGTTCACCCTGATGGAGACCGGCAACTGGATCAATGCCGACCAGAGCACCGGCAGGGTGATCCACATCCCCAACGCCCTCATCTTCACCGCGCCGCTGGCCAACTTCAGCAAGGGATTCCAGTACATCTGGAACGAGGTTGCCGTCATCGTGACGTTCGAGAGCGACTGGGAGAAGGCGAAGGAGCTCCTCCGGGTGATCGCGAGCAAGCACGCGGAATCGCTCTCGAGTGCCGCCGAAGAGCGCCTGAAGGAGGCCTCGAAGAAATTCATGATATTCTACACGGCGCTGACACCGATCGTGTACACGTCGGTGATCGATAACGGCGTTCTGCTCACCATCAGGTATCTCTGCGAACCGCGAAAGAGGAGAGGGAGCGAAAACGCCATCTGGGAAGACATCCTCCGCGAATTCGCGGCATGCGAAGACATCGATTTCGCCTATCCCACGACCAGGTTCTACGACAACGTCGTCGAGGGAAAGGAACAGGCCAGAGCGACTCCCGGGGAGAGCTCGAATGACTGATCCCGGGAATTCAGCTCCCGGCAGCTTGCAATCTTCGACGGAAATCCCCATGTTCACCAGTGAGACAGACGGAACGAACCGGCCGACGGGCTACTGCCATGAAACTGCTCCATGAGGAAATCGAGCTCGAACTCTTCTTCCAGAAGATGAAGACAGCTGCCGGGCGGGCGCTTCTACTCGACTATGACGGGACCCTCGCACCGTTCAGAGTGGAGCGGGACGCAGCCAGGCCGTACCCGGAGGTGCGGGACGCTCTCGAACAGCTGATCGACGAACACGACTCCCGCATCGTGATCATTTCCGGAAGGGCCATTGACGATCTTATCCCGCTTCTCGATCTGAAGGAGCTCCCCGAGCTGTGGGGATCACACGGGTGGGAACGGCTGCTCAGGGACGGATCCTATCATCTGGAAAAGGCCGAGAGCTCCGCTCTCGCGGGTATGGACGAAGCGGGAAAATGGGCCGAGAGAAAGGGGCTCTGGCGATACTGCGAGAAAAAACCCTCCTCGATCGCCCTGCACCTGCGCGGGCTCGATCCGTCCGGGGGTGAAGAGATACGGGAGGCCGCGCTCGAGCGGTGGGAGGAGATCGCCGGATCCCACGGTCTCGAGGTCCACGAATTCGATGGCGGCGTGGAGCTGAGCGCTCCCGGGAGGAACAAGGGACATGCCGTGAACACGATCCTCGACGAGATGGCTGATGGGACCGTTGCCGCATATCTGGGCGACGACAACACCGACGAGGATGCCTTCAGAGCGATCGCCGGACGGGGGCTGGCCGTTCTCGTCAGAAAGAAGTTCCGTGACACGGCAGCGCACCTCTGGATCCAGCCGCCCCGCGAACTGATCTGGTTTCTGGAGAAATGGAAGGAACTGTGCCCAAAAAAGGCAGGAAAAGCTCTCAGAGACGACTCGTCATAAGCTCGAACCGCCTTCCGGTCGTCATCGCCCGGGAGGGGAAGAAGCACGTCGTGAAACCCGGATCCGGGGGGCTCGTCACCGCGCTCGCTCCTGTCCTGAGAAACCGGGGAGGGCTCTGGATCGGCTGGATCGGCACGGAGGAACAGGTCGACGTCAACCGGCTCCTGCCGGAGGCATCGGAAGGGATCGGCTACTCCCTGGTTGCGGTTCCTCTCACGAGGGAGGACATCGAAGGCTACTACTATGGCTTCGCGAACGAGATCATCTGGCCTCTCTTCCACGATCTGCAGTCTCGGTGCAATTTCGAACCGGAGTACTGGACCACGTACAAGAGAGCGAACCAGAAGTTCGCCCGTACCATCAACGAGCAGGTGTCTTCCGACGACATCATCTGGGTGCAGGACTACCACCTCATGAGCGTCGCCCGTGAGCTGAGGAAACTGAATGCGAACAGGAGCGTGGGCTTCTTTCTCCATATTCCGTTCCCACCCCTCGACATCTTCCTCAAGCTCCCCTGGCGCAGCCAGATTCTGCGCGACCTCCTGGAGTACGACATTATCGGCCTGCAGACGCTCCGCGACCGGAGCAACTTCCTGCAGTGTGTCCGCATGTTCATGAAAGACGTCTCGGTGCACGGAAAGGGGAGGCTCGTCACGCTCAACACGGGCGACCGGCTGGTGAGGGTCGGCAATTTTCCCATCAGCATCGACTACAAT
>CAZMKB010000233.1:0-6007 GCA_964566685.1 uncultured Gemmatimonadota bacterium | reverse complement strand
GAGTACCGGTTCCCCACGGGCCTGGAGAGGCTGCCCGGAGTGACGGTCATATTCAACGAGCTCAGCGGCATGGTGTTCTTCGACACCGGTCGGTTCTGGTTCAGAGACCAGGAGGAGGAGAAGAAATTCCTCACGGACACAGGTCTCGGCCTGAGCGGAGCGAATTTCCTCTCCTACTTCGGGCTGTACGTCGCATGGCCTCTCACCGACGACGCCGACGGCGCCCGGTGGACGATCAAGATCCAGCGGGATTTCTAGTGTCCCGTCCGAATCATACCATGATGAACCTCCTGCTCGAAATCGCAGGAATAACCCGGGCTGGGGAACAGGGCCACTAATATGTTGACATCACCTGTCTTCTGTCGTATTGTTCCGTCGACAACTCATTCTCCCTGGAGTCACCATGAAAAATATGCAGCTGACGGATTTCTTCAGTGAAGACGTGATCAACCTCGAGCTCGAGGCGGATACGAAGGAAAAGGTGTTGAAGGATCTGGTCGGTCTCTTCGGACTCGACGGCCGGGCCAACCAGGCGCTGCTCCAGATGCTTCAGAAGAGAGAGAATCTGGGATCCACCGGTGTGGGAAAGGGAGTGGCGATCCCGCACTGCCGCTCACTTCTCGTGAACAGGTTGCGGGTCGCGGTCGGGAGAACGAAGAAGGGAATCGACTACGAAGCCATCGACAGGAAGAAAGTCAATCTCTTCTTCCTCATCGTCGCACCGCCGATCGAAGTCTCGAACCTCTATCTCCCCCTCCTCGGCAGGATCGCCGGACTCCTCAAGGACGACAAGGTGCTCGGCAAGATGAAAAAAGCGAAAACTCCCGAAGAGTTCATGAAGCTGTTCGAAGGGATTACTCTTTAGCCCGGGACCCGATTATGAGCAGTACACTGGATCAACTCATCGCTCTCCAGGATCTGCGGGAGATGAAGAAGGAATTCGAGAACGAAGAGACAGCATCGAAATACAAGGAGATCGGATTCGAAATCAACCATGTCGAGATGATCCAGAAAACCATCGAGGATCTGGAGAAGAAAATCGATCCCGCCATCCTGAAGAAATACGAGCGGGTGGCCGCCAAGTACGACCGCCCCCTGGTTCCGACGAAGGACGGTGTCTGCTACGGCTGCTTCGTGGCCATGCCCACGGCCGAAGCGGCCAACCTGTTCAAGGACGTCGAGATCGCCCAGTGCAGCAACTGCAGCAGGCTCCTGTATCCACTGCGCTGACCGCGTCGGTGACGGTGTGATTCAGACCGGACAGGAGATCACCGGAGCACCCGCTGGTCTCCCTCTCTCCTGGTCAAGCCCTGCCGGTCGAAATATTCGAGGAGAGGAATGACGTACTTCCTCGAGCCGCCGAGCATGACGCGCAGTTCGCTCGCGGAGGCTTTCCCCTTCTCCCGCAGAAACGCTTCTATCTTTTCCCGGGCTTCCTCGAGAGCCGACTGCGAAAAGAGGAGGTCGCTGGTCACCGGGATCAGCTCTCCCGTATCCTTCAGCACAGCGACCAGCTCGAGCAGCCTGCCTTCGGGAACATCGAGCTCGCCTGCGAGCTGATCGAGAGAAGGCGGGGCCAGCCCCGATTCGCTGAATTTCCGGACCAGGTCCCGGTGGATGCGGGCATCCTCGTCCACCAGCGCGATCTCGTGCGATGACAGCTTTATCAGGCCGCCTTTCAGTGCGACGGATCCGCTTCTGGTCAGCTCGCCGATGACCTCTTCGACGAAGCACGCGGGACTGCGCGGAAAGACCTTCTTCCGCATTTCCTCCAGCGGGAAACCCGTTCGAAGCGGATGGTCCCGGTGCTGCCGCTCGAGGTACCCACGGACATCCTCCTGCGCTCCCTGGAAGACGGTCACGTGGAACAGGTATCCGTCGAGTGCGACCACCCTGCCGTCCGCGGCGAGGTCGCCGATCATGTTCTTGATCTCCGTGTGAGGAATCCCACTGAGAAGCGGCAGCCGGGCCACCTCGACACCCTCGTGCCGTCCCGCCTTGACCAGCGCCAGAATCTCTTCCTCGGGACGACCCGCGATGAGGACTTCCAGAAGCTCCATCTCCTCGGGCGGCAGTCTGGTCCGGCGCCTGGCGAAAGGCCGGATCACCACCCCCCCACCGATCGTCCGAATCGGTGAGTAGGACCGGAGAACGAACCGATCGCCCTTCCTCGTCACGACGGGCTTCTCGAGCCGGAGCTGGGCCGTGGCCTCCTCTCCCGGCTCGAGCCTGCTCCCCTCCAACAGCACCACACGCCCCATGACTTCCTGCGTCGCGAGGTGGAACCGCACACGCCTCCTGTTGGTGATCCCCCTCCCGGCGGTTTCCAGGCAGCGGAGGTTGACGTCGATGATGTCCGTCGCCTTCCAGACTTCTCCTTTCACGATCGTCTCGCCGCGATCGATGTCGTCCTTCGCCACGCCGGTGAGCGCGAGTGCCGTTCGGCTCCCGGCAGAAGCCTGCTGGACGGACCGGTCGTGAACCTCCAGGCTCTTGACCCTCGTCTGGAGGCCGCCGGGGAGGATGGTGATTCCTTCGTCCTTTGAAACGCTTCCGGACCAGACCGTACCGGTGACGATGGTTCCGACCCCCTTCAGGGTGAACACACGATCGACCGGCATGCGGAACAGGTCGTCGACACGACGCTCCTCGAGCTCGGAGGCCACCTCGACGAGTGTTTTCCTGACGTCATCGAGCCCCTCACCGCTCCTGGATGAGACCCTGATGACCGGGGCGGACTCGAGAAACGTACCTTCGATGTGGTCCACCAGGTCTTCTTCCAGGAGGTCGAGCCACTCCTCCTCGACGAGATCGGTCTTGGTGACGGCGACGATACCACGCTTGATGTCGAGGAGCTCGAGGATTTCGAGGTGCTCGACGGTCTGCGGCATGACCCCCTCGTCGGCAGCCACGACGAACATGACGAGGTCGATCCCGGTCACGCCGGCGAGCATGTTCCTGATGAACGACTCGTGTCCGGGAACATCCACCACCCCGATCAGGAGGTCGTCGCCGACGCGGTACTCGGCGAAACCGAGATCTATCGATATGCCGCGCTCCTTCTCCTCTCTGAGCCTGTCGGTGTCTCTGCCCGTGAGCGCCCGTATCAGCTCCGTCTTTCCGTGATCGATGTGTCCGGCCGTACCGACGATGAGATGCTTCATGCAGTATCCCCCCGGTGCTGATGACTGGTGATGCTCGAACGGGTACTTTCTTCATGTCCTCCGGAATCGAGAAGGGAGAGATAAGACTGCAGCGAAGATATTGCCCTCTCGTCATGGAAATGTTCTCTGATGTATGCAATCGTGAAATCCCAGAGATTTCTCATCAATCGCAGGTTCCCCGGTATGTCACCGGGAATTTCCTCCCCGCCGAGCAGGCGGATGACGTACTCCCGCTCTCCCTCGAGCTCGAATCCGTCCGGCTGTGTTGAGGAACATCCAGAGCACAGCGCCCCGGCCATCCGCCCGCCCCCGGTGAGGACGGTCAGCCGCTCGACCCGACCGCCGCAGGTCACACAGGTTCCGAGATCGGGCCGAAACCCGAGACGGGCGACGAAGCGCCAGAGGAAACCCAGCAGCTCGACCTCGATCCTCCGGCCCGGGGCACCGCATAGGCGGGTGAGCGCCTCTGCGATGAGGACGTACAGTGAACGATCCGGCTCCTCCTCCATCGCGAACCTCTTCACCACCTCCAGGACCACGGTACCGGCGTAGAACTTCTCGAGATCGGCGGACAGGGCTGGATAGGAGTCGATGACGGAGCACTCGGAGAGCGTGTGCAGCATCCCCTCACGCTTCTTGTAATAGACCAGATCCAGCCTGGTGAACGTCTCGAGACCTCCACCGAACCGGCTCCGGGGCCTCCGTGCCCCCCGCGCCAGCAGCGACTGTAACCCGTAGTGGAGGGTAAACACGTGCACGATCTTGCTGGTTTCACTGAAGGGATAGGTTCTGAGAACGATTCCCTCTGTCCTGACGATTCCCATACCGGCACTCAGATGTAGACCAGGAGAATGGTACCGAGTCCGAGGAGGACGAAGAATCCGACCATGTCGGTCAGCGTCGTGACGAAAATCGACGAGGCGATTGCGGGATCCTGACCCAGCTTCTTCAGCATGAGGGGGATGAGCGCGCCGATGAAGCTGGCCACGATGGTGTTGATCCACATGACGACGCCGACCAGGAGGCCCAGATAGATGTTCTGCTGCCAGAAATATGCAACCACCGAAACGACGAGTCCGATCCCCACTCCGTTCAGGACGCCGATGAGAAGCTCCTTTCTCACCAGTTTCAGGCCTTTTCCCGGACTGATCTGTCCCAGAGCGATGCTCCTGATCGTCACCGCGAGCGTCTGGGTCGCCGCACTTCCCGCCATTCCCGCCACGAGGGGCATGAACACCGCCAGGACCACCTTTTCGCTGATCACCTCGGAGAAGAGCCCCACGATGGAAGCCGCCAGGAATGCAGCGATGAGATTCATGTAGAGCCACGGCAGCCGGTGCCGCACGGCCTGCCTCGGACCCCCGGTAATCACCTCCTCCTCATCGGTCCCCGCGAAGAGGAGCATGTCCTCGGTAGACTCGTACTCGATTATGTCCATGACGTCGTCGAAGGTAATTCTGCCCAGGAGTTTCCCGGCCCGGTCGACGACCGGTATGACGACGATGTTGTACTTCGCCATGTCCCGGGCCACGTCCTCGCGGTCGACACCTGTGCTCACATAGACGATGTCCGTTTCCATGATGTCTCGAACCAGGAGATCCGAATCCGCGAGAATCAGTTTGTGGAGCGACACGAATCCCTTCAGGACGCCGTCATTGTCGACAACGAAGGCGGTGTACACCTCCTCGATCTCTTTCGCCTGTCTCCTGACCTCGACGATGGCCTCGTCGACCGTCGTTTCTTCGGTGACCTTGACGACGTCAGGGGTCATGAGCCCGCCCGCCGATTCCTCGTCGTAGCGGAGCAGGTCCTTGAGCTCCTTCGCCTCGGTCACCTCGATGGAACGGAGGATCCGTTCGGCGTCCTCCCTGGGGAGATCCGCCAGGATGTCGACCGCGTCATCGGGGGCCATCTCCTCGATGATTGTTCTGATGGTCTTCGCGTCGCTCCGGTGGATGAGGTGCTCCTGAAACTCCTCATCCAGCTCGGAGAGCGTTTTGGACGCGAGCTCGGGAGTCAGGACGTCGAAGACCTTGAACCGCCGGGGCTCCTCCAGCGATTCGAGGATCTCGGCGACGTCCGCCGGGTGCATCTTCTCGAGCACCTCCCTGAGCCCTTCCATGTCATCCGCTTCGAGAAACGGCCGGACATTCCATATGTGTTCTTTCTCGGTCACTTCCCCGCTCCCTGGATTCCGGATCCGGCGCCGTGAGCCGGAATGAAGGCACCGCCGGATATTACCATCTTTATACCATCTTCGACGGTCATGTCAAGGAATATGACATCTTCCTCCGGTACGAACAGGAGGTAGCCGCTCGTCGGATTCGGAGTCGTCGGCAGGAAGATGTTGACCAGCCGTTCCCCTACCTTCCGCTCGATCTCCCCCGAATTGCGTTCGGTGACGAAACCGAGAACCCAGGATCCTTTCCTGGGATACTCGAAGACGACCACACTCTGGAAGATCGTCTTCTTCTCCCCCAGGAACACGTGCGTGATCTGCTGGATGGCCGTGTAGATCCTTCTCACGATGGGAATGCGTGCCAGGATCGTGTTTCCGAAGGTGATGAGCTTTCCGCCGATGAAATTTCTCGCAACCGCACCGGTGATCACGATCAGGAGCAGAAGGGCGATGAATCCGACCCCCGGCAGCTCCCTCCCCACCAGGCGCCCGATGACCCGCGCCAGGAGGCTGTCCAGTTTCACGAAGACGGTCGAGAGAATCCACGCCGTGAGTGCGAGCGGCGCGATGACGACGATCCCCGTGATCAGCCGCGTCTTCAGCCAGGACATCGTTTCTCTGACCATCTCACGTTCCTTTCTCACTGAAGGGTTCGGGGCACACC
>CAZMKB010000232.1:0-6012 GCA_964566685.1 uncultured Gemmatimonadota bacterium | reverse complement strand
CCGGTGGTGACATGATAGCATCCGGTTCGAAACCCGCCGTGGTCAGGACGTCTCAGGGACACCGGCTCCTCTACGCCCAGGAGAGTCCGGAGGTGTGGTTCGAGGACTTCGGTGAAGGAGAGCTCGTGAACGGGAAGGCTCACGTGGATCTCGACCCTCTCTTCCTCGAGACGGTGACCATCGACGGAAATCATCCGATGAAGGTCTTCGTGCAGATCACCTCGGCCGAGCCCGTCCCCGTGGTGGTGGAAAAAGGGAGAACGGGATTCGACGTCAGGGTCGCGGACGCGTCGGGCAGCGCCACGTTCGACTACCGGGTCGTGGCAAAGCGGAAGGGCTACGAGGAGGAAAGGCTCCGGGAGACCGACGCCGGCTACGACGATCCGAATCTCTATCCGGAGCTCCTCGCTCAGATCGAGGAGCGGGAGCGGGAGCAGACCGACCCGGACGAGCTCGAGAGGGAGCGACTTCTCCGGGCCAAGCAGCGGATGGAGGAGAAGAACCGGTAGATGGACAGGGAACGGGAGGCCCAGGAGCGGGCGATGCGTTGGGCCGGAGAGAGACCCCCGGCCGGAGACGCTCTTTCCGGCGGCCGGGTTTCGTGGAGGACGCCCTCCGCTCCCACCGGGAGGTGACGCCATGAGACCGAGCAAGGTAGTGAAACGAAGAGAGACAGTGATCCCGGCACTCCTCCTGTGCGCCGCCCTCTTCATCGGGGCGGCTGCCGGCGCGGAGCGACAGGGTGACGAAGCCGGGACCGCGGCGAGACCGTATGTGCTCCGGGATGTGAGGATCGAGACGGGCGTCGTCCTGAGGGCATCGAGCGAGCGGTTCGTCATCGAGTGGACGATCAGTGAGGGGAAGGAAGAGGGAGAGACGCTTGAGCTTGCGGGAGGACGCCGGCCGCCCTCGCAGTTCGGCCTCTCGCAGAATTATCCCAATCCTTTCAACCCGGCGACGACCATCGCCTTCGAGGTACCGGGGGTCGCCGGCGAACGCGCGGCGGTGAGCCTCCACGTTTACGACGTCCGCGGGAGGCACGTGAAGACTCTGGTCGACGCCGACCTGGAAGCGGGAGCTCACCGGGTGGTCTGGGACGGCCGGAACGAAGCGGGAGTGAGAGTCTCCTCCGGGGTCTACTTCTCCATTCTGAAAAAAGGGGACAGGAGCGCGGTCAGGAAGATGGTCGTGTGCCAGTGAGGGGTGACACGGGGGAGAGGATTCACTCATGGCATCAGCCGGGCGCGGAGTTCGTCGTTCGGCTGATGTCCTTTTCCCGGATGTTCCCCGAAAGAGACGCTTTTTCGCTCGAGTGTTCGTGCGGGTGTGCCCGAAGGATGGGGCGCGGTCAGGAGTCCGAGCGCGTGGCTCTCTTCTTCCGGAGCGCGAGGTGCTCGAGGCGTGAGGACTGTTCCTGCTCCGCGATGACCCGCCTGGCGAGCTCGATCCGCTTCTCGGCTCTTCTGATGCGCTCGCGGAGCTCGTCCGCGCTGAGGCCGTGTGGGGGAGAGTTTCGACTGCGATCGAACTTCGTACCATGCGACATATCTTCTGCTCCTCCGGTCTCCAGGCTGAGTGCGGCTTCTTTCTCTTCGATCGATCGGGCGAGAACGGGCGACAGGAAGCTGGTCAGGGAGTTCCTGAAGAGGGCGTTCTTCCGGACCGTGCACCGGTCCACCGGGCAGGCGCAGCCGCCCGTGAAGGAGACCCCCGCCATGTCCGTGCGCGGCTTTCTGACCGTCAGAACGTCGACCGATCCCGTCGAGATGCAGAACCCGACCGAGAAGAGCTGCACGAGAATGGTCGTCCCCGCTATGAGTCCATACGCTCTGAATTCGTGCATGGCGCCTCCGCGAGTCTTCCCATGAGTGGAGCAATTCCCGTACCAGAACTTCACCCGTCGCCGGCCGCGTTTCCGCGGGCGGCCGGGGAAGGGGCCCGGCCCCATGGGTCCGCGTGATGCGCGCACCGTGACGAGACACGTGGTCTGCAACGAGAGGCGGGAGGTCTCACGAGTCGTCGGGGAAGGAGTTGACTTTTCCCCCCCCACCGTGTAGTAATTCTCTGGATTCGAAGCGCCACGACGCCCTCTGTCGAAGGAGATGAACCGATGGAACCGGGATTCAGCGCCGTGCTCCCCTACCCGGAGATCGTCCGGGAGGCTCCGCGGATGAAGGAGCAGGGGCTCGACATCGAGGTCGAGATCCAGGACGCCGGCTGGCTCCTCACCACCTGCGAGATGTCATCGGTGAGGAGGGTCGGGGATTTTCTGCGCGAGCGGAAGATCTCCGTCTCCGTCAACGGTCCCATCTTCGACCTGAATCCCGGGAGCTTCGACGATTTCATCCGCGACCACACGAGAAAGGTGTTTCTCAAAACCATGGAGCTGGCGTGGAACATCGGGGCCGTGCGGGTGGTCCTGCCCTCGGGGTTCAACCCCTTCCTGACCGGCGAGGCGAGGAAGGGGTGGTTCGAGATCTCCATTCCGGTGTGGAAGGACTGCACGGCGAAGGCAGCCGAACACGATCTCGTGGTCTGCCTGGAAAACCGGCTGGAGGACGACCCCGACCGGATCACCGAGATCATCGAGCGCCTGGACAGCAGCGCCTTCGGCGTCTGCCTGAACGTCGGCCACGTGCACCTCTATTCGAAGAAGAGTGTGGGCACCTGGGTCCGGAAGCTCGCCGGGTCGATCGCCGAAATCCACCTGAGCGACAACGACGGCAGGACCGACGACCACCGTGCGCTCGGCGACGGTAGCGTCGACCTCGAGGCCTTCGCGAAATCGCTCCACCGCGCCGGCATCCGCCCTCCCATGATCCTCGACATGGATCGCAGGCATGTCGAACAAAGTCTCCGCTTCCTGGACGAACGCGGCATCTTCTCCTTCCAGCCGGGGCTCTTTTAGCCCGAATTATTCATACGCTTTCGATTTTGGCGGCCGCTTTCGGATTGCTTCATCGTTCTCGGCGCTCGCAATCCTCAACGTACCCTCCGGGTACGCCTCCGGGTTGCTCGCGCCTCGGGTCTCGAATCAGTCTCGAAATCGTCTCGCCAAATGTGTGATTCGATTGTCTTGTTGAGACCGTAATTTTTATGCTCTCAAGTGGCTTGCCGATAATGATGAACCTCCTGCTCGAAATCGTATGAATAACTCGGGCTAGCCCTACACTTTCGATTCTGGCAGCTGCTCTCGGACAGACCGTTGACATGCTTCCGGGCCGTGTATAATGTTTCTACTGTTCACGGAGGCGATCTTGAGCCGTCCCGACAGGATTACCCTCAAAGGTATGCAGTTCTACTCGAAGTCCGGCCTCTATCCGTTCGAGCGTGAGACGGGACAGCCGCTCGAGGTCGACGTGACCTGCTCTCTGGACCTGCGTCCGGCCGGCCGTGACGACCGGTATGCGGAAACGATCGACTACGTCACGATTTACGAGAAGATCAAGACGGTCGTCCTGGAGCGCAGATACAATCTGCTCGAGGCCATCTGTGAAAGAATCGCCGGTTCACTTCTGGAGGATGAGAGGATCCGGACGGTGTTCGTCTGCTGCAGGAAGCCCAAGGTGAGGCTGCCCGGCATCCTCGACTACGCAGAGGTGGCAATTGAGCGAGAACGGGAGTAGCACGAACGGCGTGTTCATCGGTCTCGGATCGAATCTCGGGAACCGGAGGGAGTACCTTCGATCCGCCGAGCGGAAGATCCGTGAGCATCCGGACATGGAGCACCGGGCGTCTTCTTCCGTCCTGGAGACGCCGCCCGCGGGAAAAACCGATCAGCCGGCGTTCCTGAACCAGGTGATCGCGGTCCGCACCGGCCTCCCGCCGGAGGGCCTGCTCACGGAGCTCCACCGGATCGAAGACGCTCTCGGCAGGGAGCGGGGAGAACGCTGGGGTCCGCGTACCATCGACCTGGACATCCTCCTCCACGGTGACTCGGTGGTCGAGACGCCGCGTGTGAGGATTCCGCACCCGCGGCTCAGGGAGCGGCTCTTCTTCGTCAGCCTCCTCGTCGAGCTCGATCCCGGCGTGATGGATCCGGAGACGGGGAAAACGTGGAGGGAACACCTCGACGAGGAACTGAGAGGGCGAAGGGAGGAGGAGGAAGTTGCCTCCCTCGGCGTCCGTTACAGGGGGGATGAATGAAGAACAGGCGGGTCACGGTTCCCGATTTCAGAGTGCTGAAACAGCGCGGCGAAAAGATCGCCGTCCTGACCGCGTACGACGTGCTGACGGCCCGCATCCTCGATTCCTGCGGTATCGATGCCGTCCTGGTCGGTGATTCGGTGGGGATGGTGGTCGCCGGTTACGAGAGCACGCTCCCGGTCGAGCTCCGGGACATGATCTACCACGCTCAGGCGGTGAGGAGGGGTGTCAGGAACGCCCTGCTCATCGTCGACATGCCGTTTCTGAGCTTCCAGGTCAGCCCCGAGGATGCGGTGAGAAACTGTGGCAGGGTCATGAAGGAAACGCTCGCCAGCGCTGTGAAGATCGAGGGGGGGCGCGATGTGGTCGAGACGGTCGGTCGCTGCACCAGGGCATCCATTCCCGTGATGGGACACATCGGCCTGACACCGCAGTCCATACACCGGATCGGAGGCTACCGGCAGCAGGGAGCGGGAAGAGACGAGAGAAAAGCGCTCGTCGAAGACGCCCTGAGGCTGCAGGACGCGGGCTGTTTCTCCATCGTCCTCGAGATGGTCGCGGCCGAGACCGCAGAGGAGATTTCCGGCAGGCTCGACATTCCGACGATCGGCATCGGGTCCGGGCCTCACTGCGACGGGCAGGTACTTGTCATCGCCGACATGCTCGGACTGAACGAGGAGTTCCGGGCGAAGTTCTTCAAGCTTTACGCCGACCTCGCACCGGTCATCCGCGATGCCGTCGGCGAGTATATCAGGGACGTCAAGAATTCTACGTTCCCGGCAGACGAACACTCGTTCCACGTGAAAGACGGCTGACGGGTGAAGTGAGAATCTGCGAAACGATACGCGGTCTGAGAGAGCTCCTCGGCGAAGAGCGGCGCCGTGGCGCGCGGATCGGTTTCGTTCCGACCATGGGCTTCCTGCACGAGGGACACCTGAGCCTGGTCGACATCGCGAAACGCCATTCCGATTTCACGGTGATGAGCATCTACGTGAATCCGCTCCAGTTCGGTCCTTCCGAGGACTTCGAGTCCTACCCCCGCGATCCGGAGCGGGACAGGAAGCTCACGAAAGAAAGGGGGGTGGATGTCCTCTTCATCCCGTCGGACGAAGAGATGTACCCCCGGGAGAGCCTCACCTTCGTCGAGGTGGAGAAAATCACGGAGGGCCTCTGCGGCGCCTCGAGGCCGGGGCACTTCCGTGGCGTGCTGACGGTCGTGGCCAAGCTCCTGAACATCGTCCAGCCCCGCGTCGCCGTCTTCGGACAGAAGGATGCCCAGCAGGCGCTCGCCATCGGCAGGATGGTGAGAGACCTGAACTTCCCCACGGAGATCCTCATCGGACCGACGGTCAGGGAGAAGGACGGCCTGGCCCTGAGCTCCCGGAACCGGTACCTGTCGAAAGAGGAGCGCAGGGACGCGACGCTGATCCACCGGGCACTCGATGAAGCCCGGTCGGCCGTCGAGTCCGGGGAGCGCGACGCGGCGCGGATCGAACAGCTCGTCACCGGCACCCTCGGACGATCGGAACTGATCGAGGTCGACTACGTCAGCGTCACCGACACCGAGTACTGCCGGAAAGTGGACACGATCGAGGGAGAAGTGCTCGTCGCCGTGGCGGCGTTCGTCGGCAAGACGAGGCTCATCGACAATGAGATCCTCGCGGCGTGAACGCGGGTGATCATGAGAAAAAGCGGAGGACCTCCGGAGAGGAAGGGATATTCGACGTGGCACTGACCGGCCGTCGCTTCGTAATCGTGCTCGCCGCCGGGGAGAGCAAGCGGATGAAGTCGTCGACGACGAAGGTGCTCCACCGGATCGCGGGGAAGCCGATCCTGGAACACACTCTCGATGCCGTGGGGGCGTTC
>CAZMKB010000231.1:3533-6021 GCA_964566685.1 uncultured Gemmatimonadota bacterium | reverse complement strand
TGTGTCGGCAAGCTGCATCAGTCCTTTCGCACCGGCCGAAGAAACGGCGTTGGGCCTTTCGCCACTATGTCGCCCACCTCGACATAGGGCGGTGCGTCGGGAGACGGGGCCCGGTAGAATGTGCCGACCATGGGAGCGGCGACGGTGAGAAAGTTCTTCGTGCCCTGCTCGGACTGCTTCTCCGCTGCTCTGTCCGTCGCGGCCTGTTCCGCAGGCGGGACCGGAATGGAAATGGAGTGATCGGCAGGCGCCCGGTATCCCGAGGCGGAGCTGCTCCCTCCCGAATTCGAGCTCAGCTTTTCGACACGGACGCTGGTCCCCCACCTTGTGATCTCGAGTGTGGAAATGTCACTTTCCTCAACCAGCCTGATGAGCTTCTTGATGAACGATAGCCGCATTTCTCACTCTTCCTCCGGTTCGTCGTGACCGACCGGGCGTCCGGCCGGGTCTTCGTCGAGCATCAGATCCGCTCGATGTACGAATCGGTCCTCCTGTCCACCTTTATCCTGTCGCCTTCCGATATGAAGAGCGGCACTTGAATTACGGCTCCCGTCTCGAGCTTCGCCGGTTTCGTACCGCCGGTCGCTGTGTCACCCTTGATTCCCGGATCGGTCCCGACGACCTCCAGCTCGATGAAGAGCGGCAGTTCGATGTCGATGATCCTGCCCTCGTGCGACAGCGTGTTGCAGACGAGGCTCTCCTTCAGATATTTGACGTCTTCCCCGATGACGGCCTTCTCCACCGGAAACTGCTCGTATGTTTCCATGTCCATGAAATAGAACAGGTCGCCCTCGGCGTAGACGTACTGCGCTTCTTTCCTCTCGAGACGGACATCGTCCACCTTTCCTCCGGACCGGAAGGTCTTGTCCAGCACGGCGCCGGTTCTGACGTTCTTGAGCTTCGTCCTCACGAAGGCTCCGCCCTTGCCGGGCTTGACGTGTTGAAACTCGACGATGGTGTAGAGCTGCCCGTCCATCGATATGACCATGCCGTTCCTGAAATCAGCTGTCGTCGCCAATCTCCTGTTCCTCCCCGTTCCCGGAAGTATCCGTCTGTTCACGTTTCTGCGTCAGTGAACGGAGCCACTTCCTGAATTTCTGATACTCCTCATCGGTGACGATCTCTCCCGCCGTCCCGACACCGTGCCGGTCGACGGTACCGCCTCCCCGAAAATCCTCCCGGGAGCGCTCTTCCTCCGTCATCGCTCCCACATCCCTCCTCTGCAGCTCTCCGATGCGAACCCGCGCCGTTTCGTTCTCCGGTTCCCGGGAGATGATACGCTGATAGATCTCGATCGCCTTGTCATAGAATCCCTGGGCAGCGTAGATCTCCGCCAGCGTCATGGTCGCGATCAGCTCGTTCTCCGAATCGATGGGCGTTTTCTCTCCGGCAGCATGTTCCGGCGCGGCTTCGGACGGCCCTGCCCCGGCATCGACACCTTCACTTTCGCCGGAGATCTCTCCGGCCCCGGTGTGCTCGACCGGAGCCTCTTCATCCGGCCTTTTCACCGGCACCTCCTCTTCGCCGATCTCCTCTTCACCCGCCACCTCCACCGGCTTTTCTTCGATCAGCTCCTCGTCGTCCGCCTGCACCCGCTCTCCTTCCTCGACCGGCGTCTTCTCCTCCGGCGTCTCCGGCTCTGCTTCACCGGCCGGCGTCTCTTCGACCGGAAGCTCCGCGCGCTCCTCTTCACCGGGGAGCTCTCCGGCTGCCACCTCCTCCTCACGGGATTCCTCCACCGCGGCGGGCGGCTGCCCGGAAGCAGTCGGGGTCGGGCCGGTCTCCCGGATCATCGAGGTGATTTCCTCGTCGTTCGGCACCTCGTCGAGGTACATCTCGGCACACCGGCGGGCCGCATCCACGTTCCCCGTCCGGAGGAGGACCTTGATTTTCTCCTTGAGGGCTGATGCGTGGAACGGGTCGAGATCGAGGATCCTGTCGTACTCCTCCACCGCCTGATGGAGATCGCCCCGATCCGTGTAACATCGTGCAAGAATGATGCGAGCCGTGATGTAATCGGGGTTTCTCTCGAGCCCCTTCGTGAGAAGCTCGACGGCCCTGTCGAGATCGCCTTCCTGGCGGCAGGTGTCCGCCAGTTGCGCAAAGAAGCGTGAATTCCGCATTTTTTCGTGTTTTCTCCGGTTGTGGGCTGCCTTACCGGCCTCCGCCCGAATCCCGAAACATTATAGGATAAATTAATTGGGCACATCGGGCAAGTCAATCCTGCAGTCGTCGAAGAAAGAGAGGCAAAGGGTGCGGTCGCGTCCGACAGATAACGATCTGATAAGTAATACGATGTTCTTTCGTGCCCGAGAATCGTAGAACGGTGGCACATGAAAGGCAAATATCTTTTTATGGACTTTCTTCTCAGGAGCCCCCACGAGATGCCGCCCATAGAGCCGGCCCGGTTGAGACGCCGCTGTTTGACTTGCCGGGAACGGCCGATTAACTTAAATTGGAGTTCACGAAACCCTGAAGAAACGGAGTG
>CAZMKB010000231.1:0-3523 GCA_964566685.1 uncultured Gemmatimonadota bacterium | reverse complement strand
AGTGACAGCACTATGATGCAAGCACTGCGAAGAAGCACGAAGACCATCATGATCGTCGTGGCGGCGGCCTTCGTGATCGGATTCATATTCCTGCAGCTCGGCGTGAACGTCACCGGATCAGGCGGCGGGCAGGCGGTCACCACACTCGGTTCGGTGAACGACGTCAAGATCGACTACCAGATCTACAACGACACACGGACACAGCTCCTCATGCAGATCAGGCAGTCGAAGGGCACGATCAACGACGAGGACTACATGCGCGTGGAGGAACAGGTCTGGGACGAGATCGTCTACCAGATCCTCCTCGAGCAGGAGATCGACAGGCTCGGCATCAGGGTGACGGACGAGGAAGTGCTCGAGGAGATGAAGAACAATCCGCCGGAGTTTCTGAGGACGAACGAGGCTTTTCTCACCGACGGGCAGTTCGACCAGACCAAGTACCTCCAGGCACTCTATTCCCCGCAGAACGAGAACTTCGTCCTCGAGCTGGAAGCGTACTATCGAGCCGTTCTTCCCATTCAGAAGCTCCAGGATTACCTGGCCTCGACGATCCATCTCACCGATCACGAGATCAGGACCGAGTTCCGCAACCGGAACGAAAAGGTCAGGGCGGCATACCTCGCCTTCACCCCTGCGATGATTCCCGAGGATGAAGTTCCCGTGGTGACCGACGAGGAGATAAGGTCATACTACAGGAGCAACAAACAGGATTACCGCACCGAGAAGCAGGTCGTTCTCGAGTACATCACCTTCCCCGTCGTTCCGATTCGGGAAGACACCCTCGAGGCGAAGACCGCCATCGAAGAAGTCCAGAAGCTTCTCTCGGAAGGAATGTCGTTCGAGGAGCTCGCGACCACCTACTCCCAGGATCCCGGCTCGGCCGAAAAGGGCGGCGATCTCGGCTGGGTCAGGAAGGGAAGAATGGTTGAGCCCGTCGAAGAAGCGGCATACGCTCTCGAAACAGGGGGGGTCTCCGAGCCTGTCCTCTCACAATTCGGCTATCATCTGATCAAGCTGGAAGACCGCAGGGAGAGCGAGCAGTTCGGCGAAGAGGTGTGGATCCGCCACATCCTCATCAAGCTCGAACCGAGCTACATCACCGTCAGCGACATCAGCGACAGCGCCAACGTTGTGCGGGAGGCGTGCGTCGATGCCGGCGACATCTACCAGGTCACCGACAGCCTGGGCCTCGACATCCAGACATCCGACCCTCTCTCCCGGGGACAGTACATGCCGGCATTCGGTTCGACCTCCATTCCGGCCCGGTTCGCCTTCACCCACTCGATCGGCGACATCTCGGACGTCATGAAGTTCGGCGACGTCTACACCTTCTTCAAGGTCAAATCCGTCATCCCGGCCGGTTTCAAGGACATCGAAGCGGTCCGGGAGGAGATCAGGTCGATCCTGACAGAACAGGAGAAGGTGGATCGGGTGCGGGAGCTCGCCGGGCGGGCGATGGATCGATGCCGGGAGACCGGCGACCTCCAGGCCGCCGCGGATGAGTTCGGGGTCGAGCGGAAGGAAACAGGACTCGTCACCAGGCGCTCCGTCGTGGAGGGTGTCGGCAGGTATTCCCGGTTCACGGGAGTCGCCTTCGGCCTCCCGGTGGGGGAGATCAGCGACCTCGTGGAGACGGATTCCGGGATCTACATACTGAAGGTGCTCGAGAAGGCCGTTCCGCCCGAAGAGGAGTTCGAGACCGCGAAGGAGCAGATCCGCCAGGAAATGCTGACGTTCAGGCAGAACACGGTCATGAACAGGTGGTACGAGGCCGTCAGGGTGGAAGCCGACATCGTGGACAACAGGGAACTCTTCTTCCAACAGGCTTCGTGAGGCCCCCGCCTCTCCTCGAAAAGATCGAAGTACTCCTCGTCGACTGCCAGGCAACCGGGGCGAATCCCGTCTCGGGCTCACCCGTCGAGATCGGCTGGTCGCGCTTCACGGCCGGCCCGGGCCTCGATCCCCGCCGGATGACGCACCACGCCAGGCTCCTCCGGCTCCCGGCGGGCGAAGAGCTTCCCTCCCGTGTCAGCGCAGTCACCGGCATCCGTGCCGGCGACCTCGACGGTGCGGTCGACCAGACCTCCGCCTGGAACGGGCTCCTGGCGGCAGCCCGGGAGATTGTCCGGGAGAACGGCTTCGAGCGCTGCCCGGCCGTCATCCACTTCGCCGGCTACGAAACCCCCTTCCTCGAGGAGCTCCACCGGCTTCACGGCGAGAACACCCCCTTCCCGCTCGAAATCTTCTGCACGCACGAGATGATACGGCGCCTCGAGCCCGGCCTTCCCAGAAAGGGTCTTCGGGCGGTGGCGGGGTACTTCGGACTCGCAGTGCCGGGTGAGCGGCGGTGCGTGCACCACCTCACCGCAACGGCCTGGATCTGGCGGGAGGTCGTCCGGCTGCTCGACGGCCGGGAGGGTGTTCGCACCATCGGGGAGCTTCGGCGCTGGCTCGAAAGTCCACCGGCCCCCGGCAGAGCGGCGAGGACGTATCCGCTCCACCGGGGGCTCAGGCTGGCTCTCCCGGACCGTCCCGGCGTGTACCGCATGCTCCGATCGAACGGAGACATCCTCTACGTGGGCAAGGCTCGTTCGCTGAAAAAAAGGGTGAACAGCTACTTCCAGGCGGGAAGGAGACACGGCGAACACATTCTCGAGATGCTGACGCAGGCGAAGGACCTGGACGTGACGGTCACGGACAGCGCCCTGGAGGCCGCCCTCCTCGAGACCGACGAGATCAAGCGCCATGCCCCTGCCTACAACCTGGCGCTCAGGGAGGGAACGCGGGCCGTCTGTTTCTCGTCGGGCGACTTCCGGCATATCGGTCCGGTGCCCGGATCCTTCTCCCGCACCGGCCCCTTCCCCTCCGAGAACGCCGCCCGTGCCCTGGGGACCATCTGCCGTCTTCTCAGTGATGACATTCCCCCCGCTCAGACCGGGACCGGCGGGACGGGAGAGGAGGCGTCTGCCCGCACCGGCGCGTCGGATGAAGAGACGGTCGCCCGCGCCCTCGGCCTGCCGCTCTCGCTCGGTCCCGACGCGGACACGTTCTCGAGCGGATTCACTCTCTTCCGTGAGGCGCACCCGGAACTCTTCACCCGCGGCCTTCCGGCCCTCCGGCTGATGGCGCTCGGGAAGGAGCTCCGGGACGAGATGCTGGCCCGCCGGGAGGAGGATCAGGAGGAGGAGGATGTGGAGGAAGAAGGCGTGGAATGGACCTGGACGCCGGAAGCTGTCGTGCAGGTCATCGAGAGTTCCGTCCGGAATGCGGCCCACGCGGTGAGGAGGGGCAGGTGGTTCTGCCTCCTGTCGGAGTCGTCGCTCGCCTGGGAAGAAGCCGGAGAAGCCGGCGACGGAGCCATGAACCTGATCGTGTTCCACGACGGCGCCGTCAGGCGGAGAAAGGCGGTCGGCCGGGGGGACCGGATCCCGTCGCCGCCGGGATGGCGGAAGAGGCACCGCCGGCGGCTCGAGTCGTTCGACCTCGCCGCGTACGACAGGATGAGGGTGGTGACGACCGAGAT
>CAZMKB010000230.1:0-6076 GCA_964566685.1 uncultured Gemmatimonadota bacterium | reverse complement strand
GAGGTTTTCCCCCGGCCGCACCAGGGCGAGGAGCGCGGTCGACGTGGCAGCCATGCCCGAACCGAATGCGAGGGCGTCCTGCCCGTTCTCGAGATAGGCCATCTCCACCTCGAGGGCTCTCGTCGTGGGATTACCGAGGCGGGTGTAGATGTAGCCCGGCTCGTCCCCGCAGAACATCGCCGCACCCTGCTCAGCCGTTTCGAATGCGAACGTCGAGCTCTGGAAGATCGGAGTCGATATGGCACGCACCGGTCTCTCCGACTCGTGCTTGTCGATGTGCCTCTTTCCGTGTATGGTCAGGGTGGCGAAGCCGTACTGGTTCTTCCCGTTCTGCTCTCTCTCAGCCATTGTTCTTCAGATCCTCCACTCTGTCCAGCACTTCCCAGGTGAATCCGGGCCCGGTTCGCCCGAAATGGCCGTAAACGGAAGTAGCCCGATAGACGGGCCTCCTGAGATCGAGTGCCTCGATGATGCCCGCGGGGGTCAGATCGACGGTGGTTCGGACCAGGTCGACGAGCTCAGCTCCGGGCAGCGTGCCGGTGCCGAAGGTATCGACGTGGACGGAAACCGGCTCGGTCTCTCCGATCACGTATGCGAGCTGCACTTCGCACCGGTCCGCGAAGCCGGCGGCGACGAGGTTCTTCGCGACCCACCGGGCGGCGTAATTCGCCGAGCGATCTGTTTTCGTGGGATCCTTTCCGGAGAAGGCGGCCCCTCCGTGACGGCTCATCGTGCCGTAGGAGTCGACCACGATCTTTCTGCCGGTGACACCGACGTCGACCTGTGGTCCCCCCATGGTGAACGCACCAGTGGGATTCACATGAAAGAGGGTGGTCTTTTCGTCGAGCAGACCGGTGGGCTCGAGCACCGGCCGGATCACCGATTCGAGCACATCACCCCTGATCTCCTCCTGTGTCACCGATCTCCTGTGGTGTGCGGAAACCACGACATGGGGAATCGCCGTCGGAACTCCGGCCTCATACCGGATCGTCACCTGGCTCTTTCCGTCGGGGTACAGGTACGGCAGATCGCCCTTCTTTCTGACCTCGGCGAGCCTTTCCGTGAGCCGGTGAGCCAGGTGGATCGGCAGCGGCATGTACTCTGCATCATACCCGATGTGCGATGCCTCGTTGGTCGCATAACCGATCATCATACCCTGATCTCCCGCACCCTTGCGATCGACGGCGATGGCGATGTCGGCCGACTGCTCTTCCAGCATGACCATGACCGCACAGCTGTGCGCATCGAAGGAAACATCGGGATCGGTGTAGCCGATCTCCTCGATCGTTCTCCGCACGACACCGGTGATGTCGACATAGGCCTTGGTGGTGATCTCCCCTGCCACCAGCACGAGGCCGGTCGTGACGAGGGCTTCGCAGGCCACCCGGGCGTATTTGTCTTCGAGGATCAGCGCGTCGAGAACCGCGTCCGCGATCTGATCGCAGACCTTGTCGGGATGGCCTTCGGTGACGGACTCGGAAGTGAATGTACCGGTCAGAGACATGCCCGGAACCTCCATCGTGAGGATCGTAGTCCAGTCGAGTACAGCTGGTGGTTATCCCGGCCCGTCGGATTGGGGACGGGATCGCTCAGTCGTTTCCTTCCCGCGACTCGAACTTCTTGCTGGCTCTGTTGAGAGTCTCCCACTCCTCGGTTGTCAGGTTCTCGATCCCTTCCCGGGAGATCTTGTCGAGGACCCGATCGACGTCGGAATTCATGCGATCGTTCTCCGAACCATCCCGTGGCCGCACAAAGCGGATTTTCCTGCGCCGCTTTATTCTGCCTTTCTTCAGATCAGCGAAAAACGAACCGGTCAGGTTTCCCCACCGGAGATAGAAATACGCGATGAGCATACCGCCGAGGTGGGTAATGTGCCCGATCCCGTCGTTCACGTGTCTGGCGCTGGCGAAGAGCTCGATGAGAAAGAGAACGAGCATCAGGTACTTCGCCTTGACGGGAAAGAGAAAGTAGAGGAAGATGTAACGATTCGGATAGGTCAGGGCGAAGGCCATGAAGATCGCCAGAATCGCACCCGAGGCACCGATCGTGGGAACGGAGGGTGTCTGGGAGAGAATCACCGTGAAGAGGCCCGCACCGATGCCGGAGAGAAAGTAGAATTTCAGGAAGAATCTGGTCCCCCAGGTCCACTCGAGCTCGGAACCGAACATCCAGAGACCGAACATGTTGAAGAAGAGGTGGAAAAATCCGCCGTGCAGGAAGAGATAGGTGACGGGCTGCCAGATGGTGAACCTCTCGATGACGAGCTCGGGCACGAGACCGAATGCGTAGATGTAGGGACGCCCGCGGATCATGCCGAACAGGAACGATGCGACATTCGCAATCAGCAGCCATTTGACGGCGGGCGAGAGCCTCATGCCGAATCCGGTACCGCCTTCATATCGCTGGTAGTACGTTTTCATTCTCCTCCGTGGGATACGGCTTGAATCCGCCGTCGTGGACGGTCTCTGCCCGGCACGTCACCGGGAACGACGCACTCTCGTATGATGTTCCCGGCAAAGAAGTTCCCCGATCAGCCTAGTGCAGTATCTCGCCCCACCGCTCCACGAGGATCTTTTCGAACCGGGGAGCGTAGAGGAGATCGTAGACCTCGCCCTTGTCAGGGAAGAGCTTCAGGACACACCTTCTCGTGGAACTGATGAGCATGACAGCTTCGTCTCGGGTGAGCTGACTCTGGTAGAGAATTTGACGGGTGAGATCGACGACGAACCTGAGATAGCGCATCTTCTTTTCTTCTTCCTGGAGCAGGCGTGTCCGCTGGTTGTTGTTCGACTGCTCGTCCTGAGGTTTCACAATGCCCTCCGTATAGCGCAGGAAACCGAGGATTCAGGAATTAATTTACCAAAATGACCCGGGGTGTCAAGCCCCGGCGGGAAGGCCTGTGGAGGATCTGCGGAGACGAACGAACCCCCGCTCCGCGTACGGAACGGGGGTCGCCTGAGGCTGTGATCGATTCGTTTCAGAAGATCGAGGGAAGAATTTTCTTCGACGCGTAGCGGCCGTCCGCCTCGAGCGTGAGGAAATACACGCCGGGTGAGACGATCTCGCCCGCGTCGTTTCTGCCGTCCCAGAAAAGATGATGCTCTCCCGCCGGCACGGTGCCGCGGACGAGCGCCCTGACCCGGTCGCCGTTCACGTCGTAGACCGCGAGCTCTGTTCGCACGAGTTCTCGATCCGCGTCGGGGAGGCCGAAACGGATCCCGATCAGATCGTGTTCCCTGCGAGGCTGCCGGAGAAAGAAACCGCCTGCCTCCACCGGCGCATCCGGCTCGAGCTCCTCGAGGGCGGCGGCCGGATAGAGGTATTCGATCCCGTCGATGTCGTCCCAGTGGAGAGACCGTTTCTTGGTCTCGCCGTAGTTCGCGTACGCGTACATGGTTGCGTCGCTGTAGCCTGTGTGGCCGAGCCCGAGTGAGTGGCCGAGCTCGTGTGTCGCGATGTTCTGTACGTCCATCTCCGTCCAGGACGGATTCCCCAGGCAGTTCCAGGCGTAATTCGAGTTGAACGAGATATCGGTTTCGTTGATGAATAACCAGCCGTAGTTGTAGGTGACGGCGATGTACTCGCTCGGGGAAGCGGGATCCCAGCTGATCTGATTGTAACCGTCGTTCGAGCCCGCGTGTCTGTTGTTGAGCGTCGGTGTGCGCCGATCGAAGTAGAAATACGAACCCGACACGTTGTTCCACGTCCGGCCGGAGTAGAAGAGAGCCCTGAACTCACCGGTGCAGTCGTTCGTCCCGTTCTGATTCACCGACATGAGCGGCGGGATATTCCCGTCGGCCCAGCTCCCGATGGTGGTGAATGTCCGGGCCGAACCCGCGGTGAGGGCGGAGACGATGAGAACCCCCCCGGCGATCAGCAAGAATTTCGATCGAGTCTTTCGCATGATGGTGCTCCTTTCCTGTATCAGATGGAAAATCCTATCGGAGGGATCTGACCTTCGTCCCGATCACCGCGAGGAAATCGTCGAGGTGCATGCCGTTCTCGACGATCACGTCGTCAACCACCGTGAACCGCCCCTGCTCCATACCAAGGACGTCCGAGATCGCATCGGGGATGCCGGTCCTCAGAAAGAGCACAACCCGCTCTCCCGTCCGGAAATGGGGTGCACTCAGTACGGTCAGGTACGTGGATCCGTCGTCACCGCCGACGACCCTGAACCGGATCTCGTCCGATTCCACGCCCCTGATTCCCCGTTCCACCTCGAGCGTATATGTCGTGTAGAGGAGGCTCCGGTTCTGAGAATAGTTGATCTGCCAGTCGCTCTCCATATCCGTCACCGTGCCGAGAACGATGCAGTCGGCTTCGACGACCAGATCGTCGAGATTCAGAGGGTAGAGTGTCGTCGTCCGTGCCTGTTCCACCGAGGCCGCGAAGAGAACGACGGCCATGAGCAGGAAGGCCCGGAAGGCTGTTCCTGATCTCGTCATGAATCCATCTCCTTTCCTATCCTGGCCCGAATCATTCGTACCAGGGCTCGATTCGTCCCGCATGCCGCTTTCGTCCGCGCTGCTTCTCTCTCCGGCCTGGCGGGGCCTTCTTTCACACTTCAAGGAAATTCCGACATCGGAAGGGACACATTCTCCCCTCCGTCGTGGAAACTCCTGATTTCATCATCCATTATACCAGATTTCGAAAAATCCGTCAAGCGAGCCAGGTGGAACGGAACTTGCTTTTACAATCACCCGCAATTGGCTCTTGACGCACGCCGCACCCGGGCGGTATATTACCGCAGGAAGAGAGTAAGACCCCCGTGAACGACGTCATCTTCAAGCTGAGCTTCACCATTCCCAGCGACCAGGCCTTCCTGGGCTGGATCAAGGACCTCGTCCAGAATGTCCTCGGCAACGAGGCATGCCCGGCCGCAGGACACCAGGGCCTCGCCCACCGCCTGACACTGGCCACCACCGAGGCGGTCACAAACTCGATCGTCCACGGTAATCAGAACGGCGGAAGTCCGGTGGTCGAAGTCGATCTCGTCATCACCGAGAAGTGGATCGAGATCAAGGTCCGTGACTCAGGACCGGGTTTCAGGCTGGACAGTGTACCGCAGCCGGCAATCGAGGATTGTCCGACGAACGGAATGGGGCTTCACATGATCCGCGAGATCATGACCAGCGTGAGCCTGGCCCGGCGAGAGGGAAAGAACGAACTGAAGATGACCAGGGTGCTGTGAGGATTCCCGCCTGAGAACAGCATCCCGGCCCGGTTCGAAGATTTTTCAAGCATTGCTCTCCGGGCGGCTCCACCTGCCGGCGCCGGAGCCATCCAATCATGCCACGGAATCGACACGCACCACTTCGGGGACGCGCTCTTTGAGATGAGCTTCGATCCCATTCTTGAGTGTCATCGTCGACATCGGGCATCCGGCGCACGCACCGGTCAGCTTGATCTTGACGACGCCGTTCTCCTCGACATCGACGAGCTCGAGATCACCGCCGTCCCTGATCAGCATCGGGCGGATTTCTTCGAGCACCTTCTCGACCTTTTCTCTCATTCCTCGCTCCTGTCGGATGATCGTGTCCGTGCAGCCCCGCTCAGGGACCGCGCTCGTGCAATGTTGTCCAGATGAATGGCGCAGAGGTCCCCGCACATGGTGCAGACATCCTTCTCCGCATTCTCACTGCCCTGCCTCAGGGCTCGTGCTCTCTCCGGATCGATGGCCAGCTCGAACATTCCCTCCCAGTCGAGTTTTTTTCTGCGAGCCGACATCTCCCTGTCAACATCTCCGGCACCGCCGATGCCCCGTCCGATGTCGGCCACGTGGGCGGCGATCCTCGCCGCGACAACCCCTTCCCTGACATCCTGGAGGTCCGGAAGCTTCAGGTGCTCGGCGGGAGTGACGTAGCAGATGAAATCGGCACCGGCCATCGCGGCGACCGCTCCGCCGATGGCAGCGGTGATGTGATCGTATCCGGGGGTGATGTCGGTGGGAAGAGGCCCCAGGATGTAGAAGGGCGCCCCGCCGCATATCCTCTTCTCAAGCCTGACGTTGGCTTCGATCTGATCGATGGGAACGTGTCCCGGCCCCTCGATCATCACCTGGACACCGCGTTCG
>CAZMKB010000229.1:0-6088 GCA_964566685.1 uncultured Gemmatimonadota bacterium | reverse complement strand
CAGTCGGGTTTCTCTCCTTCCCGGAACGTGCGGCACGCGGCCTCGTCGCAGACGGCGACGGCGGCGGGCTCGAACAGCTCGCACTGTTTTACGAGCTCTTCGATGTTTTCCCGCACCGCAAGGCCCCGGACAGCGAACCGGTCCCTGAGTCCTTCGAGGACCTCGATCGTGCTGCGGCCGACGGAACCGGTCGAGCCGAGTATGACGATGTTCTTCTTCATCCTCTTCCGGGCGCCTCTATTCAGGGGGACAGCCCTGCTAACAATATATAATACAGCGCGGGAATAGCAAACAGCATGCCGTCGAACCGGTCGAGTATCCCTCCGTGTCCCGGTATCAGTGACGAGGAGTCCTTCACGCCGCCTCGCCTCTTGAGAGCGGACTCGAATACGTCGCCGGCCTGGCTGACGACACCGACGACCGCCCCGATGAGCACCGCTGCTCCGGCGTGCATGACGGGGAGAAAGAGCACCCGGTAGAGCACCGCGACGGCCACGGTGAAGAGAAGACCGCCCACCGCGCCTTCCACCGTCTTCCCCGGGCTGACGCGCGGCACGAGCTTGCGGCTCCCCCACTTTTTCCCCACGAAATACGCGCTCGTGTCGCAGGTCCAGACGAGGGCGTAGCCGAACAGGAGAACGGTCATCCCCGCCAGGTCGGGGTCCATGTCCGTCCCGGGGAGGAGTCTCCCTCCGTGGATCCTGAGCGGGATCTGGAAGGAGAAGAGCCACCCCACGTAGAGCACCCCGCCCAGGGTGGGCACGATCCCCGTCATGACCCGCGACGATGATCCGCCCGCGACGGCCAGAAGCACCACGAGGATGAGTGTCCCCGAGAATCCCGCGAGGAGAAAGAGAGGCTTTCCTGCGAACAGGAATGCGGCGGCGCACACCGCCGTCCCCAGGACGTATCCGGTCTTTCGCCACGGCTCGAGCTCGGATGCTTCCAGAACGTTCCAGAGCTCCGAGAGACCGAGGATGATGAGCACTCCGACCAGGAGAGCGAAGAAGAGGCCGCCTGCCCAGGTGACGAGAATGATGAGCGGCACGAAGACGAATGCTGCGGAGACACGTCTGCGGAGGCTGCTACTTCCCGGATGAGACCTTTCCAAAGCGCCTGTCTCTTTTCTGGTAGTCGAGGATCGCCCGGAACAGGTGTTCCCGCCTGAAGTCGGGCCAGAAGACGTCGGTGACGTAGATCTCCGTGTAGGCGAGCTGGAAGAGGAGGAAGTTGGAGATCCGCATCTCGCCGCTGGTCCTGATGAGGAGGTCCGGGTCGGGTGCACCGGACGTGTAGAGGTATCTGCCGAAGAGCTCCCCGTCGATGGAACCGGAGGCGACCCTCCCGGCGGAGACGTCCTCCGCAACGGCCCTGACGGCGTCGACGATCTCCTGCCGCCCGCCGTAGTTGATGGCAAGAAAGAGGTTCATCCGCTCCCCGTCACGGGTGTACTCCTCGATCGAGCGGATCGCGCGGCGCGCGGCGGTCTCCAGCTCGTCGATCCTCCCGATTGCGCGGACGCGGATTCCCTGAGACCTGAGCTCCTCCTTTTCGGACTCGGTGTAGCGTTCGAGCAGCTTCATCAGCGCCGCGACCTCGGCCCGCGGACGGTTCCAGTTCTCGCTGGAGAACGCGTAGAGGGTCAGGCACTTCACACCGGCGTCACCGCTCGCCTCGATGACCTCCCGCACGGACTTCATTCCCTCTCGGTGGCCGAAGATGCGCGGTCTCCCGCGCTGCTTCGCCCACCTGCCGTTTCCGTCCATGATCACGGCGATGTGAACGGGAATGTCACCTTTTTTCCGTATCTCGTTCAGAAGGGCTTCACTCATGGAAATGCTCGTACAATCCGGTCTCTTTCGACGCTTCGACGGTGAGCAGGCAAACGGGGCATGACTCCCACCCCGCTCACCGGACCAATCCTAATATACATGGTGAGCTCACCCGATACAAGTGAGGGCGGTTCCGGCGGCCCCCGGTGCGGGGTTCCGTCCGGGGGGGACGGGACACTAAATCTCCATGATCTGCTTTTCTTTTCTCTCGAGGATTTCGTCGACGGTCTTCGTGTAGCTGTCGGTCTGATCCTGCACCCTGTCGAGCAGCTTGTGCGCCTGATCCTCGGACAGGTCGCCTTTTTTCTCCAGGTCCTTGATCGTGCTGTTCGCGTCTCTTCGCGCGTTGCGGATGGCGATCTTTCCCTCCTCCGCCAGCTTGCGCACCACCTTGACGAGCTGCTTCCTCCGCTCCTCGGTGAGCTGCGGGATGGGAATGCGGATGAGAGTGCCGTCGTTCGAGGGATTCAGATCGAGATCGGAGGTTCTGATCGCCTTCTCGACGGCGGGAATCAGGGATTTGTCCCACGGTTGCACGACGAGAAGGCGGGGTTCCGGTGCCGCCACATTCGCCACCTCCTTGATCCCCATGGTCGATCCGTAGGCTTCGACCCTCACGGTGTCGAGCAGGCTGGGAGAGGCGACGCCCGTGCGCACCGAAGCGAGCTCACGCTCGAATCTCTCGATCGCCTTCGTCATCGATTGTTCACAGTCTGTGAGGACTTCGTGATCCATCATTCACTCCTGGACAATGGTGCCGACCCTTTCTCCTTCTATGATTCGCCGCAGTACATCCTTCTCCTGCAGGTTGTACACGATGATCGGAATCCTGTTTTCCCGGGAGAGTGATATCGCGGTCGAGTCCATGACCCGGAGACCCTTCGCCAGCACCTCGCTGAAGGTGATCTCGGGGTAGAACTCGGCATTCTCGTGGATGACCGGATCCTCGGAGTACACGCCGTCCACCTTGGTTCCCTTGAGGATGACCTGGGCCTCGATCTCGATCGCCCGGAGGACGGCGGCGGTGTCGGTGGAAAAGTAGGGGTTGCCGGTGCCGCCGGCGAAGATGACGACCCGTCCCTTTTCGAGGTGCCGGATGGCGCGCCGGCGGATGTAAGGCTCGGCGAGCTGCTCCATCCGGATGGCGGTCAGGACCCTGGTCTGAACGCCCTTCTTCTCCAGGAAACCCTGCATCGCGAGCGCATTGATCACCGTGGCGAGCATCCCCATGTAATCGGCCGAGACCCGGTCCATGCCTTCCCGGTCGCTCAGGAGCTCGCCCCTGACGATGTTTCCCCCGCCGAGGACGAGGCCGACCTGGACACCCATGTCGATGATCTTCTTGATTTCCGTGGTGAGGTGCTCGATGGAGGTTGAATCGAGGCCGAAGGTGCCGTGGCCCGCCATCGCCTGGCCGCTCAGCTTCAGCAGTATCCTCTGATATGTTTCGGAGGGGTCCATGGCGGAAAGCTTATTCTCCAAGCTGGTACCGCACGAATCTCCTGACGCTGACCTTTTCTCCTGTTTTCGCGCTGACTTCGTTCACGATGTCCGTGACCGTCTTCTCGGTATCCTTGACGAAGGCCTGCTCGAGAAGACAGACTTCCTGGAAGAACTTGCCGAGCCTGCCCTCAATGATCTTGTCCACGATCTTCTCCGGCTTTCCCGACTCGAGAGCCTGGGCCCGGTAGATGTCCTTCTCCTTCTCCACCTCTTCCGGGTCGACGCCCTCGCGATCGACCGCGAGCGGATTCGTCGCGGCGACCTGCATGGCGAGGTCCCGGGCCAGCTTCCGGAAGTCGTCGGTCCGTGCGACGAAGTCGGTCTCGCAGTTGACCTCGATGAGGACACCGATCTTGTTACCCGGATGGATATAGGATTCGACGATGCCCTGATCGGCAGCCCTGTCCGAGCGCCTGGCGGCTCTCGAGAGCCCCTTCCTGCGAAGAAGCTCTTCGGCGGTCTTCATGTCGCCCTCGGCTTCGACGAGAGCATTCTTGCAGTCCATCATGCCGGCGGATGTCTTCTCTCTGAGTTTCTTTACATCAGAAGCCGATATTATTTCCATCCCTGCTCCTCACTCCTTCCGTTCTTCTTCACCCTGATCGCCTTCGGCCTGACCGGCGGGCGGGCTCTCAGCGGTATCGGAGGCGGCTTCAGCCTCTCCCTCTCCGGCGGACGCGGCGGCCTTCGTTTCATCTTCACCCTGTTCGGCGTGTTCTTCCGTTTCCTCCTCCGCCGCCTCGGGCTCAGCCGGGGAAGGGGCGGCTTCTCTTCTCCGCCTGGCGCGCTGCCTTCTGGCCTCGGCTTCGTCCACCTTGTCCTCCGATTTCCGGGATTTGCGGGACTGCTTCACTTTCTTCGCCATCTTGATGACCTTGCGGCTCGCCTTCTCCACGTCGACGTCGTCTTCCGCTTCTTCCGCGGACTCGGCGGACGCCGCGGCCTTCTCCTCACGGGCTCTCTTCTCGGCCTCCTCTTCCCTCTTCTGCGCGATGGCCTCGGCCTGCCTGACCTCGAGGATGGATTTCCCCTCCGCCACCGCGTCGGCGATTCTCGAGGTGATCAGGCGGACACTCCGGATGGCGTCGTCGTTGCCGGCAATGGGTATGGTGATGGGGTCGGGATCCGAGTTGGTGTCGACGATGGCGACGATCGGAATACCGAGCTTGTTGGCCTCGTTGACAGCGATCCGCTCCTTCTTGGCGTCGACGATGAACAGCACGCTCGGGAGCCCGTCCAATTCCTTGATGCCGCCGAGGAGCGTCTCCAGCTTGCCGATTTCCCGCTTGAACCGCTGCACTTCCTTCTTCGTGAAGAGCTCGAAGGAGCCGTCATCCCGCTTCTGCTCCAGGTCTCTCAGCCGGCGGATGTTCTTGCGGATGGTCTGGTAGTTCGTCAGCATGCCGCCGAGCCACCTGTTCGTCACATAGTACATGCCGCAGCGCTCGGCCTCTTCCCTGACGACCTCCTTGATCTGCCGCTTGGTCCCGACGAACAGGATCTTTCCGCCGTCGGCGATGCTGTCCCTGACCAGCCCGGTGGCCTCATCCAGCTGCTTCAGCGTCTTCTGCAGGTCAATGATATAGATACCGTTGCGTTCTCCGAAGATGAACCGGCGCATCTTCGGGTTCCACCGTCTCGTCTGATGACCGAAATGGACACCGGCTTCGAGCAGATTCTTCAGGGATGATACCTCCATGGCCTCCTCTTCGATTACCTCTTGGAAAACTGGAATCTCTTCCGCGCCTTGGGTTGACCGTACTTCTTCCGTTCGACCATACGCGGATCCCGGGTGAGAAAACCGGCGTCTTTCATCGGTTTCTTGTACTCTTCGTCGATGATGACCAGCGCTTTCGCCAGCGCGTGACGGACCGCCCCCGCCTGGCCGCTGAGGCCTCCGCCCCGCACACGCACCTTCACGTCGAACTTGCCGACGGCGTCGACCGCCTTGAGCGGCTCCTCGCAGATGTCGACCAGGTTTTCACGCCGGAAGTAGTCGGCGAGCGGCCGCCCGTTCACGAGCCACGCACCGTTGCCCGGCTTCACGTAGATTCTGGCTCCGGCTGTCTTCCTGGATCCGGTTGCATGGATATACCTCTCAGTCACTCCTGTCCTCCGTTGCGAAGCATCGTGGTTCGGATGGTGGTACGATCACTACGGCATGCGGTCCTCATCGGCAGAGTCCACTCACCCGGAAGACTCGGTCCGGTACGGCAGCTCGAGGGGCTCGGGTTTCTGCGCTTCGTGAGGGTGCTTACTGCCCTCGTACACCTTGAGCTTCTTGAGAAGCTTCCGTCCCAGGCGGTTGTGGGGAAGCATACCCCTGACCGCGAGCTTGATGACCCGGTCGGGATGCCGATCGATCATCCGCTTGAACGGGACGAACTTCGATCCGCCCGGATAGCCGCTGTGCCTGAAGTATTCCTTCTGCGCGAACTTCTTACCGGTGAGCTTCACCTTCCCGGCATTGATGACGATGACGTAGTCACCAAGATCGAGATGAGGTGTGAAGACGGGCTTGTGCTTGCCCCGCAGGATCGTAGCCACCTGGGCGGCGAGGCGTCCGAGCACCTTCCTGTCGGCATCGACGATATACCACTTCTGTTCGACCTGATCCTTCTTCGGAATACTGGTCTTCACGCGTCCTGCTCCTCACGGCGAGTTTGGATATAGATTTGTAAATTTAATGATATTACCGACATTGTCAATATTTTCCGCTGCAGGAATCTTCGAGGGGCTGCCTGCTCGGCCGG
>CAZMKB010000228.1:0-6099 GCA_964566685.1 uncultured Gemmatimonadota bacterium | reverse complement strand
GAGCGCCGTCGCCGAGGAGCTTCTCCCCCTCGCGGGCGATGAAGTACTCCTCCTGGGTAGTGTAGAGCTCCGGGCTGTAGATCGAAAAGAGCGGCTCGCCCTTTTTCACCGCCTTCCCGGTGTAGTCGACGAAAATGTCTTCCACCCATCCCTTCACGCGGGGGTGGACCATGATGACCTTCGTCTCATCGTAGGCCACGCGTCCCACCGTCTCGATCGTCTGCTCGAGAGGCACGACCCGGGCGGTGTCGGTCTCCACCCCGATCAGCTGCTGGCGTGTCGGATCGACCTTCACCACGGCACGGCCCTCCACGTCCGTGGCCTCGTCTTCACCCTGCTCCACCGGCACGAGATCCATGCCGCAGATCGGGCACTCACCGGGGCGGTCGGCGACGTAGGTCGGGTGCATCGGGCAGTGGTAGAGCTCCTCTCCCGCTGCCAGCTTCTCACCGCCGGTACTGTGGTCCGCTTCACCTTCGACCGTTCCTCCATGGCGGGCATGCTCCGCGTGCCCCGCTTCCGTAGCACCCCCGGAGCCGCTTCCCTCAGGAATTCCCTCGACCCCGGACTCTTCCTCGACCTCGTCGGCGGGCACGAGATACATGCCGCAGATAGGGCATCTTCCCTCTTCGTCCGAAGTCACCTCGGGATGCATGGGACAGACGTAGGCGGCCTCCATCCCTTCGTGCCGGTGTTCCTTCATGCCGGAACCTTTCTCCTCTTCCGTTTCAGTGTCATCGGCCTTCACCAGGTCCATGCCGCAGATGGAGCACTCGCCGGGCTCGTCGGAGGTCACCTCCGGGTGCATGGGGCAGACGTAGGCGTCCTCTGCACCGGCGGCTGCGAGTTCGATCCTTCCGTGGTGAACGTCCGACCGGGGCCCGTCGCCCGGCTCAACGCCACGCGCGGCGACGTAAAGAACGACCGGCAACATGAGGCCGATCGCGATGAACAGTTTCTTCGTCTTCATTGTTTTCTCCTTTTTTGTGCCCACCTCGAACATGACAATGAGGGCGCTTCATTTATGGACAGGGACTCTTACTCGGGCAGCCCTTCGCCGATGATGGCCTGGAGCCTCGCCAGGCGGTTCTCGTGTCGAACCAGCCGGGCTTCGGCCTCGAGCTCGTAGTCCAGAAGTACCATGAGATTGTCGAAAAGCGTCAGAAAATCAACCTCTCCCGCCTCGTAGCCGATGCGCGACGACTCGAGGGTGAGCCGCGCCTGGGGCACGATGGTGTCGGTGTAGAGACCGTAGAGCCTGGCGGAGCTCTCGATCTCGGTCGAGAGGCTCGAGATCCGCTCGAGGACTTCGAGCCTCATATCTGCTTCGTCGTACCGTGCCATGTTGTAGCGTGCCGCGGCCTCCTCGACCTCGTTCTTCTGCCTGGCCCAGAAGTAGAGCGGGATCTCGAGCCCCACGCGCGCTTCCCAGACGTCGGCGAGCTCCCCCCGCTCCATCCAGGAGCCCCCCAGGTGGAGGTCGGGAAAGTACTGCTTCTTCGCGAAGACGAGCCCCTTCTCCTCCCGGGCGGTCACGGCATTCTGCCGGAGGAGAATCGGAGAGTTCTCGAGAGCCGCCCGTTCGAGCTCGGCGTCTGAACGCTCGACCGTGGAGATCTGCACCCCGGCCGGCCTTCCGAGGGGAGTCCCGGGATCCCTGCCGACGAGCCGGTTGAGCATGTCTTCGGTCACCTGTTCCTGCTCTTCGAGGAGTACCAGCCGCTCCTCGAGCCGGGACAGCTCGACCTGGGCCTTGAGGACGTCGGCCTGTGCTCCCCTTCCCGCTGCATACCGGGCCTCCGCCGTCTCGAGGAAGAGCCTGAGGATCGTCTTCTTCTCATTGATAATATCGGTCGCCCGGTGGATGTAGGAGAGGTCGTAAAACGCCGCCTTCACCGCCGCGACCACACCGAGGGTCCGTTCGATGGTCCGGTAGGAGGCTGCCCGTGCGTCCCAGCTCGCCTGATCTCCGAGGGCGCCGAGCTTCCCGGGAAAGGGCACCGCCTGGGAGAAGCCCAGGATCCTCCCGGCCATCATCTCATCACCGACGGTGATCTCTTCGGTGCCGACGTTTCGGAGCGCGTAGGAAACCGTCGGGTCAGGGAGCGTGGACACCTGCCCGATTCGCGCCTCCCGGGCCTCTTCCAGCTCTCGAGCCGCCCCGAGGCCGGGGTTGTTCTCCACCGCCTCCCGGATGAGCTCGTCGAGGAGGAGCGGCGGGTCGACCGCAGCCGGCTCGGGGACCGGTACGTCCTGTGCTCGTCCCGCCGCGTGCACCGACAGGAGAAGAAAGAAGGCCAGGACCCCGATCCACACCGGCCTCCTCGTCCGAAAGACCCGAAAGAAATGAGAGAAGGGCCGGAACCGGCCGTTCCCCGTGTTCGCACTGTATTCGATCATTGTTCCCCATCCTCCACTCATCAGAGATTTTCTCCCTCGTATCATTCCGAATGTCTGCTGCGGAGGGTGGTCGCATGCCCCCTCTGCGTCACGAAACTCTCCACATGAACAAAATTTTCGATGCTCCGCCGGCGTGAGAACCGACGGCGTGTGCTGGATTCCATAGTATGTGCAAGGGGAATACCGCGGCAGCGAGAAACAATCGAACCCTCAGAACATGTTGTCTCAAAGAAAAATAAAGAAATTACATAACCCGGCGCCTGAAGCGTCGGCACGGGAAGGCTGTCTCATATCCTGCAGTTCACGCCCAAAGGTGTAGCAAATACTACAGTGAGAAATCGCCGGTCTGACGACGAGTCGGGAGGCGTTTCGCATTGAGGTCGGAGACGATGCGCGAGACGATGCGGGGGAGGAGTTCGAGACGAGCACGGGAACCGAGGATATTCAGAGCCGCAGCCTGTTCGTTGGAATGGGTGATCCGGATACATTCACCGAATCCGGTGGCCGGAGCTTATTCCGAGTCTTCTGCCTCCGGGCCGGCCGTCTCCTCGAGCCCGTGCTTCTCGAGGCGGTAGAGGAGCGTCGGCCGGCTGATGCCGAGGAGCCGTGCCGCCTTCGACTTGTTGCCGCCCGCCCGCTCGAGCGCCTGGCGGATCAGATCGCGCTCGAGCTCCTCGAGCCGGACACCGTCCTCGGGGAGGGTGAACCGGCTCCCCGCCGCGGGCTCGCTGCGGGCGATCGATTCGAGGAGGTGCCCCGGCAGGATCTCGCCGTCGCCCGCGAGGAGGACCGCCCGCTCGATCACGTTCTGGAGCTCCCGGACGTTGCCCGGCCACTCGTATCCGCTGAGCGAACGGAGCGCGTCCGGATGAACCGAGACCGGTCTTCCGGCCGAAGCTCCGAACCGGTCGGTGAAATGGCCGACCAGGAGCGGGATGTCGCCTGTTCGCTCCCTGAGCGGTGGAACGTCGATGGGGAAGACAGAGATCCGGTAGTAGAGATCCTCCCGGAAGGTCCCCTCCCGGACCATGGCTTCGATGTCCCGGTTGGTAGCGGCGATCACCCGCACGTCGACCGGACGCGGCGTGCCTTCCCCGACCCGTTCGAGCTCCCCCTCCTGGAGGACCCGGAGGAGCTTCGCCTGGAGCCCCGTCTCGAGATCGCCGATCTCGTCGAGGAAGATCGTCCCGCCATCGGCTGCCTCGAACTTCCCGGTGCGGTCGCGGTGGGCCCCGGTGAAGGCCCCTTTCACGTGACCGAAGAGCTCCGACTCGATGAGCGATGCGGGGACGGCGGCGCAGTTGACGACCACGAACGGCCGCCCGGCACGCGGACCGTTGTAGTGGATGGCCCGGGCCACGAGCTCCTTGCCGGTCCCGCTCTCCCCGGTTATGAGAACCGTGACGTCGTTGTCGAGAGCCTTCTCCATGAGCTCGAACACACGGCTCATTGCCGGGCTCCCCCCGATGATGGAGCTGAAATCGTAGCGCCCCGAGAGGTCCTTCCTGAGACGGCGGTTCTCCTCCTTCAGCCGGTAGTGGTCGACGGCGTTCTTCACGATGTGCAGGAACTCCTCGCGGGAGAAGGGCTTCATGATGTAGTCATAGGCGCCCTCCTTCATCGACTCGACGGCGTTCTTCACCGTGGCGTGGCCGGTGATCATGATCACCGGAATGTCGGGATCCAGCTTCTTCGACCGTCGCAGGACCTCGAGGCCGTCGACGGGTTTCATCTTCATGTCCGTGACGACGAGCCGGTGGTCCCCGCTGTCCAGTTCCCCGATCCCCTCTTCGGGATCGACGAAGGCCTTCACCCGGAATCCGCCCTGTTCCAGATGCGCGGAGAGGATCCTGTTCAGGTTCGGGTCGTCGTCGATCAGGATGACGGTGGGCTTCACGACTCGCTTTCCCCTCTCCAGGCCGGAATCGATACGATCACCACGGTCCCTTCTCCTTCGGCGCTCTCGATGCCGATTCTTCCCCCGTGTCCCTCGATGATGCGTTTCGATATGGCGAGCCCGATCCCCGTACCCCCCTGCTTCGTGGTCGTGAAGAGATCGAAGAGCGAGTCGCGGACTTCCCCGGGGATACCCTCCCCGTCATCCGAGACCTTCACTTCCACGTGTTCCCCATCCGCACCGGACGAGACCCTGACGCTGCCGTCACGGCCGGCCGCCTCGACGGCGTTGAGGAAGATGTTGATGAACACCTGCCTGAGGAGATCCGCGTCGGCGAGAACCGGCGGGAGGCCCTCCCCGAGCCGCTCTTCGACCCGAATGCCCTTCTTCGCGGCCGACCCGGAATAGAGATAGACGACGTCGCCGAGCACCCGGTTCACGTCCACGGGTGCCCGGGGACCCTCCTGCTGCCTGGCCGACTCCATGAGATTCGTCACGACGCCGTCGAGCCGCCTGACCTCGTCGACGAGAATTTCGGCGTACTTCTTCGCCTCCCCGTCCTCTCCCGTGTTGTCCGAGAGGATCTCCGCCGCCCCCTGGATGGAGCCCAGCGGGTTCCGGACCTCGTGGGCCATCACCGCGGCCATCTCGCCCATGAGGGCGAGACGCTCCTGGGCCCTCAGCCGGCCTTCAACCTCCCTGAGCCTCTCGTCACGGGACTCGAGCTCCTCGAGCGACTCCTCGAGCCTTTTCCGGGCCCGCTCGAGCTGGCGCCTGCGCCTTCTCTCCGACGACACCAGGAAACCGGTGAGGAGCCCGACCACATTGTAGAGGAGGACCTCGATGATCATGTTGATATTTCGAAAGGTGATGCCTCCCCAGTCGTACAGGATGTGGGGGAAGATGAGGATGCTGATGCCGACACCGGCCAGGAGGCCACCGCGGAGGCCGAACGAGAAGGCGATGAGGATGATGGGGATGTAGTAGAGCCGGTAGTAGATCTCGTGCCGCAGGGGAAGCGCCGTCGGCGTCGTGTAGTGGAGAACGGTGATCAGGACGATGAGCGCCAGCGAGACGGCGAGCGACGCCGTCCTGCCCCGGACTCCTGCCTCCACTATTCTGTCCTCCATGGCGCTTCCCTCCTGCCTGATCAATACTACCCACCGCCCGGAACCCTGTCAACAGCACGGACACGTATTGAAAACCGGTCACCGGTACCCTATTTTATCCCCATGGTCAAAGTCGTCTGCATCACGGGCAGCAGGAAGAGCGGGAAGACGAGCCTCGTCACGAAGCTCGTCGGGGCCCTGATCGGGAGAGGCTACCGGGTGGGTGTGATCAAGAGCACTCACCACCTGGACATCGAGCTCGACACGCCGGGAACCGACACCTGGAAGTTCCGGGAAGCGGGAGCCGAGCGGGTGATGATCACCGGTCACGGCGGGGGAGCCCTGACCCACTTTTCGCTCGAGGAGACGTCCGGTCTCCAGCACATCGCGGACCTCTGCATGGCTGATCTCGACCTGGTCCTGGCCGAGGGGTTCAAGAGCTCACCCTACACCAAGATCCTGGTTGCGGGAGACGACGAGATCGAGATCAACCGCCGCGGCCTCATCGCCACGGTCGGCATGGGCGGCGGATCCATGGGCGTGCCCGACTACGACCGTGACGACATCTCCGGCATCGTCGAGTGCATCGAGAAGCGGTTCCACTGGAACGAAAGGAGGGAGCGACCGGCCAGGACGGGAGAAAAGATGAACATCGAGATGCGGGCCGACGGGCGAAAGATCGGCATGAAGGGA
>CAZMKB010000227.1:311-6120 GCA_964566685.1 uncultured Gemmatimonadota bacterium | reverse complement strand
GCTGAATCGTGGAATGCCGTCTGCTGGATTCCCGCCTGAGCTCACTCGAGGAGGAGGAGCTTGCGCACGAACCGAGTCTCCCCGCTCCGCAGGACGCAGAAGTAGACACCGGAGCCGGCCTCCCTGCCCCGGCCGTCCCTCCCGTCCCCGGATGAGCACCGAGTGGGCGGTGGTCACGATGTCCGCCCGCCCGTCGCCGTTCATGTCTGCGAGTCGGCCGTTCGGTCAAGCGGTCTCGAGCTCCAGGAGCTCCAGAAGGATAATTCAAAGTATAATACCGGGAAGTATAGCATACGAGTGAACTTTCGCTCTTGACACAAAAAGACATATATTATACTATATAGTATAATACTTGAAAATATATTAAATTGGGGACATGGATCGGTTTATAAGAAATCTCGAGGAGGGACTCAATGTTCATCAATCGAGAGGGTGAAATGAATTACCTGCACTCACTGGGGAAGAAGTCCGAGTCTCAGCTGTTGATCGTGTATGGCAGGCGCCGGATCGGAAAGACGGAGCTCCTCCGTGAATTCTCAAAAAAGGAGAAGCACCTCTTTTTCTCATCCGATCTTTCCTCCGAGCAGGAGCAGCTCCGGCAATTCTCGCAAAAGGTCTATACCGTCACCGGAGATTCCTTCCTCGAGGAGCAGCAATTCGGATCATGGGAAGCAGCACTCCGTTATGTGTTCGATCATTTCCCCGGAAAGATACCGATCGTCATTATCGATGAATTCCCCTATCTCTGTCACTCCAATACCGCTCTGCCCTCGATACTCCAGAAAATCTGGGACGAGAGGTCGAGACAATCCCGTCTCACCGTCATCCTGTGCGGTTCGTACAAGAGTTTCATGGAGAAGGAAGTACTTGCAGGCAGAAGCCCCCTGTTCGGCAGAAGAACTGGGCAGCTCCTCGTCGAGCCGATGAAATTCGCTGATGCCCGGAAGTTCTTCCCCGGATATTCCGGAGGAGACCAGGTCGTCGCCTATTCGGTTCTCGGCGGGACTCCCGCCTACCTCCAGCGATTCACGGAGAAAAAATCGATCAGACAGAACATCAGAGATGAAATCCTCGACCGGAACGCCCCGCTCTATGCAGAACCCAGATTTCTTCTCATGGAGGAACTGAACGAGCCCTCCATCTACTTCTCGGTACTCAGCGCGATCGCCACCGGGAGAACCCGACTGAATCAGATAGCTCAGCACACCGGCATTCCTGAGAGCCAGAAAGTCAACAAGTACATCAGCGTGTTGCGTGAATTGAAGATCATCCGACGAAGAGTTCCGGTCACGGAATCGACACCTCACAAATCGAGGAAGGGGATCTACCAGCTCGAAGACCACTATTTCCGGTTCTGGTTCCGGTATGTCTATCCCAATCTCAGCTATCTGGAAGAGGGAGACATCGATTACGTGTGGAGCAGCATAATCCACCCCGATCTGGACCGTTTTGCGGGATACTCGTACGAGGACATCTGCATCCAGCACCTGAAAGAGCTCAACCGCCGGGGAATGCTGCCCTTCAAGGCCAGGGATATCGGGCCATGGTGGGATCGCCAGGATGAGATAGACATCGTCGCACTGGATGGACGCGGGTCATATATCCTCTGTGAATGCAAGTGGACGAGGAAGAAAGTCGGGACCAATCTGCTCGAGGATCTGGAGCGAAAGGCGCAGAAATTCTCCGATGCGAAGAAGGTGTACTACGGATTCTTCTCCGGGTCAGGATTTACGAGAGGCTTGCTGGAATTTTCGAAGGAGAGGGATGAGAATGAGATCGTCCTGTTCGACACGGACTCTCTGGAGAGGTAGAGGCCTTCAGCCTATTTCGAGCATCCGGTCCACCGAGCGCTTCGCGCGCCGGATGATGTCCTCGGGGAGCTCGATCGCGTGCCGGTTGTAGCGAAGCGCGTCGCGGGTCTCTTCGAGGGTGATCTGGTTCATGTGAGGGCAGCGCACGCTGCAGAGTCGGAGCATCTCCCTGTGGGGATTCTCCGCCACGATGTTGTCTCCCATGCTGCATTCGGTGAGAAGGAGGTAGCGCGGCGCCGGGGTCCGGGAGACGTAGTCGATCATCGCCGAGGTGCTGCCGGTGAAGTCAGCCAGCTCGACCACTTCGGGGCTGCACTCGGGGTGGGCGAGGACCACGACATCCGGGAACTGTTCCCGGACGGCAAGGACGTCCTCGGGGGTGAACTGCTCGTGCACCTCGCACTTCCCCCGCCAGCCGATGATGTGGTAATCGAGTGCGGGGTCCTGTCTCGCCCCGGGCACCGGGGCTCCCACCGGGAAGATGATGCGCCTGCCGGTCTCCCTCGCTACGTTCTTCGCCAGGTACTCGTCCGGCAGGAATATGACCCGGTCCGTGCCGAGCGACTCGATCACCCGTGTGGCGTTACTCGACGTGCAGCAGACGTCGGCCTCGGCCTTGACGTCGGCGTAGGTGTTGACGTAGACGACCACCGGCACGCCGGGATAGCGTTCCTTGAGCTTCCGCACGTCGTCGGCGGTGATGCTCGCTGCCAGGGAGCAGCCGGCCTCGAGCGAGGGGATGAGCACGGTCTTCTCCGGGGAGAGGATCTTCGCGGTCTCGGCCATGAACCGCACGCCGCAGAAGACGATCGGATCGCGGTCGGTGGAGGCCGCCTTCCTGCTGAGCTCGAGCGAATCCCCCGTGTAATCGGGCACCGTGTGGTAGAGCGCCGGCTCCATGTAGTTGTGACCGAGGATGACGGCGCCCCTCTCCCTTTTCAACTGCTCGATCTCGAGAACGAGCTCCGCCTTGTATCTGAGCTCGACGTCGGGAACTACTCCTCCCAGCCGCTCGCGCATCATCTCGTAGACGTGTTCCACCGTGTCCGTTGCAATCGGCATGATCATCACACTCCCTGAAAAATAGAACACCCGGTGTTCCTGTCTCTCATATAATAATCCGGCGGGGGCGGTTCAAGCCGCCGGTGGCGCGGGGGATCAGGGTGAGAGCCTCAGGATGGTCCAGCCGTCTTCGCCTTTCTCGTAGCAGAACCGGTCGTGGAGCCGGTCATCGCGTCCCATCCAGTACTCGAACCGGCTCGGGATGAGCCGGAAACCGCCCCAGTAGGGGGGCGGAGGAGCCGATCCGGCCTCTCCGAACAGCTGCCGGAAGAGCGTGAGGCGGTCTTCCAGCACTTCCCTGCCCTCGATCACCCGTCCCTGCCGGGAGGCCCAGGATCCGAGCTGCCTCGGAAACGGCCTGGTCGCGAAATACCGCCTGGTCTCTTCCCTGCTCGTCTTCTCCACCAGGCCCTCGACGCGGATCTGTCTTGCCAGCTCCTCCCAGTAGAAGAGAAGAGAAGCCTGCGGATTCTCCGACAGCTCCACCGCTTTCCTGCTCTCGTAGTTGGTGTAGAAGACGAAACCGTTCTCGTCGCAGCCCTTCAGCAGCACGATCCTGGCCGAAGGTTTCCCCGAAGAGGAGGCGGTCGCGAGAACCATCGTCTCGGGATGGGGTATGCCCGATTCCTCCGCATCCTTCAGCCAGGCTTCGAACTGCCGGAACGGCTCCCTCTCGAGCGTATCCGCGCCGGCATACTCCCGGGTCGTCTCTGTGCCTTTTCCCGTCATGTGTCTCTCGCCCGAATTATTCATACCATTTCGATCCTGGCGTCCGCTTTCGGACTGCTTCTTCGTTCTCCTCGGTCTGGTAACCGCTGTATCTCCGTCCGGTCAGTCCCCTTCCGTATGGATTCCGACAGAGAAGATGGGTTCTCGGTGTGAATTGTCAATATCGGGAGACCGGCTCAGGGAGCAGTGTCGATCGTGGAAATCTTAATCGATGTGTTGATTTCCGGCCCTTCTGTACGTAAAAAGGAATCCCGGAGAGCCGTTCGCCGCCGCCCGCGACATGGGCCTGCTCACCGAAACGGTGCCCGGGTGCCCCTCGAGCTCGATTCGGGGGGAGCACAGAGAGAAGAGGAGGAGTGAAATTGCGAGAGTCCAGGTCATCCCTGAAGAGCTCACGATTCCCCAGGCTGTATCGCCATCCCATTCAGGAACGTCTGGGGATTCTTCGCGAAGAGAACATTCTGGGGATCGAGGATTACCGCTCACTGAGAGACGGCGGAAACGTGCTTTTGCCGGAAGAAGCCGACCGGATCATCGAAAACGTCATCGGGGTATTCGGGCTCCCGCTCGGTCTCGGGGTGAATTTCCTGATCAACGGGAAGGACTACGTGGTTCCGATGGTCACGGAAGAGCCTTCCGTGGTTGCCGCCGCGAGTTTCGCGGCCAGGCTCATCAGGGAAGCCGGAGGGATAGAGAGTGAAAGCGACGAGCCGCTCGCGATCGGTCAGATACAGGTGACCGGGGTAGCCGATCCCGACCATGCCTGGCAGGATCTCGTCTCGCGCAAACAGGAGATACTGGACCTCGCCAACAGCCTGCATCCGAGAATGGCGGCACGCGACGGTGGAGCCAGGGATATCGAGGTGTACATCCATCACTCCCGCTCCCACGGTGCCATGGTCGTCGTTCACCTCCTCGTGGACACGAGAGACGCCATGGGCGCCAACATCGTCAACAGCATGTGCGAGGGAGTCTCGGCTCTCGTGGGACAGATCTCGCAGGGGAACGTATTCCTGCGGATCGTGTCCAACCTGAACGACCGGTCGCTGGTCAGAGCCCGCGTGACAATCCCCTCGGACATTCCGGAGGACGAGGAGTTCAGCGGTGAGAAAGTAAGCGAGGGGATCATTCTCGCGAACGAGCTCGCCGAGATCGACCCGTACCGCGCCGTGACGCACAACAAGGGAATCATGAATGCCGTAGACGCAGTGGCGATAGCGACGGGCAACGACTGGCGGGCAATCGAGGCGTCGGTGCATGCCTATGCCGCCCGGAGCGGCAGCTACCGGCCGTTGACCCGCTGGGAGAGGAACGAGAAGGGCAGCCTGACGGGAAGCATCGAGATCCCGCTCAAGGTGGGTATGGTGGGAGGCCCCCTCGAATCGAATCCGACCGTTCCGATCGTTCACCGCATGATGCATGTGGATTCGGCGGTCGAGCTGGCCGAAGTCATGGCCGCCGCGGGACTGGCACAGAATTTCGCCGCCCTCCGTGCGCTCGCGACGGAAGGAATACAGCGGGGACATCTCTCTCTGCACGCGAGGAGCGTGGCCGGTGCCGCCGGAGCAAAGCCCGAGGACTTCTACGCCGTGGTGGACAGAATCGTCCGTGAGGGGGAAATCAAGATCTGGAGAGCGCGCCAGATCGTGGAGGATCTGGACACGTCCATCCGCTCCCCTGCGGGGAAGCAGCCCTCGACAGAGACGGAAACGGCTCCGGGCAGGGGCACCGGAAAGGTCATTCTCCTCGGGGAACACGCGGTGGTGTATGGCAGTCATGCGATCGCGGCACCCATACCGCTTGAGATCCGCACGAGAGTGGACTTCTGCGGGGAAGGCATCCAGCTCGTCATACCGCGGTGGAGCGTCTACCAGCGACTGTCGCGCGGTGTCGAACAGAGGCACTCCATCTACCGCGCCCTCGACCTCATTTTGAACAGGCTCGGAATCATCAATCGGAACATGCGGATCGAAGTCGATCCGGACGTTCCCCGGGCAATGGGACTCGGTGCTTCCGCGGCGCTGGCAGTGTCGATCATCAGGGCCCTGTCGCACCGGTTTTCGATCGGCCTCGACGACGAAGAGGTACGGAAGCTCGCTCACGAGTCGGAGAAGATCGTTCACGGCAATCCCTCCGGCGTCGACGACGCCGTGGCCACTTACGGACAGCTCATCCTTTTCAGACGCGGGAATCCCGGATTCATGGAC
>CAZMKB010000227.1:0-301 GCA_964566685.1 uncultured Gemmatimonadota bacterium | reverse complement strand
TGGTGCCGGAGAAACCGATTCCCATCGTGCTCGGACTCTGCAGCGCGGAAAGCCTGACGGCGAGGATGGTGGTGAGAGTGGAGCGGGCCCGTTCGAAACACAGGGCTCTCTACGACCACGTCGTTCGAGAAATCGACAGACTCGTTCTGGATGCGGGCCGGGCAATAAGCTCCTTCGACCTGGAGCATCTCGGGGAGCTGATGAACATCAATCACGGTCTTCTGAACGCCATCCGGGTTTCGACACCCGCCCTGGAGGACCTGGTTCACACAGCCAGGAGCAACGGAGCGCTCGGCGCCAA
>CAZMKB010000226.1:0-6130 GCA_964566685.1 uncultured Gemmatimonadota bacterium | reverse complement strand
GGAGCACACTGCAGACTCCGATCATCGCCTGGACGAGGCGCGGGGCGAGGTAGCCGTCACCCGCGACGCCGTAGACGAGCGCGAGAAAGTACGGGTATCCCGGCGGACGGAGAAAAGGTCCGGTGAAGAGCTCTTCATCGAGCGGGCCTGCCCCGCTCTCCCGCGGGCCGAACGCCAGGTACCGGGCCCACTCGTCGTGGAACCGGGCGTCGACGGCAGGGTGCCGGAAGTCGGGGGCACTCCTGAACTCGGCCAGGTAGGCGACGCGGAGAAAAATCGCGAGCAGGACGACAGTGAGGAGGAGGGCGGTTTCCCACAGAGCGAAGCCGCCCGGGAGCCGCGGGCTCATCCCTCTTCCCCGCGCACGATCTCCTTCGCCGGCGGTGGGGCCCGGCGTCAGGTCGTGTCGTCTTGGTCGTCGTTCCGGCTCTGTCACGTTTCTTCCGATCGGGCAGGAGGATGGAGCGGGATCGTGGTTGCTTGCTCTTTTCTCCGGATGCCGTTGAGTATATTTTCACGGCAGGAGGATGTCAACCGGAGCGAAGTCTTCACCGGCTGCCTCGCAGCATGCAACCTGCCGGAGGGGAATGTGGTAGAATACAGTGGAAGCGGCTCGGGAACAACCTTGCATCGAAACAGCGGACGCCGTCGAATCTCCAGCAGACTCGAGAATCGGGAGACCAGTCATGTGGAAAATATCTCTTCTCGCCGCACTGTTTGCCCTGCTCTTCACCTGGACCACCCGGGGGACGGATGAGCTTTCCCCATCGGCGTCGGGGGGGACCGATCCCGTCCGGGTGCGCATGACGCCGATGACCAATGAAGATGTGGAAGTCCTGGAACAGCTCGAAGCCTACCATGTCTCGGAAATACCCCCCGATGAAATCGGCAGGACGTACGAGTTCATGATGCCGGCGGAGCGGGCCGCGGCGCTCGAAACCGGAGGGCTGATCCATGAAATCCTTCCGGCTCAGCTCGACAACTGGAACGACGAGGACTACTATTCCTATAAGGAAGTCCATGACGCTCTCCTCCTTCACTCCACGCTCTATCCCGACATTGCATCCATGGTCGAGCTGGGATACTCGACCCGGGACAGCGTGACGCTCTGGGCGATCAAGATTTCGGACAACGTGACCGAGCAGGAGAACGAACCCGATGTCCTCATCGACGGTGTCATTCATGCCAGGGAGCCGATGGGGGCGGGCATCTGCATGGCGATCATCGACTCCCTGCTGTACGGGTACGGCAGGAGGCCCGAAATTACGACCCTGGTAGACGAAACCGAGATCTGGGTCATTCCGATCCTCAATTCCGAAGGATACCTCTACGTCGAAACCGGAATCCTCAACCCCTGGTGGCGCAAGAACAAGCGTGACAACAACCACAACGGTGTCTTCGATGCCACCGAATGGGTTCCCTGCGAGGATTTCTACTTCTCCATGATGGACGGCGTCGACATGAACCGGAACTACGCCGAAGGCTGGGAGGACGCCGGAAGCCCCGACTCCTGCAGCATCATCTACCGGGGACCCGAGGCGTTCTCCGAGAACGAGACGGGTCTCCACCGGGACCTCGTCGCGGGTGAGCGCCCGGCTGCGGCGGTCAGCTTTCACAGTTACAGCGAGTACGTCGGTTACTGCGGTCAGGATGCCGCCGGCTATGAGCTCTGCAGCGACATGGCACAGTCGATCCTCCGCGAGGACGGTCTCGGTCCCTATGCCTGCGACACCTTCTACGGGGCCGGGCAGTCGTACAACTGGATGTACTGGGACTACGGGGTCCAGGCCTTCCTGGTCGAGACGGCAACGGAGTTCTTTCCCTCGGGTGCCGACAGGATAAAGGCAATCGTCGACGCGAACGTCAACGGCATCATGACCGTGCTCGGTCGGGTCCACGGCAGCAGCATCCGGGGAACCGTGGTCGATGCATCCTCCGGGCAGCCGCTCGAAGCCGAGGTCGAAGTCGCCGGCGAGGTGCCGATCAACCTTCCCCGCACGAGCGAGCCGCACCACGGCAGGTTCTACCGCATGGTCGTTCCGGGGACCTACACAGTCCGGGTCTCGAGGGACGACTATCACGACTACGAAGAGTCCGGCGTCGTCGTGGAGGAAGGGCTACCGACGGTCCTCGAGATCGAGCTCGAGTCCTCGGCCACGGGTGTCGAAGACGGTGAACCCGCGTCTCCTCCCGGTGCGAGAGTGTTCGCCGTCTCCCAGAATTTCCCGAATCCCTTCAATCCGTCCACGACGATCGGGTTCACCGTTCCCCCCACGGGAGAGGGAGAGCGGGTTGCGGTGACCGTACACGTCTTCGACGTGCGCGGCCGCCTGGTGAGAACGCTCCTGGACGGAAAGCGTCCCGCCGGATCCCACAGGATCCACTGGGACGGCAGGGGGAACAGGGGAGAGCCGGTACCCTCGGGCGTGTACTTCTACCGGGTCACTGCCGCGGATGCGGAGGCCACCAGGAAAATGACCCTCGCCCGATGAGCAACGGGCCAGATCGCAGATATCAGACTCACTGAGAGGATCCGGCGGAGGTGATTGCCTCTCGACCCGGCACCGGGCCGGACGGAAGCAGCCTGTCCCATCAGGGAGATCCTTCTCCTGCTCTCGCTCACCCCGTTTGTTTTTCCTGCCGGCATCGTCCCGAATCGGTTACGCTCACGATCTCGGTGTGTCTCACAGATGACACCGGTTCTGCACGCCCTCAGCGAGCTGTTCGGCCTGGCCACCGCAGTTCACATCGAGGGTGGGAGGGAATCGATGTGGTGGAACTTCCGAATTCATGCGGCTCTCCGGAACTTGAAAATTGTGTGTGAGAAACTCACATAATGGGTATGACAATGTTTGTTGCATTCTCGTGCCGCCCTTCGGACCTCGCGCAGATTTCCGGTTTCCGGAATCTGCCGGTCACGAGGGGCAGCACCGGAGACATCGAAACATTGCGAGAAAACAACGATAAATCGTTTCTATCAATATCTCGTGGCTCTTCGTCGGCACGGACCAATGGCATAAGACGTTGTTATGAATTAACTTGCGCTGTTGGAGATCTCTGGCACGGACCTTGACTTATAGTTGCGCGGATATCGGCCGGTTTGCGATGCGAGTGATGAATCGTCCGGCTCCAGCAGAAAGACCAGAGAACATCGTCCAGGAGACAGGAACGCTCGAGGCGGATATTTAGACAGTGACGAGCTCCGGTCATTATCCCGGGGGGGTGATTCGGGGAGCAGAAACCGGTTTTTCGATCGACGTTAGCATCCGATGCGGCGTCGCCGCTTACCGTGAGAACCGAGTGGTCCTCTTCATGAATGTGGTGACATCAGAGTACTCATCATCGTTTGTTATGAGAGGGCCGCCACAGGCTGAAAGGTTGGTCTCATGAAAACGAATCGTTATCTCATGCTCGCCGGGATGCTGATCCTGGCGTTCGGTCTCACCTCTTCACTCGAGGCGCAGGATCCCGTCCTCGAGTACGAAACAGTGATTCCCGGCTACTACCTGTCCAGTGGAGACTGTATTGTGGCGGATGAAAGCGGGAATGCCTACGGAATCGCGTCCTACTACGAGGACATGCAGCACGTGGACATTCTGGTCTTCAAGCTGGATGCCGGGGGAACGCTCCAGTGGAGCCTTCCCATCGTCGGCGACGATCTCGAGCACGACATCGCCACGGACATCACCCTCGATCCGGACGGCAACGTCTGGGTGACGGGTCGTACCGGCTCCGAGAGCTTTCCGATCGTCGGCGGCCTCGACGACACGCTGACCGGCTTCACTGATGCGTTCGTCATGAAGCTGGATCCGATCGACGGCAGCATTCTCTACAGCACCTATCTCGGCGGTGATTACGTCGACTACGGGTACGCGATCACGACGAACGACGCTGGAGAGGTGATCGTGGTGGGCTCCACCATTTCCACCGACTTCCCCACAACGCCGGATGCGTACCAGGGAGAGCCGAGCGCTCCCCTCTATGTCTACTCCGACGTGTTCATCACGAAGTTCTCGGCGTCGGGTGACGCCATCCTCTACAGCACCTACTTCGGCGGCTACCAGGACGACATGCCGGAAGGCGTGGCGCTCGACGAGCAGGGCAACATCGTGTTCGCGGGACGGACCGATGCCGACGATTTCCCGCTCATGAATCCCATCCAGTCCGATCCGAACAGCATGTTCGTCTCCAAGCTGTCGGCGGACGGAAGCACCCTCCTCTTCAGCACCTACTTCGGAGGCCCGGACAGCGAACCCATGTGGGCGATGGCACTGGGTCCCAATGGCGATGCGTACATCACCGGATCAACCCGGTCGGTCGACTACCCGACCACGGCCGGCGCTTTCCAGGAGGAATTCGTCGGCGGGATCGACGAGTGTGAGGAAGGATATCCTCCCCATCCCGTCAACTGCGACGACGTGTTCGTGACCAGGATGGGAACCGACGGGAGCGGCGTCATCTACAGCACCTTCCTGGCCGGAACCGACATCGAGCAGCCCCGCGACATCTCGGTGGACGCCCAGGGGCGCGCCCACATCGTGGGATACACCTTTTCGGATGATTTCCCGCCGGACGGTATCGACTTCTCGGCTGAAATCTTCGTGTCGAGGCTGAGCGCCGACGGCAGCTGGCTCGACTACTCGTACACGGTCGATTCGGGATCGGCGAATGCGGGGCACGGTGTTGCAGTGGACAACGCTGGCGGTGTGTATTTCACCGGCGCGGTGAACGTTCCCGCCGACATCTACGTGGCGAAGCTCCAGGGAGATTCGCCTGTTCCGAATGTCGCCGTCTCCATCTCCTCAACCATGACTCAGGTGCCGAGGAACTCGAACTTCCGTTTCGACGTACAGGTGACCAACAACGAGGCGACCCCGTTGACGCTGACCGGGTGGACCGCCGGACAGCGTGTGCCCGGCGGGACGATCTTCGAGCCGCTCATCGGCCCGTTCGTCATCACTCTCGAAGCGGGTGAAACGAGATACTTCAACAACGTCCCTCAGTTCGTGGGGAACAACATTCCGCTGGGTGACTACCGGTACTATGTTCGTATCGGCGAGGATTTTCCCGGACCGGTCTGGGCCGAAGACTCCTGGGACATCGAGGTGATTCCCTGACCGGTCTTTCAACCTGAAAGTCGGCCGTGATCCCATCAGTCGATTCTGATGGAGTCGGCCTGCACTCCGGGCGTGTTCCGGCACGTCCGGAGTGCTGTTCATTTCCCTCCTCTCTTGACACGGTATCCTCCTTCCATGCATATTGCGGGCGCGATTTTCGGAGTGTTCGTCGGATGTCCGCCGATGACCGGCGCTCGTGTTCCTTGATCCGGTGACGCACCGGGGGCGTCGAGGCGAGCGAGCCACGAGGCGCGTAGTGCGCGGAATACCCGGAAGGTATTTCAGCGAAGAGCAGCGACGTGGATAGTGGGAGCATCGGCTCCCTCTGAGCTGGTTTCCAGCATATTGTATGAAGAAGGCCACGAAGAAGGAGGAAGTTCCATGCGACTGATACTGCTCGGAGGTCCCGGGGCCGGCAAGGGAACCCAGGCCAACTACATCAAGGAGCGCTACGATATTCCGCAGATCTCGACCGGGGACATGCTGCGGGCGGCGGTGGATGCGGGGACGGAGCTGGGGAGGAAAGCGAAAGAGTACATGGACGCGGGAAAGCTCGTTCCCGACGATGTCATCATCGGCCTCGTCGAGGAAAGGATAAAGCAGCCCGACTGCGAGAAGGGATTCCTGTTCGACGGCTTTCCGCGGACCATCCCCCAGGCCGATGCCATGAAAGAGGCGGGCGTCGCGATCGATGCCGTCGTGGACATCGCCGTGCCCGACGAGGAAATCATCAGGCGCCTGAGCGGACGCCGGGTTCACCCCGCGAGCGGCCGCACCTACCATGTTCTCTTCAATCCGCCGAAGGAGGAAGGAAAGGACGACGTCACCGGCGAGCCGCTCGTCCAGCGCGACGATGACAGGGAGGAAACCGTCAGGCAGCGCCTCGAGACCTACCACGAGCAGACCGAGCCCCTGATCGACTACTACCGGAAGTGGGAGGCGTCGGGAGATCCGACGGCACCGAAATACATCAGGATCGAGGGCGTCGGAGGCGTCGAGGAGATCCGCGGCCG
>CAZMKB010000225.1:0-6179 GCA_964566685.1 uncultured Gemmatimonadota bacterium | reverse complement strand
GGGAATGACCCAGGGGATGAGCTTCTGCACCGGCCGCTCGCACGAACCGGTGGCAGCGACGGCCCCGGTGGCACCGATGATCTTCAGGAACTGACGCCGGTTGAGCCTGACTCCCGGTTCGCCCACCTGTTCTCTCTCCTTCACGCCCGTGCTCTCTTCAGATGAGTTCCTCTTCCGCTCTCCTCCCCCGATCCCGCTTCCTTCCGTGGACCCTGCTCACTTGTGACAGGTGAGGCAGTCGATGCTCGCATCGCGTGTCCGATGACAGTCCAGGCACCAGCCCATGTGCTGGGACACCACTTTGTACACCCGGTCCATCCCGGCAACTTCCCCGTGGCACTCGGAGCAGTCGACTCCGTTTTTCACGTGCCGCTCGTGTGAGAAGTAGACGAAGTCCTCGAGGTCGTGGATCCTCACCCACTCGATCGGCTTCTTCTCACTCCAGTATGTCGCGAGCTCCTGCACTTCGGGTTTGTCCGCGGCGGTGATCTTGTGGCATCCCATGCACCGCTCCACCGACGGCACGCCGGCGATGTGGGAGCGGCGGGCTCCGGCATGACAGTAGAGGCAGGGGATCTCGTATTCCCCGGCGTGAACCCTGTGACTGAATTCGATCGGCTGGACCGGAGCCTGCTTCGTCTCGCCCGTCGAGCACTGCTGGGCGACGAGCACAGCGACGCCGAAACAGATGAGTGTGAGGATTCTCTTCATAGGCGACCCGGTCGGGGAAAAGTGACCTTAGTGGCCCTAGACATAAATACGCTCGTATTCGGCCACCGATGCATCCCGAACCGCTGCGTTGCTCGTCGGTTAAATACCACTGCGGGTATTCGCCCTCCTCGCGCCTTGCGGTTCGGGCGCCTCGTCGCCCTCGATACGTGACCGTATTTATGCCCAGGACCACTTAGTATGCTACGGCGGGAATGAGTTGTCAACCGTTTTGGCTGATGAACCTGCTGATCGAAATCATATGAATAACTCGGGCTTGCGAGGATTGGAGAGAGGACTTTCGAGGAGGAGACGGGGAGGACCGGGATCAGAGGAGGCCCTCCTGCCGGTACCAGGCCGCGGTTCGCTCGATGCCGGTTCTGAGGTCGACCCCGGGGGAGTAGCCCAGCATCCGTTTTGCCTTCGAGATGTCGAAGGCCCGATCCTTGATGAAGAACTCGACACGCCGCCGGTAGATGGGCGGCTCGATGCCGAAGGGCCTGCAGACCAGCTCGCAGAGGGCCCCAGCGGCGTAGAGGGGCCATACCGGGTACCTGACATGCGACAGCCGCCGGCCGAGCACGTCGGCAATCACCGTGACGAGCTCGTTCAGGGTGGTGTAACGCTCGCCGCCCAGGGTGAACACCTCGCCCTCAACTCCGGGGACGGTCCCGGTGAGGATGATGCCGTCGACGAGATCGTCGATGTAGGTCAGGTGGTAGAGAACCTCGCCGCTTCCGAACATCTTGAACTTCCCGTTCGCGATGTAGCGGAACAGCTTCAGGAACCGGGTGTCGCCCGGACCGTGGATGCCGACGGGCCTGAATACCACGCCGGGCAGGCCCGCGGCGAAATACTCGAGGGCGAGCTTTTCACCCTCCATCTTGGTCCACTGGTAGTGGTCGCCTGGGCTGTAAGGATCTTCCTCCTTCGCCGGAGGGTTCTCGATCTCTCCCTGGACACCGACGGAGCTGCAGTGGACGAAGCGTCTCACTCCGGCTTCCTTCGCGGCCTCGAGGAGGTAACGGGTACCCGTGACGTTCACCCTCTCGAAGGCCTCCTTCGGCACTCCCTCCTGCCGGTAGAGCGCCGCAATGTGGTAGACGGTGTTGATTCCTTCCATGGCGTGCTCCACCGAGGAGCGGTCGGCGAGGTCACCGACGGCGACTTCGGCACCGAGATCCGGGAGAGCGCCGGTGTCCCTCCCCTGCCTGACGAGAACCCGGGTTTCCGAGCCCTCTGAGAGAAGCCTCCGGGCCAGGTGCCCTCCCGTGAAGCCGGTCGCTCCGGTGACGAGGACCTTCCCCTGATCGACACCGGGAGTCCGTTGCGGGCGGTTCTGTGGATTCTCTCCGTTCATTTTCTGCAGAAGGCCATGAGGTGCCAGCCGAGCGGCCGCACGAGAACGCGTGGCAGCAGGTTGAAAAACGGCACGAAGATCGAATTGAAAAAGAGCCCCTTCTTCCCCCCGTGGAGACGTGACTTCACGGGGAAGCGCTCGGGAACGATCTCCCGATCGGCGAACGGTTCCAGGAGCTCTTCGAACTCGCTCCGGGTGTAGATCCTGAGCACCGGAGCGTCTTCGTGCTCCAGGCTCGTTCCCATCACCTTCGAGAGAAAGTAGAGCCAGGAGGTCCGGTTGTACACCATGAAGATCGCCTGCCCTCCGGGCCGCAGAACACGCAGGCACTCGCGGATCATGTCCTCCGGATACGGGGCATACTGCAGCACACCGTGACAGTAGACGACGTCGAACCGGTCATCCTCGAAGTCCATCCTCTCGCCGTCCATCTCGAGCAGCGTTCCCCGGAGATCTTCGATCTCGAGGTACTTCTTCGCGAGCTCGACAGCAGTCCGGGAGAAGTCGATCCCCGTCACATCGGCCCCTCCGCGGGCGAACCGTGCAAGGTCGACGCCGATGCCGCAGCCCACTTCGAGAACCTTCTTTCCACCGTATGAAGAGAAGTCAACGAGGCGGGGAAGGTAGTCGAGCTTCTCGAACCGGTACTCGTCGAGGTCTCGGAAGAACTCCCTCGTTCCCGGTTCGTGGTCCGTCATCTCGAGATCGTGGATCCGGTCGTTCCAGTACGCCCGGACCCGTGCCGTCAGATCGGCGGACCCGTCGCTCGTGTCCCGTACAGCCGTCATGACCACGTGCGCCCTCCGGTCAGGGGTGCAGTTCGAACGCCGCCGCCTGATCGCCGGCCGGCGACAACTTCTAAGATAAACTGCAAGCGCCGTTCCAGCAATACCACATCACCGATTGGGCTCACATGTTCGTGGAACGAGGAACGAAATTCCATGAAACCTTTTCACCGTTCCAGCCGTCTCATGAACAGATTGATGAAACTATCCGGAGAGACACTGCGTAGTACCGGAAGAAGGGCTCGAAAACCATGGATGCGACAACGAAGGAGGAGATCATGAAACGCACCGACACCACCCCGCTCATCAGGATCTGGAAACTGGTCGTGGCACCCTCGCTGGTCGCTGTCGGATACAGCTACCTGCTGATCTCGGTCTTTTCTACAATCGGCGCGTACATGTAGAAGTTCCCGTAATTCCCCGGACATGAATTCGTGCCGAATGGGCGGTCCAATGCTCTCGGCTCCGATACGATGCAGTAACCAGCAGGGTGAGTACGCATCCTGCTGGTTTTCTTTTTTCGTGAAGTGGTCCGCACTTTTCGTTCTCTCCTCCCGCCTCTGCGAAGCACTCAGCGGATGGCTGTGCGGCGTGCTCTGAGAAAAAAAGAGGCCTCCGATCATCGTCCCGATACCCGCAGCCTCTCTTTTTTCGTACGGGCACCAGGCTGTATCAGAGACCTCTCGGGGCTTGCCCTCTCGGGCGAAGCAACATCGAACGGCTCCCTCGACGCAGGGCCGTCTCTATTCGGGTCACGGATTCTCCCGACCCGGGGACGGCGACTGCCGGATTCCAGAAATTGACGCGCTTCGGGAACCGCACGTCCGCCGCTCCCTCTGTGCAGTGCACGGGGGTGAGGATCATCCCGAAGGAGGCACCGTGGTTGAGACTCTCTCCCCACCCCTGTGCGTTCACAGCCCGCAACGGACAGGCTACCGATGAAATCTTTAGAACACGCCAGCGCGAGCTTCACAACAACCTTGCGCCGCTGTCACCGGGTCCCGCCCCCGGGCGAGAGAAACTTTTTCTATGATCATTCCGGTGCGGCCCGAGTTCCAGCGCCGCACCGGCGGTCAACGCATGCTCTCTCACTGTGAGGCCTGTTCCTGAAGACGACGATGGTCATCACCGTGTTCCGGAACAGAACCCCACCGCTGCGTTGTCTCGAAATCATGCATCCCGACTTCTCGAACTTCCGCGGCGGACGGCGCTCCGAACGCTCTCCCCCACCGGCGGTCAGGGTTCCAGCGGTTTCTCGACCGGGTCCGCACGAAGGAACCGGAAGATGAACATCAGACCGTCGTTTCCAGCATTTCCGGCCGGTCCCTTTCGATGAACCGTCTATTAGTCGTGCGTTCCAGTGAAACCTTACACCTGTGTCAGGAAAAAGTTCGCCTCCGGACAGGCGCACCGTGTTGCCACCAAACAAGTCATACTGTTCTAACCCGGAATTTTACGGGACGGGTGTGGTGCGGATTCCGCCGGAAAGGGAGGCTGTTTCCAGCCGGTGGCAATGGTGCCGGTTTCCGTCCGGTGAGTGTGCCGGAGAGGTGGGGAATCGGATTCCGTCTCAGGATCGCCGGGTGCCGATCATTCGCTCTGAAGGAGCCGTTTCATCCTGTCCTTCGCCTCGGGCGGGAGGGCCGCCCCGGCTCCGGCGGGAAGCTCGTCGTGGGGAGGATGGCCAAGCAGATGGGCTGTCTCGTGCAGGAAGTCGATCTGATCGGCGTAATGTTTGCAGAACCAGCACATCAGGACATGAAACCGGAGTCCCAACCGCTCACCGAAGGTCAGTTCACGATCTCTCCGCTCCGAAACGAGTCTCGAAGCTTCCCTGCAGCTCATCATCAATTTCACTCTCCAGCTCATGAGCCCTGCTCCCGGAACCACGTGTCTTCGAGACATTCCCGCAGTTTTATCCTCGAGCGATAGAGCATGACCCAGAGATTGGTCGCGGTAATGTCCATAACCTTACAGATTTCCCTGCTCTCCATGCCGTCGACCTCCCGCATGCTGAACACCTGACGGAGAGCGGGCGTGAGTCTGTCGAGGCAGGCAAGGAAGGCGCGGTAGAATTCCCTGTTCTCCAGGATCGCGGAGGGAGATTCCTCCCAGGCGGTCGGACGGTGCCCCTTGCTCCAGATGCCCATCCTGCCGAAGCGCCCGGCTTCCTCATCGTCTTCCCGGGTGAGCTCCGATTCAGTCGACCGGCGGGCCGATTTTCGGAAGTGATCGACGATCTTGTGTTTCAGAATGCCGACAAGCCAGGTTCGAACGGTGGATCCCTTCCGGAAGCTCCCTCTGGATCTCAGAGCGGCGAGGAAAGTTTCCTGGACGAGATCCTCGGCGACATGAGGATCCTTCACCCGGAGGAGCGCATAGTGAAAGAGGACATCGCCGTGCCGGTCGACCCATTGCGAGGGATCGAGGGCGGAACGAACCCCGCCGGCTTCCCCGCCTGCAGGATCTTCGCCCTTCTCGTCACGCTCCGGATGTTCCTCGTTCACAGCTCTCCACCCATGTGCAATCCTCCTGGATTTCGATCGGCTGGAAGAACGGCGTCTCGCGAATACTTCTCTGTATTTATGCTGTGGATCCCGGCGGCGCAAGGTCCCGTTTTACCTTCTCCCCGCACCGTCCGCCCAATCGATTCCGTCGCATCCTCGACCCCGGCGGACAGGAAAAAATTAATCCGCCTTTCCCCTTGAAAAGAACCTGACGGATGACGAAGTTCTTGATTCACGGACGGGTTCAGGAAGTGGAGGTCCGTACCGTGCGGACCGAGGTAGACAATCCGTGAGAAATGTGGAGGGCTGAACGATGACAACGAAGAACAGAAAAGAGAGAAAAACCGACATGTACACCTTCTGGAAAATCACCATCGCGCTGCTTCTGCTCGCGGGAGGTTATGCGACCTCTCTGCTTCTCCTGATGAAATACATCGGCACCAGTATGTGACCGGTCGTCGAATGGCCCCGGCGGAAAGCTGCAGCGTTTCCGGGCCCGTCACTTTACACGACGGTCGGAAGTGGATACATTAAGGTGAAGTGAATACCATTCCACACCGACGCGTTGCAGTGAGGGTCTCCTTGCTCCTTTCACGCCGAATACGGCTCTTCGTCCTCGGGAGTCTCCTCGTCATCCCGGCTTCCTGTACGGAAACGGGGGAAGAGGTTACCACCGGCGGCGACGGTGTTCCCGGCGAGAACTCCGACACAACCTACGTCGCCCACCCGTCCGACGGGCAGGGCAGCGCCGTGGTGATCCCGGACGATCCGGTCAGGGTCAGTGCGTGGGGCTCCTGGCGCATCCTCTTCTTTCCGGGA
>CAZMKB010000224.1:0-6188 GCA_964566685.1 uncultured Gemmatimonadota bacterium | reverse complement strand
ACATCGGCAAGGTCCCCGCCCGCGCCGGAGCCGGCCAGAAACGCCAGACCGCCATCCTCCGGCTTCGCGGCGAGCTGAAGGACGCCGTCGCACGCGAGGACTACGAGACCGCCGCCTTCTACAGCAATCCCTGGCTCACCGACCAGATGACCGGCCTGCTGCGCGGATTCGAAACCCAGCACGTCGTGTCGAATCCGGAAAAAAACATGCTGAACGCCGTGGACCAGGGAGGACCCGAGATCATCGGGATGGTCGAGGAGTGGCTCGACGGACGGACGGACGAGCGCTCTTTCTTCGTCTTCGTCAACCTGCTCGAGCCCCACCTGCCCTACGATCCGCCGGAGGAGTTCATGCGGGACCACCTCCCCGCGTACGCTCCCCGGGAGCACGTCGGGACCGGCTGGGCGCACGAGTTCAACGCCGGTCTCCACGAACCGGGAGCGGTCGACTGGCACCTGGTCAGGTGCCTCTACGCGGGCGACGTCTTTGCCGCCGACCGTTTCCTCGGCGAGTTCCTGTCCCTTCTCGAGCGGAGGAACCTGCTCGCGGAGACCGCCGTCATCGTCACCTCGGACCACGGCGAGGACATCGGCGATCACGGTTTCGTCGGCCACCAGTTCGGCGTCTTCGAGACGCTCCTGTCCGTCCCCCTGGTCGTCAGGGCGCCGCAGGTCGGAAAGGGTCTCCGCGACGACCCGGTCATGCTCACCGACCTCTACCCGACGATTCTCGAGATCGCCTCCGTTTCAGAACGGCCCGAAAGCCCGGTGAGCAGCTCCGTCATCGACACGGTCTTCCCCGGGGACCGTCCGGTCATCGCCGAATACTCGGGGCCTCCCTCCTCGCTCATCGGCCATCTCTCCCGGCTCAATCCGACCCTCGACACGGGGGCGCTGAAACCCGCCCTCGCCACCGTGCGGGTGAAGGACCACCGTCTCACCGTCGGGAGCGACGGCTCCACCACGCTCCTCTCCTGCGGCGACGGGCCCGAACCGGTCACGCTCCCGCCGGAAGAGGAGGCCGCCCTGGTGGACCGGCTCGAGACCCACCTCCCCGTGACGGTCGACACGACCGAAGACGTGGAAGTCGACGACGAGATGAAAGAGTGGCTCCGCTCGCTGGGATACATCCTGGAGTGACGCATCCGGGGGTGTCCGTGCCGGAACGATCCCATTGACAGGGAACAGCCTCCTTCATATCATCAGACCGGACACGACCCTGCGCTGCACGTCACCGGAGAGGAGCGCCGTCCATGAACATCCTCATAAGCGGATCGAGCGGAATGATCGGCGGGAAACTCTCTGCGCTTCTGGAGCGTGAAGGCCACTCCGTCATACCGCTGGTAAGGCACGAGCCGGATGAGGGAGAGCGATTCTGGGATCCCGACAACCCCACCATAAAACCCGACGTGTTCGAGAACATCGACGTGCTGGTCCACCTCGCCGGCCGGAGCATCGCCTCGGCGCGCTGGACCGAGACGGAGAAACAGCTCATCCGTGACAGCCGCGTGGAGGGTACGCGCCTGATAAGTGAGGCTCTCAGAGAGAGCCGGGCGCCGGTGCGTGTCCTCGTCTGCGCTTCCGCGGTGGGCTACTACGGTGACCGGGGAGACGAGTGGCTGAGCGAGGAATCACCGCCGGGAGAGGGATTCCTCAGCGAGGTCTGCGTGGAGTGGGAGCGCGCCACCGGGCCGGCGGCCGAAGCCGGAATCAGGGTGGTGAACACCCGGTTCGGGGTGGTTCTCTCCGAAAGGGGGGGAGCGCTTGCGAAGGCTCTGCCGCCGTTCAAGGCGGGCCTGGGAGGGGTTTTCGGCGACGGAGAGCAGTTCTGGAGCTGGATCAGCCTCGAAGACGCGACGCGGGCCATCCGTCACGCTCTCCTGACGGACAGCCTGTCGGGTGCGCTCAACGTCGCCTCACCCCATCCGGTCCGCAACAGGGACTTCACGAAAGCACTCGGAGACATTCTCCACCGTCCAACGATCATACCCGTTCCTGCCTTCGCGGCACGCCTGATGCTGGGCGAGATGGCGGATGCCCTGCTGCTCGCATCGGCACGGGTGAAAACCGACAGGTTGAGCGAATCCGGCTTCACGTTCTCACACCCCGATATCGAATCGGCCCTGCGACACGCACTGCAGTGACAGGACAGGCTCCCCGACGTGGACACCGGACAGGTTTCCGCGCCGAGTGTGAACAACGAGGCATGAATAAAAGGAGGTGGCATGAGAATCACGGCAGTTCCGGCGCTTGCGGCCGTCCTGGCGGCGGCAGTCGTTTCCTGCACGGACACTGGGGATGCAGCCGTCTTCCGGGTTCCGGTCGAGTACCACAAGCTCGACAACGGTTTGAAGGTCGTCCTGTCACCGGACGACTCATCACCGCTCGCGATCGTCGCCGTGTACTACAACATCGGCTTCCGAATCGAGCCGAAAAACCGCACCGGCTTCGCTCACCTCTTCGAACACATGATGTTCCAGGGCTCCGGGAATCTCGAGAAGATGAAGTTCATACGCCTCGTGCAGAGCAACGGGGGCCTGCTGAACGGCTCGACGAGGTTCGATTTCACGAACTACTTCGAGATCGTGCCCGCGCACAAGCTCGAGACCATCCTCTGGGCCGAGGCCGACCGCATGAGCGGCCTGGCCATCACGCAGGAGAATCTCACCAACCAGCAAGGGGTGGTGATCAACGAAGTGAAGGTCAACGTCCTCAACCAGCCTTACGGAGGATTTCCCTGGCTCGACATGCCCCAGTACGCCAACGAGAACTGGTACAATTCCCACAATTTCTACGGGGATCTCGAGGACATCCGGGAAGCCACGCTCGAGGACGTGCAGGAATTCTTCGACACCTACTACCCCCCGAACAACGCCGCTCTGGTGGTCGTCGGGGACTTCGATCCGACCGAGGCGATGTTCATGATCAGGAAACACTTCGGCGACATCCCCGCCGCCGGCGTTCCGGAGCTCCCCGACCTGAGCGAACCGCGACAGGAGGAGGCCAAGCGGTTCACGAAACCGGACCCGCTCGCCACCCGCCCTGCCCTCGCCTTCTCCTACCGCGTTCCGGAGCGAAACACCCCGGAATACTATGCCATGGGAATTCTCGACCAGCTCCTCCTGCAGGGAGACGACAGCATGCTCCACCAAGAGCTGGTTCAGAAGCACGGGTTCACCGGATCCGTCGACGGCGGCATCAACCTCATCGGGAACATGTTCAATTACAACGGTCCGATGCTCTGGACGGGATACCTCTTCTTCGACAAGGACGTCGACCCGGACACGATACTGGCCGTGACGGAAGCGACTCTCGAGAAGGTGAGATCGGAGCCGGTTTCAAAAGACCTCCTCGACCTGGCACTGGTGAAGATGCGGTCGCAGTTCTACGAAACGCTGAGCGGATACTACGGTTTCGGCCGGGCCGACCTCCTGGCGAGCTTCGCCCTGTTCGACAACAATCCCGCCCGGATCAACACGATAGAAGATCGATTCAGAGCCGTCACCCCCGAGCTGCTCCAGAAGACCGCGCGGGAGTACCTGAGGCCGACCGCCCGCACCGTTCTCGTCATCGAACCGACGGCGTCGTAACCACATCGAGGAGGCATCGCGATGAATCGAGTGACAGCCGCACTGACAGCAGTTGTGATGGTGGTGATCCTCGCTGGTCCCGGGAGGGCCCAGCGGGACACCCCGCCTCCGGGAGGAGAGCCGAAGGACCTCCGGCTCCCCCCCGCCCGAACACTGACCCTCGACAACGGTCTCTCGGCCACCCTGGTCGAATTCGGAACTCTGCCGAAGGTCACGGTACGGGTCGTGATCCGTGCCGGCAACCTGAACGAGGAAGCCGACGAGGTCTGGCTCGCCGACCTGACGGCGGATCTCCTGAAGGAGGGCACGATGTCGCTGGATGCCCAGACGATCGCCCGCAGAGCAGCCAGCATGGGCGGATCGATCGAGGTCTCCGTCGGGCCGGACCGGAGTCATTTCGAGGGAGAGGTCCTGAGCGAGTTCGGGCCCGCCATCGTCACCCTGCTCGCGGACATCGTCATGAATCCGTCCTTCCCCGAAGATGAGTTCGAGCGGCTCAGGAAAGACGCCCTCAGGGACCTCTCCATCGAACGCACCCGCCCGCAAAGCCTGGCTCTCGAAAAGTTCCGCTCGGTCCTCTACGGCGAGCACCCGTACGGACGCGCCTTCCCGACCGAAGAGATGCTCCGGACATACTCGCTCGACGACATCAGACGGTTCTACGCGGATAACTACGGGGCGCTCCGCACCCACGTCTACGTGGTGGGAAGATTCGACGGCCGCGGAGTCGAGAGAGCGATCCGGGAGGCCTTCGAGGGCTGGGAACGGGGTCCGGAACCCGCGGTGAACCCGCCGGCCCCCTCCTCCGTGAGAATGATCCACCTGATCGACCGGCCGGACGCGCCGCAGTCGACGCTCTACCTCGGACTCCCGGTGCCCGATCCTTCGCACGAGAGCTACATCCCGGTGCTCGTGACGAACACGCTCCTGGGAGGGTACTTCTCGTCGAGGATCACGACGAATATCAGGGAGGACAAAGGCTACACCTATTCCCCGCACAGCACCGTCTCCACCCGCTACCGGGACGCCTACTGGATCCAGGTCGCAGATGTCTCCACCGAGACCACCGGCCCCGCTCTCTCGGAGATCTTCTCCGAGATCAACCGGCTGCAGGAGGAGCCTGTACCCGAAGAAGAGCTCCAGGGAGTGAAGAGCTACATGACGGGAACGTTCATTCGCCGGAACTCGTCCCGGCACGGGATCATCGGGCAGCTCCCGTTCATGGATCTTCACGACCTGGGGAGGGAATTCCTCGAGAACTACATCGACGATGTCCACGCGGTCACTCCGGATGAGGTCGGAGAGGTGGCGCGGAACATCCTGGACGACCGTGAGATGACCGTCGTGATCGTCGGGGACATCGAGAGAATCGGTGAGGAGGTCGAACCGTTCGGTCCGATCGCGGAGTGAACGTCCCGTTGACGGCGGCACGACCCGTTTCCACAGGGCGCACTGAACAGCTTGGCCAGGAACCTGACCGAAAGGAGTAATGAGATGCCGACACCACTGCGGCTGTTTCTGTCGATATCCGCACTGATGATGATTTCGAACACCTGGCTCGGTGCACACTGCGAAATACCCTGCGGGATCTACGATGACCGGGCCCGCGTCGACCTCATCAGGGAAGACGCAACGACCATCGAGAAGGCGATGAACAAAATCGGAGAGCTCGGCGCCGCCAGCCCGGTCAACTACAATCAGCTCGTCCGCTGGATCATGAACAAGGAAGAACACGCAACGAGAATCCAGCACACCGTGTCACAGTACTTCATGACCCAGCGGATCAAGCCCGACACGGAAAACTACGCCGGGAAGATCGGCCTACTCCACAAGCTGCTGATCGCCGCCATGAAGTGCAAGCAGACGACCGACCTCGATCACGTGGAGGAGGTCCGGGATCTGCTCGCGGAATTCGAGAATCTCTACTTCACCCACGCTCACGAGTGAGCAGGCGGGTGCTCACCGCCGGTTTCGAATCCTTCACCGGGAGGAGATCGTCCGGCGTCGATCTCCCGGCGGTTCCCACCCCCCGGTCGTGGCTCCCTGAGCCAGCCGGCGCCTTCCAGCGACCCGGAGGCGTTTCGCCTCTGAAACATCGGAGTTGACAGGACGAACTTTCGGCACCATCCATTGTATAAACTGTATATCGTGATGGACGGGTCGCCGCCCGAACGGCGGCCCTCGCCACGAAAGCGCACGACGGACCACTCTCTGGGAGGACGGAGAACGACATGAGACGATTTCGACCGGACATACTCTGTGAAGTTCTTCTGTGCACACTTCTGTTCTGCCCGCCCATCGAGGCATGCACCAATTACCTCATCACCGCGGGAGCCTCCACGGACGGCTCGACCATGATCACCTATGCCGCCGACTCGCACGAATTCTACGGCACCCTGGAGTACCACCCGGCGGGTGTCCACATCGAGGGCACCATGCGTGACATCTACGAGATGGACACGGGCAAGTACCTGGGACGGATTCCGGAGGCCCCGGAGACGTACACGGTCGTCGGCATGATGAACGAGCACCAGGTGGCCATCGGCGAGACGACGTTCGGCGAGCGTTCCGAGCTCCGGGACACGACGGCGGTCATGGA
>CAZMKB010000223.1:0-6194 GCA_964566685.1 uncultured Gemmatimonadota bacterium | reverse complement strand
CTCTTCGGCGTCCACCCGGTGGGCGATCTGCTCGGCCATCCGGTAACGCCAGCGCCAGTAGTCTTCCGGATAGGTCTCATCTGCCGGTTCTTCGTCCTCCGGTGTGCCGGCCGGCTGCTCGGCGTCGGCGAGTATCCCCACGGCTTCGTTCAGCTCCGCGTTCATCAGGACATGCATCACCTTCCCGCCGGCTGTCTTCGTCACGTCGATGACGCGGATCACATCGGCCAGATGCCCGTATTCGGGCAGAAGTTCCGGGAGGAGGTTCACGGAGCGGTGGAGGAAGCGCTCGTTGAAGACGAAGTCCCCGTCTGAAGGCGATACGGGCAGGTAGAACGTGCCCGACTCCCGGACAATCAGCAGCAGACCGGGATCGACCGAAAACCCTCCGGCTGCCTCCGATCCCGGTTCCAGCAACTCCACCAGGGCAGCGGCGTTTCCGAAGTCCCCGATGTCGAGACCGGTTTCACCGGGGCTGCAGGCCGCGGAACTCTGGGCCTCCGGCCACATGAGGATGAATTGTCTTTTGGGAAGCAGCCGGTTGAGGCGCTCCACGGCATGAACTACATCCCGTCGATCCGCCGGATCCCGGAGAGCGGTGTAGGCGGACGGCTGCACGAAAACGATGTGTGTGATGTTCGAAATCCGTCCGTTCGGAACGGAGCGGCCCGACGAGAAGATGATGCTGTCTTTCGATATATCCTTCGGGATGGGGGCGGGTCTCGACCCGGCAGTACGGGAGAGTGTTCTGCACTGGAGGAGATAGAGGTGCTCACCGTCGGAAGCGTACTCGATCTCCACCGGCTGCCCCGTTTTCTCCTCCAGAACTCGAAGGAGATTCCGGATCTGTGACACATGAGGGCTCCTGTTCACGAGCCCGTCGAACGTCACCGCGAGTCCGCCGTCCTCGAGCCATGCGCCGCTCCATCCGGGGGAGAGCGGTTCGGTGCGGCCGTCTTCCGAGCGGGAGAAAACCAGATCCGGTGACGGATAGGCGCCGTCGGATTTTTTCAGGAGCTCCTCCAGTTCGAGCGTCACCGGACGGTTCTTCTCGAGGTCGATGACATCGATTTTCCCCGGCGTGCGAGGGGCGTGTCCGGTCATCGGGCCGGTCGACCCCCCACCGGGTCGATCGAGGATGACCGGTACCGGGCAGTCTCCGCCCGTCCTGTTCGAGACCCGTGTTCCGAGACCTGGAATGACGAATGCAATGCCGCTTTCTCCCTCGATCTCCGACGGCCACCGGCCGCGATCACGGCTCCTGGCCACGCCGGAGTACGAGGGGAATAAGTACGGGCCGACCCGTGAACCCACCACCTCCTGGATCATGATGCCCATCTGTTCGCTGAACTCCAGCAATCCGTTGTCCGCCCTGTACTCGATCGGATCCGGGTCGAAGTTCGACGCATAGACATCGGCCACGGCGCTCACCAGCTCCCCGAGCCGCTCTTCCCGGCTGCCCTGGTTCCCCAGGAAAACGCTCTTGTACTTGCCGGCGAATACGGATCCCGTCCGATCTTCCAGGAGAGAGGAGCTGCGGACGACGATGGGTATGTCCCCGAAGTCGTCGAGCGCCATGGACAGGCGGTTGATCATCTCGGGGGGCATCACTGTCTGCTGGAAGATGTCGGCGACGTGGGGATACTCGAGGCGAACCCTCTCGAGATCCTTGTATTTCTGCTCGATGACCTCGTCCATGTTGTTGTAGTGAATGTATTCCAGCATCATGTCCGAGGAAACATACCATGTTTTCGGTGTCCGGAACGGCCCGGTGAGGCCGTCGGAGTCTCCGGCCCGTTTCATGATCTGGGATGCCAGAAAGAGATTGGCGCTCTTACCTCCGAGTTTGCCGTGGCTCTCGGTGGAGAAGACGACATTCTGGAGGAGGTGATAGAGGTCGTCGATGTCCACGTAATTCTCTATCATCTTGATGTAATCGATGCGGCTCGAGAGAATGCACTCGATCAGGAGGACCTTCAGGCTTCTGGCCAGGGGGTAACGGTCGTAGGTTTCGTCGCGGTTCGTGAAGAAATATCGACGGAGGTTGTTCGTCACTTCCGCCAGCGGTAGCTGCCGGCGGACGGTTCGGAGCAATCCGCCGAGCTTGTCCTCCTGGATCCACATCTGGATGCGGGAGAGGATTTCGTCGCTGCTCAGGTGATCGGCTGCGATTCGAAATATGTTCTCCGTGAATTCCGTCGAGAAATCCAGGAGCCTGCTCAGGCGGGGTCTTTTCACCTCGTCTCCATTGGCGTTCCCGATCACCATGTCCTGGTGTTTATCCTCCCGCCGGAGCCTTTCCGCCTCCTCTATCCCGCTCCAGCAGAGGTGATTGAGCATCTTGTTCGAAATTCTGATGAACAGGGCGTTGTCCGTCTGGCGGATGAGATCGAGCACGGTCTCCCATTCACCTCTGTCCGCTCCGTCGGAATCCCGGTCGCCGAACCGCGTTTCCTGGAAGACATGCTTCATCTTCCTGTAGATCAGAAAGTGGTTGATCCGATCCGCGATCGTCTGGATCAGCTTTTTTTCTTCTTTGAGAAACGGGCCGATGTCCGCCGCCGGTTTCTCCGTGAGATAGTAGACGCCGATCGTTCCGACCACCTGGTCCTGCTGGACGATATCGGCTTTCATCTGCCAGGGGGTTTCCGTGAAATTCGGAGACTGGTAGTTGATTCCCTCCAGCGTCATCCTGACAACGCAGCTGTCGGGGTACTGCCAGCCGGGAGGAATCGCACGGATTATCCTTTCACAGACCTGATCGATGTCCGCGTCAGGCTCTCTCAGAGATTCTTCGATGTCATACAGGCAGGTGAGCTCCTTGGCCCGTTCCGTCAGGGCTTCCAGGAGTTTAATCGCTGACTGTGTCTGTTCTTCCATGACATATCACCCCGCATCCGCTCGTGCCGTCCACCTTGATCCGGAGCGGGTCCTCCAGCACGACATGGCGGACGAATTGCAGTTTTCTTTCTTCCCGGCGGTTTCCCAGCCACTCCCACTTCAGAGGGTGCTCTCCCGTCCTGTCCGTGGAGAAGTAGAGAATCCGGAGGCAGGCCACGTTGTGGAAGAAATGAGATCCCTGGCTCATGTCGACGTTCATCCCGGACGTGGAAGCCTCGATCACGACTTTTGCACCCGACACCTGTCCCCACTTCACGGGGACGCCCAGCCAGGGATCGGAGGTTCCCAGGCGGCCGAAGACGATCAGGAGATACGGACGTTTCTCCCTGAGAAGACATCGGTTGACTTCCTCCAGCTCGCCCGCGATCTGCCAGCTGTTGCTCGCCGAGAAGGTGTCCGGCATGACGTAGACGATGTCTCGTATGGAATCCAGCTGTCCGTTGCCCAGAACCTGTCGGGATGCGACGAGAACGTCCTCTCCCTCGAGCTCGTGTTCCCCGATTTCCACATGGTCCTTCGAGACGAACATGGGCCGGACCTGGAGGAAGCCGAACCGCACGGGATTTCGTGCATCCTGGTTGATAGTGACCGCGAACTCGATCTCAGCCGGATTGCCGACTTCTTCTTCGCAGATCGCCATGAGGTCCTGGATCAGGTCGTTCAGGGGAATGTCGTCGAGCTCGAGCAGGGGAGCGAAGTTCAGCACCCGCGGCCCTCTGGAGCCGGTCCCCATGGTGATCCGGTCGGACTCGGGATCGTAGGTCGATGCGATCTCACGGAGTACACCGTCGTCTTCCGCGTGCCGGAGGTCGCCTTCGAAGAGGTACTCCGTCTCCAGAATCGGGTCATAGGTCGGAGGCTTGCCCATGTTCACGGACCAGAATTGCGTCTGCGTACCGTTGAGGAGCTCCTTCGTGCTCCCGAACGGAGCGGCGGCCCGGGGATGAGCCGGACAGTACATCCACGCCTTTCCGCCGTTCACGATGGTTCTGCCCAGACCCAGTGCCAGGCTCACGACGCCGTTCTTCGCGTGTGCATTCCCGAACGAATAGAAGTTGTAGGACCGGGCCACACCGGAAATGTTCGGATAGAACCGGTCGCCGTGGCGTAATCCGATCACCTCCTGGATCATGACCGCCATCTTCTCTTCCCGGTGGGAGCGTCCCAGCCCCTCACGGTAGCTTTTCGCGTCGCGAAAGAAGGTGGACGCGTAGACGAATTTGATCGCTTCCGCCAGAGTCCGGAGCCGCGATTCCGCGCTGAACTGGTTGTTGGGCACCATCTTGGTCTCGTAGACCCCGGCGAACGGTTCGTCGATGGCGTCCTCCAGCAGGCTGGACGAGCGGACGGCCAGGGGAGCATGCACCTCGGAGATGAGTTTCCGCAGTTCACGGACGAGCTCCCGGGGCAGCTCGGCCCCCAGGAAGGCCTTCGCCACGTGCCGGTCCTTCGTGTCCGACAGCACGAGGTCGTAGAGACGGTTCTTCTCCATGAAGTGGTCGAACCAATCGGTCGCGAGAACCTGGAACCGGGGAATATCCACGGTGATACTCGATCGGGCACGCCGGTCGAGCTCCTGCGTTATGACACGACCGATTTCCGCCAGTCCCCGGGCTTTCCCTCCGATCCCGCCACCGCCGATCTTCGTGAAGGGTTCCCCTGACCCGGTCGACGTCCCGTCCGAACCCGAGAACGGTTCCGTCCGGGATATCCGCTCATTTGCCATCGCTTGCACTCCTGGGTGAATGTCCGGTCACTTCCGGGGAAGGCTCCGCTCTTGCCCGTCCCCGGTGTTTCGGTCCGGTCACGAGTTCAGGATTTCCTCGGCCTCGGCACGATCGACATCGAGGAGGTAGCTGATCCCGCTGATCTGGGCAGCCTCACGGGTGAGGGCCGCAATGTCGTCGCGGGTGATGTGGCTCAGGTCGAATTTGCGGGCTCCGCACATCAGCTGTCTCAATCCCTGGGCAAGCCGTTCGTAGTACGTGTAGAGACCGATGGCTCCCGTCGGCAGCTTCTCGAACTCTTCATCTCCCAGCTCGTCCCTCAGAAGGGGAGCGGTGACGAAGATCTCGTCACGGGAGTTTCCGAAGCGTTCGATGTACACCGGAATCTGGTGTTCCTCGATGGTACGGCCGATCGTCTTCCCCACCATGGCGGCCGCGATGGGTGAACGGGCCATTCCCACCAGCTTCACGAACGGTGCTCCGAGTGCCAGACCCTTGAAGATCTGGTCTTCGAATACGAATCCGCCGGCAGGCGCCAGGGCGGGAACGTGCTCCCCCCGGTCCACCAGCTTCTTCGCGTATTCGTACAGCAGTGAGTGGAGCTCCACGGGAGGCATGCCCCACTCGTTCATCATTCTCCAGGGGCTCATGCCCGTTCCGCCTCCGGCGCCGTCGACCGTGAGCAGATCGATGCCGTACTTCGAAGAGAACTTCACGGCGCGGGCAAGGTCGGCGGGACGATATGCCCCCGTTTTCAGAAAAACGTACTTTGCACCGGCTTTGCGTAGCACATCCACCCGTTTTGCAAATGAATCCTCGGTCACCATGCCGACCCGTGAGTGCCGTTCGAACTCCTTGAACGATCCTCGCTCGAACGCTTTGATGACCCGAGGATCCATGGGATTCGGGAGAACGACATAGCCCCTCTCGAACAGCATCTGCGCCTTCTCGAGGGAGGATATCTTCACTTCGCCTCCGATGTTCTTCGCTCCCTGACCCCACTTGAGCTCGACGATCTCGACACCGAGCTCGTTGATTGCATATTCCTGCACACCGAGCCTGGTGTCTTCCACATTGGCCTGGACGATGATGGCGCCGTAGCCGTCCCGCTGATGATCCTGGAAGAGTTTCACCCTTCTCTTCAGGTCGACCGTGTCCAGGATCTTCCCGTTCTGGAACTTCGCCCGGGGGTCCATACCGACCACGTTCTCCCCTATGGTAAGTCCCGTTCCGGCAAGCGCCGACCCGATGGCGAGCCCCTCCCAGTTGTTCGTGGCGATGTTCGTCGAGCCGATACCCGGAATGACGAGAGGGAGCCGGAACTTGATCCCCCCGTCGTGCCCGAAGTGAACCTCGAGGTTCACGTTCGGGAAAATAGCCTTGTCCGAATCGGCCTCGATACCGTGAGCTCCGACGGCGGTACCCATGATGTTGAAGTGCGAGTAGTCGACGGGATACACTTTTTCCGAAGCGGTGGTGATGACACCGAACGGCTGAGGGTAGATCACCTCGTGACCCCGATAGGCCGACTTTCCGATCTCGCACATCCCGATGCAGCCGTCCACG
>CAZMKB010000222.1:2418-6209 GCA_964566685.1 uncultured Gemmatimonadota bacterium | reverse complement strand
CACACCTCCTGCTTCTTCTCGGGCCGCCCCGCCGACCGGTGCCACCCGGACGGGGGGATTGTTTGTCTACTTCTTCTTCGCTTCTCCGGTGGCGTGACCGTGCATTTTCACTTCCACCTTGTCCTCGTCGCCGAGCCCTGCATAGTACTCTTTCAGAATGTTCAGCACCTCCGGACGGCTGAACTCGTCCGGGATCTCGTCGACCTTTCCTTCCGACAGGAGCTTTCTGAGCTTCGTTCCCGACAGGAACAGGCGATCATCCTTGTCGTGCGGGCAGGTCTTCATCGAGGCCATTCCGCCGCACTTGTAGCACCAGAATGTCCAGTCGATGGGGAGCATCTTGCACTCGAGAGCCCCCTCCCACAGGTTGTCTTAGTCATCCTGGGCGTCGAAGGGACCGTAGCCGCCTCCGACACCGGCGTGGTCACGGCCGATGATCATGTGCGTGCAGCCGAAGTTCTGGCGGAACACGCCGTGCAGCAGGCCTTCGCGGGGACCGCCGTAGCGCATGTCCAGAGGGTAGCCGCCCGTCACGACACGGCTCTTGTCGAAGTACCCTTCCACCAGCGTATTGATGCAGCGCACGCGCACATCGGCGGGAATGTCGCCCGGCTTCAGCTTGCCCACGAGCTGGTGGATGTAAAGACCGTCGCTCACCTCGACGGCGATCTTGGCCAGGTACTCGTGAGAGCGGTGCATCGGATTCCTCAACTGGAGCGCCGCGATCGTCTTCCAGCCCTTCTCCTCGAAGATCGCCCGGCTCTCCGCGGGACGCTGATAGATTCCCTTGAACTCCGTGGGGAATGTGCTTTCCGACACGACACGCACCGGTCCGGCGATGTTCCAGGCTTTCTGTCCCATGACCACCGCGACGCCCGGATGCTCCGTGTCCGTTGTTCCGAACACGCGGGCGCACTCGAACTCCTTGTCGATCTCGTAGCTCTCGGTGACTTTCATCGTCCCCATCACTTCGCCCGTGTCACCAGAGACCAGACAGATCTCCATTCCCTTGTCCAGCTTCTCGCTGTGGCTCAGGGTGATGGGGATGGGCCAGAAGAGACCGTCGGTCGTCTTCATCTCCGAACACACGCCTTTCCAGTCGTCGTGTCCCATGAAGCCCTCGAGGGGGGTGAATCCGCCGATTCCCAGCATGATGAGATCGCCCGTTTCCCGGCTCGACATCGTCACCTTCGGCAGCTTTTCCGCCTTCTTCTTCTCCTCCTCGCACTCCTTGCCTTCCAGGAGCAGAATCTTCAACTCATCACTTCCGTGCGGACTGATCAGTTTCGATTTCGCCATCGTTTCATCTCCAGTGCGTCGACGTGCTCGTAGAATGAGGTGGTTCCGGGCGTGTTCCCCCGGGAACACGAGTACTCTCCGGGAGCAGGCGAAAAGTCCCCGGAGAATACGGAAAAGTAACGCCTTTCCCGTTGCAAGTCAAGGAAAAACGTCATTTCGGGTTCCCCGGGAGGAATCACCGCGGCCCCCTCTGCGGTTCCCGTCTCCCGGCGGTTTTCGGCCGTTCCGGACCGGGTCGTTCCGGAACGGATTACTTCATCTCGATGAAGCCGCAGGGGCAGTTTTCGGCGCACTTGCTGCATCCGGTACAGAATTCGAGCTTCAATCTGTAGAGGTCGCCCTTCTGGACCGGCTTGACGATGGCCCCGTCCTGGCAGAAGCTCCAGCAGTTCCCGCAGTCGAAGCAGAATCCGCAGCTCATGCATCGGCGCGCTTCCTCGACGACTTCCTCCTGCGAGAGCGTTGAGACGACCTCGGCCGTCAGGCTCTGGAGCCGGTCCTCGACCGCCATCTCCACGGGACTCACCCGCTCCTTCGGTTCATAGTGGCTCAGGAGCATGTTGTCGGACCGGATGATGTTCAGTCCGTTCGATTTCCTCAGGAGATCCTCTTCACCGGTGATCATGTCGTGGATGGCGAGCGCCGCCATTCTGCCATGTGCGATGGCATCGATCACGAGCCCGAGGTTGACATTGTCGCCGCCGGAATAGACGTCGTCGACCTTCGTCTTTCCCTTCTCGTCGACCTTGATCCAGTCCTTCCCCTCGCGGTACTCTTCGAAGCCTGTGAAGTCGGGAGCCTGGCTGATGGCGGTGATGAGGGTCGAAAACTCGAGGTCGAAGGTGTCGCCTTCGATGGGAACGGGACGGCGCCGGCCGGAATCATCGGGTTCTCCCAGCTCCATGCGCTGGCATTTCGCTCCCGTCGCCCTTCCGTTGTCCCGGAAGATTTCGATCGGAGTGGCGAGAAAGTGGATCTCGATGCCTTCCTCTTCCGCCTTGACGATTTCTTCCTCGATCGCCGGCATTTCCTGCCGCGTGCGCCGGTAGAGGATGGTGGCTTTCGAGCCGAGCCGGCGGGCGACCCGGGCGGCGTCGACGGCCGTGTCCCCGCCGCCGACCACGACCACGCTGTCGCCGATGTCGACTGTTTCCCCGGCGTTGACGCGGTGCAGGAAGTCGGTGCCCGTCAGAACATTTTCAGCATCCTCACCCTCGACACGAAGGTTGCGGCCGGTGTGTGCGCCGATCCCGACGAAGACGGCTTTGTAGCTGTTGCGGAGGTCATCCATCGGGATGTCCCTCCCGACGGAGGTCTCGGTCTTCAGCTCGACGCCCATGTCGAGGATACGCCCGATTTCGCCGTCCAGAACGTCGGGGGGGAGCCGGTAGTCGGGGATTCCGTACCGGAGCATACCGCCCGGCTTCGGGAATGCTTCGAAGACGGTTACGGGATAGCCGCGACGGACCAGATGGTAGGCACAAGAGAGCCCTGCCGGCCCCGATCCGACCACCGCGATCTTCTCGGAACGCGCTTCGTCGGTGAGTTTCTTCGGCGCGAGCTTCTTCTCGAGCCCGAAGTCGCCGATCGCCCGTTCGACCTGGTTGATGGAGACCGGGCTGTCCTTGTCCTTCCGGTTGCACTCCGTCTCGCAGGGATGCGGGCAGACTCTTCCGCAGACGGCGGGGAAGGGGGTCGTCTCGAGGGCGACGGAGAAGGCTTCCTCCATCGCCTGATCATAGGACTTGCCGTACTTCTCCGCGTTCTGGATCGTCAGGAGCCACTTCCGGATCTTGTTGTTGTTCGGGCAGGTGTCGATGCAGGGGGGAAGCTTCTCGACGAAATGCGGCCGGAGCGTGGAATGCTGAACGCCGGCGCCGCCGCCTGTCTTCCGAATGCTCATTTTCTTCTTTTCTTTCCTCTTTATTGCCATTGTTCCTCTCGCTTGTTCAGGTCAGCTCCGGAATACCGCCATCCTCACGCCGTGTCGGTGCGAGCGGTGGTGTCCGGTACCTTCTTGTTGTACACCGGATGATGATCATCGTTCAAGTCGTTACCCGCACACCTCTTCCGGAGATCCCGGTATTCCCGGGCCCGTGAGACGAAAGCCGGCGCCCAGCCGGGGACCCCGTCGGCATGGATGTGGGTGTAGACGGCGAGCGTATTTGCGCGGGTCATTCCGTCGCGGCCGCTTCCGATGCCGGTGCCCCGTTCGACGAGCATGCAGCTGTGGGTCTCGTCGAGACCTCGAACGATCTTCGAATAGTGGAATTCATGTCCTTTGAGCTCTTCTCCGACGTCGAAGAAAGGGTTTTCTCCGTCGATGCGTATTCTTGTGTACCCGTGTCCCACCGGCCGCGGCTCCATCACGAGGTCGACCGGGAATACCCCTGCCATGGGGTAGCGCTCATCCTCCCAGGTGATCGAGCGGGAGAGGAAAATGAGCCCGCCGCACTCGGCATAGACCGGCATCCCGTCTTCGACCGCACTCC
>CAZMKB010000222.1:0-2408 GCA_964566685.1 uncultured Gemmatimonadota bacterium | reverse complement strand
TGACGCTCTCGAAGAGCGGCGTGTTCCGGGAGAGCCGCCGGGCCTGGGTCTCGGGAAAACCGCCTCCGATGTAAAGGGCATCGACGTCAGGAAGCCGCCGGTCTTCGAGCGAGGAGATCGGCACGAGCTCTGCTCCCCCGGCCCTCAGGGCCTCGAGATTCTCCGGATAATAGAAGGTGAATACGGAGTCGCTCATGTATCCGATCCTCACCCCGCTCCCTTTCCCGGGAACCCGCCCGGCTCCCCCACTGACCTCGAGGGGCTTTGCCGAACGTGCACATTCGACGAGCCCGTCGATGTCCAGGTACGAAGCGATGCGGCCGAGCGCCGCCCGGAGCTCGGCGCCGTGCTCGTACTCGGCGGGTGTCACGAGCCCCAGGTGCCGTCCGGGGATGATCCGGGCGTCGTCCCCGAGGTTCGGCACGCTGCCCAGAACCGGGAGGCCGCAGTAGCGCTCTATCGATCGGGAAACGATCCTTTCATGGCGCCGTCCCCCGACCCTGTTCAGGATGCCTCCCGCGATGCAGAGCTCCGGATCGAACGACCGGCAGCCGTTCACGATCGCGGCGATCGTCCTCGTCGCTTTCGTGACGCCGACGGTGAGGACCACCGGTGCATCGATCAGGCGGGCGAGAGCCGCCGTGCTGTGCGTGCCGGCGACGTCCATGCCGTCGAAAAGCCCCCGGTTCCCTTCGACGAGTGCAAATTCGGCGGCTGATGCACGGGAAATGAAGGTGGCGAGAGTGCGGGAAGGCGTTACCAGGTATGTGTCGAGGTTACGGCAGACGGTCCCTGCGGCGAGCGAGAGCCATGCAGCATCGATATAGTCGGGACCTTTTTTGAAGACAGAGGGGGTGATCCCCCTCTGTCTCAAAGCTGTGAGTACGCTCAGAGAGACGATCGTCTTGCCGGAATCTCCCGCCAGACCGGCGATGACGAGCCGTGGAACCTGTGTTGCCATCAAACCACAACCCTGCGTAGTGTTTTATACGTTCGCGGCACCTTCGTCATGCGGGATCTCGATGTAGCTGCCGCCGAAGTACGTGTAGACACACCTGCCGGAATCGATCAGTTCCTTGATCGCTTTCTTGCAGAGTTTCTTGTCGACCTCATCGCCATATGTCTCCATCATGGCTTTCGTGAGGTCCATCGGTTTGAGTTTCTTCATTCCCTGAGCGTCCTTCACCATGTCGTACATGGCGTCGGCGATTTCTTCGACACTCTTTGCCACTCTGACCATCCCCTTAATAGGTGAGGTGCGTTGAACGTTTGAACGTGAGGCCGGCGTGCTTGAAGTCGTCGATGTGTTCCTTCTGGAACTCGATGCCGGACATCCTGAAGAACCTCGGCCACCCGATGCGCTCGATCCACTCGCCCATCCGCTCGTACTTCCTGGCGTTCTTGGCCCAGAGCTCCACCAGATTCCTGACGGCGTCGACGACCTCCGGCCAGCGCGGCGGATTGTTCGGCAGGAACGGGATCGCAAGCTTCGAGAACATCGGCTCGTGACGGGCATTCGACACCTTGCCGCCGATCCAGATCGAAACTCCGTCGTTTTCCGGATCGTTGAGGGGCATGGACGGGCAGACCGTGTAGCAGTGCGCACAGTACATGCACTGTTCCTCGATGACCTCGACCGACTTCAGACCCTCGACCTCCGCGGGCCTGATGGCCGCGGTCGGGCACGACGCCACGACATTCGGGATCTCGCACTGCTTCTTGAGATTATCGTGGTCCGTGCGCGGCGGCTTGGTGTGGATCCCCAGGATGGCGATGTCGGAGCAGTGCACGGCACCGCACATGTTCAGGCAGCAGGCCAGGGCGATCCTGAGCTTGCCCGGCAGCTTCATGTCGGCGAAGTACTCGAAGATGTCATCCATGACCGCCTTCACGATGCCCGAGGCGTCGGTGGCGGCAGAGTGACAGTGGATCCATCCCTGGGTGTGGACCATGGCGGAGATGGAGTTGCCGAGCCCGCCGATGGGGTGACCCAGGTCGTTGAGATCCTTGACCAGCGGCTCGATGTTCTCTTCCTTCGTGGTCAGGAACTCGACGTTGTGGCGGCTGGTGAAGCGGAGGTAGCCGTCGCAGTACTTGTCGGCCAGGTCGGCGTACTGCCGGACCTTGTCCAGGCTCAGAAGCCTGCCGGAACTGGCTCTGACCGTGAAGATCTTGTCGCCGGTTTCGGAAACGTGCACCATGACGCCCGGCTTGAGAATCTCGTGGTACTTCCACTTTCCGTAATTTTCCTTGATGACCGGGGGAAGGAACCGCTCGTAGTGAGGAGGTCCGTAATCGGTCCTTCTATCCTTTGCTAGCTGTGCCATCTATTCCTCCAGAGAATTGGGCGTTTGACGACAGGAGTGTCTATTCTTCCTCTTCTTCCTCATAGAACACGTAGGGGTTCT
>CAZMKB010000221.1:0-6215 GCA_964566685.1 uncultured Gemmatimonadota bacterium | reverse complement strand
CCGTGACCGCTCCGGCCGGGCGCTCCTCGTAGGAGAAGGAGAGCCGGGATTCAGACCGGCTGCTGAAGTCGTCGTCGTAGCGGTCGAAGCCGGCGTCCAGGCCGAACTGCGAATCGAGCACGAACGCCCCGGTGACGGCGGCGGTCCGGTATCCCCCCTCCCGGAGGATCTCGGCGATCGTCGTGACGGGCTCGCCCAGCCGGTACCTGCCGTTGTTCCGGACGCCGTGGCCGGGCGGATAGAGGCCGGTCATGAGCGAGGCGTGGGCCGGCAGGGTGACCGGCACCGTGGTGTATGCCCGAACGAACACTACCCCTGAGCGAGCCAGCCGGTCGAGTGCCGGTGTCCGCACGCGGGTCGAGCCGTAGCAGGAGAGGTAGTCCCAGCGCGTGGTGTCGAGGGTGATGAAGAGGACGTTCGGCCGTTCCGGCTCCTCCCCGCCGCAGGAGAGGAGGAGGACGAGGACGGCAAAGAGCACGAGGACGAGCCGGGCCGTCGATGCCGGACGGGTGAGGCCGGGGGGTATCGGGAGCACGGTCCTGGATGTATCGCCGGCTGTCATGACGGCTCCGTCCCCTCGCTCAACGCCTGGAGGTAGGCCTCGCATAATATTCAGGTGGCTCCGCGATTCATGATCACATGATCCAGTTAATGAGAACTTCACAGGGCGGCTCACTATGAAGATTTCGCAATTATGTTTAAATAGCCAGCCCCCTCTGTCAAGTGCTCCGGTTCGTATCAACCTTGTTGTCCGGTATCGCCTTCCCTGGTCAGGGATCATTCTCATCACTGCGAAGTCAGGCAGTTCGGGGGAAAGTGCAACCCTGGCATGAGAGAATGCAGGTAAGCCCGGAGATAGATGGGGCGGGCCGGGGATTCGGTCCGCCCCCTTATGTCAAAGATGACGTCCGTCCCTGCAGCGTTCCCCTCAGAACGAGACGGGGACCTTGTGAAACGCGTGTCCCGGCTCGGTCACCACGAGCACCTGGTCGGCCGCGAGGCCGCTCAGGATCTGGGTCCTGCCGCTCGGCCACTCGACGACGAGCTCGTCGACCACGGTGCTCTCGCCGAGGCCGAAGTGCTGCGTCAGGTCGGACATCGAGAAGAGCCCCGAACCGGCCGTGACCTCCCGCACCATCGTCACCCCGCCCGCGGTCAGGAAGATCCGTGCACCGATGCCGTCGCGGTTGCTCTGCCTCCCCACGAGGCTCACGCCGAAGAAGTGGTACAGGTTCCCGTTGTTCTCATACAACCTGTTCGCCGCGAACTGCGAGCGGCTGATGTAGTAGTCGAGATCGCCGTCGCCGTCCGTGTCGGCCAGAGCCGCACCCTCGCCGAGAGACGATCCCTCGAGGCCGGCGGCTTCGGGGATGATCGTGAACGATCCGATGCCGTCGTTGACGTAGTACTTCACCTCGTCGCCGGCGGTGAGGAGCAGGTCGATGTCGCCGTCCTTGTCGAGGTCAGCGAACCCGGGGCACTTTCCGGTGCCCGCACCGGCCAGCCCCGCCTCCTTTGCGGCCTCGACGAATGTGCCTCCCTCGTTCCGGTAGAACCGGTCGGCCGTTCCGCTGTTCGCCACGAAGAGGTCCGGGTCGAGGTCGTAGTCGACGTCTCCGAAGACGGCCCCGGTGCCCGGCCCGGCGTCGTCGAGACCGAGCGACGGCGCCACGTCGATGAACGCGCCGTCTCCCTGGTTCTCGTAGAGCCGGTTGGGAGTCAGATTCATGGTGACGAAGAGGTCGGGATCGCCGTCGCCGTCGTAGTCGGCCCAGACGGCCGCCCTGCTCGGCTCCGTGCCGGTGATGCCGGCCGCCGAGTCGACGCGGGTGAAGGTGCCGTCCCCGTTGTTGCTGAAGAGGAAGTCCTGCGCGAACCGGTTCGCTACGAAGAGATCGGCGTCGCCGTCCAGGTCGTAATCAGCCCAGGCCGAACCCTGGCTGTAGTCGGTGGTTCCACCGACACCCGCCGACGAGGCCACCTCGCTGAAGCTGCCGCCGCCGTCGTTCCGGAAGAGGCTGTTCGAGGCATTCCGGTTCGTGACGTAGAGATCGGGATCGCCGTCCTCGTCGTAGTCGGCCCAGGTGCACCCGAAGCTGCTCGCCGGGTCCCCGGTGCCGGATCCCGCGGTCACGTCGGTGAAGAGGCCGCCGCCGTCGTTGCGGTAGAGGACGTTCGCCCCGGTGAGGTTCGCCACGTAGAGGTCGGGCAGTCCGTCGCCGTCGTAGTCCGCCCACGACGTCCCCTCGCCGAAACCGGCATCATCGACCCCCGCTCCCGCCGAGACCTCGGTGAAGGTCGTCACCGGCAGAATCGAGAAGTCGACGGTGGTCACCTGCCCCTCGACCACCTCGACGTCGGGCTGCGACGTGGGGAGATAGGGAAGATCCGGAACGACACGGACATCGTAGGTACCGGCCGCGATGACGAACTCGTAGGAGCCGTCGAGCGGATCGGTCTGGGTCTGCACGACCGGCGTCCCCTGGAAGATGAGCGACACGGTGGCAGTGACGCCGTCGCCGGTCTCGTAGTCGGTCACCGTTCCGTTCAGCGTCCCGGGGTCGATGGGGGTCAGCTGGACGTTGTGTACCGTCGTCCCCTCCTGGACGACTTCTATCCGCGAGGTGTCGGGCTCGAATCCGAACCGCGAGACGATGACGGTGATGCTGTCGGGGTAGTCGCTCCAGATCTCGTAGAAGCCGGTGCTGTCGCTCACGCCGCTGTCTTCGGTGTCGACGACGTCGATCTGGGCGCCGGCGATGGGATTCAGGTCGCTCGCGTTCCGGATGATACCGGCCAGCCGGTCTGCGGCGATCTGGATCCTGGCGTAGAAGACGTCGGGTGTTCCCAGGCGGCCGTCGGCCCAGACGGCATTGACGTAGATCCCGTCGGCGTAGTTGCCGATGTAGTCGCCGAAGTTGGGCGTGCCGTCGGAGTCGACGAACCAGGTGCTCGACTCGTCGGTGACCCGGATGTTCGGTTCGAAGGTGAGGCCGCCGTCGCTCGAGCTCGTGTAGTAGACGTCGGTCAGGACGTCGTTGTCGGGGTCCTGCCGGCGGTCGTACCAGGTGACGTGAATGTGTCCCCGGCCGTCGACGCTGACCCAGGGCCAGAACTGCAGCACGCCGTTCCCTTCGGCGTCGTCGTTCAGCCTGAGAGGCGTGCTCCAGGTCTCACCGCCGTCCGTGGACCGGCAGAGGTAGATGTCGGGATCGCCGAGGTCCTTCGAGTGGAACACCACGTAGACGTTGCCGTTGTTCACACCCCCGCTCCGGTCGACGGCGATGGAGGGAAAGTCGTTGATGACCGGCCGGTTGTAGCCCGGAGGCGGCTCGTAGGCGATCGACACGATGGGGCTGACGAGGACGCCGCTCGAGAAGCTCTGGCCGAAGTCGGTAGACTTCGCCACCCTGATCTCGGGGCTCGATCCGAGCCAGTCGCGCTCCCAGGCCACGTAGACCTCGTTGTCCGGCCCCACGGCCGGGTAGGAGCCCTGGTTGACGCGGCTCGGATCCTCCGCGATGACGACCGCCGGATCGGACCAGGTCTGGCCGAGGTCGGTGGAGGAGATCACCTCGATCTGGCCGTTGGATCCGAAGGCGGTATAGGACATGTAGAGGTAGCTGTTGACCGGATCGGCGGTCATGTACTCCTTGTCGTAGAAGATGGTGGGGCTCTCGATCACGGTGACCGGCTCCTCGACGATGAGTGTGTCGCCGTCGAAGTAGGCGTAGTTGACACCGAGGCCGTCCTGTCCGCTCGGCGGCTGGTAGATGCTCGCGAACCAGAAGTTGCCCTGGCCGTCGGTCACCGAGACGGGGTCGCCGCGGATGTGGCCGCTCGGGCCCCCGTGGGGAAGCCCCCCGCCGTCCACCCAGGTCTCCCCGCCGTCGACGGACCAGCCGTAGCCGACCACGCCCTCGTCCCAGTCGTAGAAGCCCCAGGAGTCGTTCCAGCTGACGATGATGTTGTCACCGTCGGCCGCAACGCTCTCCTCGCTCTGCATGATCCCCTGCGGATCGGGATCGCCGTCGGGATCGTTCACGACCACGTTCGGTCCCACTTCCTGCGGAAGCTCGACCGGCCCCGGCACGCTGACCGCCGCCGCGGCCGGTGTGCCGGTGAAATTCTCGACACCCGCCGGCATCGCGAAGGACACGACCTCGGGCCGGGACGCCCGGCTCATGAGCTCCTCGAGCCTCCTGATCTCCTCGTCGCGGTAGGTGACCGAGGACCGGAGCGAGCCGAGGAGGACGAAGGCGAGCACGGCGAGTGTGATGCCCATGATGGATCTCTTCTTCATGGAATCCCCCTGTCGGTTAAATATTTGGAATGTGCCGCCCAAAGAAAAGCATCCCATTCCTCCAGAGAATGGGATGCCTGTCAAATTATGCAAGAGGGAATTTCAGGGAGCGGTTTGGGGACCGGTCACCCGGAGTGGAATCAGCTCTCCTCCCGGACCCCTGCCTCCTCCTCTTCCTCCCACAGGGGCTCGCCGGTCAGGTATTGGTGGATGCCGGCCGCCGCGCGCCTGCCGGCCGCGACCGCGGTCACCACCAGGTCCGCTCCGTGGACGGCGTCGCCGCCGGCGAAGAGCCACTCGAGCGATGTCTGGCCGGTCTCCTCGTCGACGAGGAAGCAGCCCCATTTGTCGATCTCGAGGCCCGGAACGGCGCTTCCGAACGCCTGGTCGTTGTCGTAGCCGATGGCCAGCACGACCGTGTCGACTTCGACACGGAACTCCGAGCCGTCGATCCTGATGGGCCGGCGCCTGCCGGACTCGTCGGGCTCGCCCAGCTCCATCCTGAAGCATTCGACCTGCTGCACGCTGCCGGAGCCGTCGGCGTGGAAGCTCTTCGGGGCCACGAGGTACTCGAAGCTGACGCCCTCCTCCTCGGCGTTCACCCGCTCCTTCTCGCCTGCAGGCATCTCGAGCTGGCTCCTGCGGTAGAAGCAGTACACCTTCTTGTAGCCGGCCCGGACCGCCGTCCTCACGCAGTCCATGGCGGTGTTGCCGCCGCCGAACACGATGACCGACTTCCCGACGGGGATGTCGTCTTCGAATCCTTCCGGGCGGTCTTCCTTCGGGACGTTGTTGGCGATGAGGAACTCGTCGGCGGTGAAGACCCGTTCCAGGTCCTCCCCCTCCACCCGGGCGCTCTTGCAGAGCGGGGCGCCGATGCCGACGAACGCGGCGTCGAAACCCTGCTTCTCCTTCAGGTCAACGAGCGGGATGTCCTTGCCGATCTCGGTGCCGGTGACGAACTCGACGCCCATCTTCCGGAGTCGCTCGATCCGCGCGCGGACGACGTCCTTGTCGAGCTTGAAGGGGGGAATACCGTAGACGAGGAGCCCCCCGGGCATGTCCTTCTTCTCGAAGACGGTCACCTCGTGGCCTTTCTTGCGGAGCTCGTCCGCCACGGCGATGCCGGCCGGCCCCGAACCGACGCAGGCTACCTTGAAACCGGTCGGAGGCGGGATGTCGGGAACGGGAAGGCCGCCGTGTTCCCGGACCCAGTCGTTGATGAACCGCTCGATCTTGCCGATCCGCACGGCGCCGGTCTTCTTCGCCAGCTTGCAGTGCCCCTCGCAGAGCTTGTACTGCGGGCAGACACGCCCGCAGATCTCCGGCAGGTTGCTGGTCATGTTGGAAATCCGGGCGGCCTCGGCGAAATCGCCGGCCGCGACGTGCCTGACCCAGTCCGGGATCCGGTTGTGAAGGGGACATCCCTCGGTCATGCAGCCGGGCTTCTTGCACTCGATGCAGCGCTGCGCCTGCTCGATGACCTCTTCCTCGGTGAACGGGATGTAGATTTCGCCCCTGTCCTTCACCCGTTCGCTGACCGGGCGCTTCTTCTCGTCCTTCGGCGGGATCTTCATCCGCTCCTTCATGGGGACCGGATTCACTGCCTTGCCGTTACCGCCGTTTCCGTTTTTCTCCGCCATGCGGCATCTCCTTCGATCTATGAACATGGCCGGCGCTTCTTTCCGCGTGGGATCCCGGCGCCGGCGCAGAATACTCGAATCCTCGACGGGACTGTAATTTATTGCATGCCGCAGAAGGTGTCAAGTTGCGGCCGGCGGGGCCGGTAGCGCACAGGAGCCCTTCTCCGGCCCGGTTCCCCGGACCCAGCTTCTTGCGGCGGAGCCGCCGTCGGGATATACTTGTACGAGCAGGGAGTCCGGGAGGCCGGTGACATGCTGAACAATACCCT
>CAZMKB010000220.1:0-6381 GCA_964566685.1 uncultured Gemmatimonadota bacterium | reverse complement strand
GGTATCCGGACGGGCGGAGGTATCGTGTTCCAGGTCTCGCCGTTCTGGGACTGGAGCATGCCGCAGGTCACGGATCCCAGGGCTTCCGGTTACACCACCGTCACCGCGAGCCGTCCCGATGTCAGCTTCGATATCATGGAAGGCGACCCGCACTATCTGCTCTGCGTCCTCGAGGAAGGGACGCTCGATGCGGGCGACACGGTGACCATCACCTACGGAGACACCATCGAGGGGAAGAGCCCACACGCGCTGGCGAGGTCCGACCGTTACGCCGAACGGGAAGAAGAGTTCATGATCAAGGTGGACGGTAACGGAGACAGCTTCTTCGTCGGCATCGAGGATCCGCCGGCCATCGACATCATCGGCAGGGAGGCAAGGAAGATCGTCGTGTACGCACCGAGCACCGCGGTCGTCGGCGAAGCGTTCACGATCCGGGTGAGCGCCCTGGACGGGCTCGGCAACAGGGCCACGGGCTTCGAGGGTGCGGTCGAGTTCGACACCGGGTCGGGCGAGTACGCACTGCCGCTCGTCCACCAGCTTGCCCCGGAAGACAACGGCTCGGTGCCGGTGCGGGTCGTGCCCAGGAAGACCGGAATCCACCGGATAAGGGTCACGACCGTCGACGGATCGATGCAGGCGGAGAGCAATCCTGTTCGCTCGACAGAAACGCCGCCGGAGCTGCGGCTCTTCTGGGGAGACCTGCAGATCCACTCGGGCCTGAGCGATGGGACCGCGTTGCCGGAGGAGATCTACACCTATGCGCGGGACGTCTCGCGCCTCGACGTCTGTTCCCTGACCGACCACGACGCCCACGGCCTCAGACCGCTCGACGAGAGTCCGGATCTCTGGGAACGGATCGGGAGGGCGGCGCAGACATTCAACGATCCGGGCCGGTTCGTCACCTTCCTCGCCTACGAGTGGACGAGCTGGACGTACGGCCACCGGCACATCCTCTTCCCGGGAACCGAGGGAACGGTCTGCAGCTATCGCGACTCCGCCTGCGACACGCCGGACGAGCTCTACGATCACGTCCGGCCCACGGGCGGGATCATCATCCCCCACCACCCGGGTGGCGGACCGGTTCCGGTCGACTGGGAGCATCACGACAGCAGCCTGGTACGGCTCGTCGAAATCTGCTCCGTCCACGGCAACTCGGACTACTACGGCTGCCCGGGCCAGATCTACCGCGCCCGGCGAGGGCACTTCGTCCAGGACGCCCTGGAGCGCGGCTACCGCCTGGGAATCATAGGCTCGGGCGACACGCACGACGGTCATCCCGGCAGGAGGAGCGCCGACTACCCGTCGATGGGGGTGGCAGGCATCTGGGCACCGGAGCTCACACGGGAAAGCGTCTGGGAGGCACTCTCGGCCAGGCGGGTCTACGGCACTTCCGGAGCCCGGATCATTCTGGAGTTCGACGTCGACGGCCGCACGATGGGTCAGGTCTACCCTCTTTCCGGGGAGAGCGACGGTGTCATCTCGTTTCACGCCGTCGGGGCCGGGACGATCCACCGGATCGAGATACTCGAGAACGCCCAGGTGATCTTCGAGCAGAAGGTCGGTGAGACGGAAGTCACGGTCGAGCGGACCCACCGGCTCCGCCCCGGTTCCTACTACAGGGCACGGCTCATCCAGGAGGACGGGGAGATGGCCTGGTCGAGCCCCGTCTGGTGCGAGAAGAAGCGCTGACCCCCGCCGAGCGTTCGTCCCCGCCCGGGCACTCACACTGACGTGGATGGCCTCCGGTAGCGACGCATGGTCAGGGAGTTGGTCACCACCGACACCGAGCTGAAGGCCATCATGGCGCCGGCGATCATGGGGTTGAGCAGGAATCCGGTGAACGGATAGAGGAGGCCGGCGGCGACGGGAATGCCGATCACGTTGTAGACGAACGCCCAGAAGAGGTTCTGCCTGATCTTCTTCATGGCGTAGCGGCTCAGGTCGATTGCGAGAGAGACGTCACGCAGGTCGTCCTTCATCAGCACGATGTCGCCCGCCTCGATGGCGACATCGGTTCCCCCGCCGACGGCTATTCCCAGATCGGCCCGGGCGAGGGCCGGAGCGTCGTTGATGCCGTCGCGCACCATAGCCACCATGAGCCCTTCTTCCTGAAGCTTCTCCACCTCGCGGGTTTTCCCTTCCGGAAGGACATCGGCGATGACCCGGTCGATGCCCAGCCCCCTCCCGACCGCTTCACCGGTCCTCCGGTTGTCGCAGGTCATCATGATAACCTGCTTGCCCATCGACACCAGACCTTCCACCGCCTCCTTCGAGTGCTCCTTCAGGGTGTCCGAGACGGCGAGGATTCAGGACAGGCTGCCGTGCGCGGCAACGAGGATCGTGCTCTTGCCCTCGGACTGGAGGCACTCGAGATGCCGGGCGACGCTGTCGGGATTTCCCGCTCCCCCTGCAGATGAGCCACGGGATCCACCCGTTCCGGCGGCCGCTCCTGAGGCCGCCTTCCCGTCCGTCTCCACCCCGGCCTCCTCCAGGAACCCCCTCGTCCCGAGGAGGACTCCGGTCCCGCGGACCGTGCCGGAGACTCCCTTCCCGGGTCGCGCACTGAACTCCCCTACCGGGAGCGGTTCCACTCCCCTCTCTCGCGCCCCCCGGACGACGGCCTCCGCCAGCGGATGTTCCGAGCCGTGTTCCACCGAGGCGGCCAGGGTCAGGAGATCCTTCTCGTTTCCCGCCAGGGTGATCACGTCGACGAGCCGGGGCTCGCCCCGGGTCAGCGTCCCCGTCTTGTCGAACACGACCGCGTCCACGGTGTGGGCGATCTGCAGGGAACGGGCGTTTCGGATGAGGATGCCGTGCTCGGCTGCCTTCCCGGTCGCCACCATGACGGCCGTCGGGGTGGCAAGCCCGAGCGCACAGGGACAGGCGATGATGAGAACGGTCACGAAGATAGTGAGGGCGAAGACGAACTCGCTGCCGAGGAGCAGCCAGACGGCGAAGGACGCGGCGGCGATGACGAGAACCGCTGGCACGAAGTAGGTGGAAATCCGGTCGGCCAGGCGCTGGATCGGGGCCTTCGAGCCCTGCGCCTCCCGGACGAGCCGGATGATCCGGGCGAGTGTCGTGTCCGTGCCGACCTTCGTCGCTTCGAACCGGAATCCTCCCGTGCCGTTGATGGTGGCCCCCGTAACCCGGTCGCCGGGTCCTTTCTCGACCGGGATGCTCTCGCCTCGGGCCTCGAAACATCCTCGAAATCGTCTCGCCAAATGTGTGATTCGATTCCCTCGTTGAAAATGCTGTCAAACGGCTTATTGATGATGATGAATCTCCTGCTCGAAATCTTATGAACAACTTGGGTTAAACCTCCACCGTAAATATAGTACTCATGACGCCCACGTCACTACCCCGAACGCGAGTTATTCATACGCTTTCCAACAGGATGTGTTGTTTCAAATCAGAAACGCCGCGGAGATCTTGACATGACCTTTTAATATTACTATATTGATGATAATTAAAGAAGGAAGAAGAATATCCAACCCGAGGTGTTTCATAACTGGAACGAAAAACAGGTCACCACAACCGAGGAGGCGATGATGGAACACAGAATACCCGAACTTCCGTATGACTACAGCGCACTGGAGCCGCACATCGACGCACGAACGATGGAGATCCATTACACGAAGCACCATCAGGCCTACGTCGACAAGCTGAACGCAGCGCTCGAGAAGCACCAGGAGATCGGCGACAGGCCGGTCGAGGAGATTCTCCGGAACCTCAAGACGGTCCCGGAAGACATCCAGACGGCGGTCAGGAACCACGGCGGCGGGCACGCAAACCACAGCCTCTTCTGGAAGATCATGGGGAGAAACGGCGGCGGCGAGCCGAAGGGACCGCTCGCAGAGGCCATCAGGAAGACATTCGGAGATTTCGCCTCGTTCAAGGAGAACTTCAACAGCGCCGCGGTCACCCAGTTCGGAAGCGGCTGGGCCTGGCTCTGCGTGACAAAAGACGGCGGTCTGCTGGTCACCTCGACGCCGAACCAGGATTCACCGCTCTCTGAAGGGCACACGCCGATCCTGGGCCTCGACGTCTGGGAGCACGCCTACTATCTGAAGTACCAGAACAAGCGCGCCGACTACGTCGCGAACTGGTGGAACGTGGTCAACTGGGAAGCCGTCGGGAAGCTCTACGAGAAGGCGACAGAGAAGATGGAAGCGGCGAAGAAGTAACAGTCGCTCAGAGACCGCGAACGATCGAACTGTCCATGGACGAACGGCCGGAGCGATGATCCTCCCGGCCGTTTTTTTCTGCCGTTCGATCAGTGCGACACCACCTCGGAGCCCTTTCCGCGAATAACCCCTCCGGTTGTGCATCCTGAAATTTGTCGGGACACTCTCGCCCGAGTTATTCATACGATTTCGAGCAGGAGTTCGTTTTCATCATTAAGCCATGCGACAGCACAAAAGGGACGGATCTCAACCAGGAATCGAATCGCACATTTGGCGAGACGATTTCGTGACTGATTCGAGGCCCGAGGCGCGAGCAACCCGGAGGCGTACCTGTAAGGTACGTTGAGGATTGCGAGCGCCGAGAACGAAGAAGCAGTCCGAAAGCGGCCGCCAAAATCGAAAGCGTATGAATAATTCGGGCTATAGCTTGAGGCAGACGCCCAGGCCGTCCCGGATGGGGACGATGGTCGAGTGGACGGAGGGGTTCTCGAACATCATGCTGTTGAAGGTCCTCACCGCACGGGTGGAGGCATCGAGGTTCTTCGTGCCGAGGACCCGGCCGTGCCAGAGGACGTTGTCGCTCACAAAGATCCCGCCGGGACGAAGCCGTGGAACCACCAGCCCGAACACCTCCGGGTAGTGCTCCTTGTCGACGTCGTTGAACACGAAACCGTGCGGTCCGCTCTCGGCCCGGAAGACCTCGAGTGCGTCACCGATGCGGTACTCGACCTTGTGGTCGAGACCTCCCCGCCTCAGGTACTCAATCCCCTGCCGGGCGTTCTCCTCATCGAGGTCGGTACAGATGACCTTCCCCTCATCCGGCAGAGCACGGGCGAACCAGTATGCTGAGTAGCCGAACCCGGATCCGAGCTCGAACACCCGGCGCACGCCGGTCATGCGCACGAGCTGGGCGAGGAACGATCCCACCAGCGGCCCGACGATGGGAAAGCTCTCCTTCCGCGCGAGCGACTCCATTTCTGCGAGGACGGGATCCCGCTTCTCGAGCAGCCCTTCCATGTATTCGTGGAGTTCCGGTATGATGTCGTACATGTCACACCCTTTCTTCGAATTCGCCCGGCACGCGAACGGAAAGCGGGCGGAGGCGCCCGCCCCCTGATCGCTCTGTCCCGAATACCGGTCCTCCGGCCTCAGCGTTGTTCGCGAAGACAGTGCCTCACAGGAAACATCGAGGCGCCGGAGCCCCGCGGTCGCTCAGAGCATCCCGTACATCGGATCCCAGGGCGGGAGCACGACCGGCTCCTGCGAGAAGATCTCGAGCAGCTGCCCCGGGACGTACTTCCTGTGCACCACGACCGCATAGAGGTACTCGTCGAACCACTCGTCGGTCATGGTGAAGAGACCCTCGTCCCCGGCGTCCTCCCCCCAGCTGTTCTCCACCAGCCACTTGACCGGACGCTGATCGACCACGTCGACGCCGATGAATGTCATGGCGTGTGTGGGAATGCTGTGATGATACTCGATCCGCTCGGCCTTCGTCACCGAGACATCCACCCCGTAGACCGCTTCGTAGTCGATGATGTCGAGGGCCATGACGCCCATGTCGTCGTTCCGGTAGTGTTCCTGGCCGACGTCGCAACCGAACCAGACCGGTTCGCCGTCGAGCACCGAGGCGAGGGTGATCGACTTCAGATCGTCGATCGCGATGTTGGCGAACGTGAGGTTCGGGCGGTCGACCATGTCCCGGTCCATGTCGATGGAGTAGAGGACGCCGGTCTCGTGCGCGGGGCTGTTCAGGAAGTAGTAGTAATCCCCGAGGTCGACACCGACGACCTGCCTGGAGAACTCCCGCGGCGTGTAGGTCTTCATCTCGCCGACGCTGCCCTCCGAGTCGACCGGCCGCCAGGAGAACAACTCCGGGGGGATCCCGAGGTTCAGGGCGAGCATGTGGTAGACCTCGCCGATCATTTCCCTCTTCGCCGCCCGGACCTCGCCGGTCTCCTTCCCATCCGCGATCATCGCGCGCAGCTCGCCCGCGTCCTTCCTGAGCTTCTGGTTGATGATCCTGTTCAGGTCCTTCGTGTGGCTCGAGTTGTAGGTCTCGGGCATCACGTCCTTCGGCACGACGCCGTACTTCCCGACGAGGTCCACGACCATGTTCCACTGTCCCCCGTCGGGAAACGGGTGCTCGAACAGCCACTCGACCTTCCGGTCATCCGGCTCGAGATGAGCCGTG
>CAZMKB010000219.1:0-6399 GCA_964566685.1 uncultured Gemmatimonadota bacterium | reverse complement strand
TGGCGGTGGCCAATGCAAAGCTCGCCTACCGCCACTACAGAACCGTGTCGGCCGGCGAACGGTGGAAGAATCTCGAACGGAAGGGGGCCCGGCCACAGCGCCTGCTGTGGGCGAGCACCAGCACCAAGAATCCCGCCTACTCGGACGTGCTCTACGTGGAGGAGCTCATCGGGGCAGGAACGGTCACGACGCTTCCTCCCTCCACCATGACGGCATTCAGGGATCACGGCGAAGTCCGCCCCCGGCTCGTGGAGGATCTCGAAGAAGCGGAAGAGGTCATGGGGCGGCTGGAACGGCTCGGAATCTCCCTCGAGGAGATCACCGGCGACCTCCTGGTCGACGGTGTGAAGAAATTCTCGGACTCCCATGACGGGCTCCTCCGGGCGCTCGACTCGGCCGTGGCGGGTGCGAGGGAAGTCATGGCCGCCACCCAGTCGTGCCGGCTGCCGGAACGGCTCGGAAACGAAGTCGACCGGATCATCGAATCATGGGAACGAGACGGCATGACGGGAAGACTCTGGGACGGCGACGCCAGTGTGTGGACCGGGTCCGATGAGAGTGACTGGCTCGGCTGGCTGTTCGTCACTGAAGATCAGCTCGCCCGCGCCGCGAGGCTCCAGGCGTTCGCGGCAGAGGTGAAAAACGAGGGCTTCCGGGATGTCCTGCTCATGGGTATGGGGGGGTCCAGCCTCTGTTCGGACGTGCTTTCGAAGTCCTTCGGGACCGTCGACGGCTTCCCGCGCCTTACGATCATCGACTCGACCGATCCGGAGCAGGTGCGCGCCGCCGGGAACACCGTCGATTCCGCCAGAACCCTCTTCATCGTGTCGAGCAAGTCCGGCACGACGCTCGAGCCGAACATCCACCTCGCTTACTTCCGGGCCCTTGCGGAATCGGCGGTTCCGGCGGATGAGACTCCCGGCCGGTTCGTCGCGATCACCGACCCCGGCTCGGAGCTGGAGAAACGTGCTGTGCGGGAGGGTTTCAGAAAGATCTTCCACGGGGTCCGGAGCATCGGCGGGAGGTTCTCCGCCCTCTCCGACTTCGGCATGGTACCCGCCGCGCTCATGGGAATAGATCCGAAGGTGCTCCTCGAAAAGGCCGACGCCATGCGGCTGGCCTGTTCGTCCTGCATTCCGGTCCGGGAGAATCCGGGTGCATACCTGGGAATCGTGCTCGGTGTCTGTGCCCTCCAGGATCGGGACAAGGTGACCCTCGTCATCTCACCCGACATGAGGGACCTGGGTGCCTGGCTCGAGCAGCTCCTCGCGGAATCCACCGGGAAGAAGGGGAAGGGTCTGATCCCGGTCGACCTCGAGCCGGTCGGGCCGCCCGAAGTATACGAGAACGACCGCCTGTTCGTCTACGTGCGGTCGCGTCGTTCCCCGGACGCCCTGCAGGATCAGGCAGTCCACGCGCTGGAGAAGAAGGGACATCCGGTCGTCCGGATCGACGTCGAGGGTCCTTCCGGGCTGGGAGGGGAATTCTACCGCTGGGAGTTCGCGACCGCCGTCGCCGGTTCCGTCATGGGGGTCAATCCGTTCGACCAGCCCGACGTCGAAGCGAGCAAGGTCCGGACAAGGGAACTGACCGACCGCTACGAGGAAACCGGCGAACTGCCGGCTGAGGAGTCCTTCTTCGAGGACGAGGGCGTGAAGCTCTTCACCGACGGAGAGAATCGTGCCGCGCTCGAAAAAGCAGCGGGTGATGACCGCTCACTGGCCGGCTATCTGAGAGCCCACTTCGGCCGGCTTCTCACCGGCGATTACTTCGCAATTCTCGCCTATCTCCCACACACCCCCGTCCTCCAGGAGAAGCTCCGGGACGTGAGAACCTTCGTCCGGGACAGGCTGAACGTCGCGACCTGTGTCGGTTTCGGCCCCCGGTTCCTCCACTCCACCGGACAGCTCTTCAAGGGCGGACCGAACACGGGCCTCTTCCTGCAGATCACCTGCGAAGACGGCCGTGATCTCGACGTGCCCGGAAAACGTTACACCTTCGGCGTGGTGAAAGCGGCGCAGGCACGGGGAGATTTCCACGTCCTCACGGAGCGAAAGAGGAGAGCGCTGCTCATCCAGCTCGGTACGGACGCGGCTGCCGGGCTCGAGACGGTCCGGATAGCCGTCGAGAGGGCCTTGTCCTGAACTTTCGGCAGGACAGGGAGCATTGTCCCGGCATCACTGCGCCGGCTGGAAAGTGATTCAGCGGTCCGGTTCTCCCTTGACAATCTCCGGCGCCGGGGTGTAGGTTTTCCGGATTGTCGGGGAATGTCCGGAACCCACAGCGTCGGAAAGACGATGAACGACAACGGTCGAACATGGAGGGAACGCAGAAGATGATTCTGGCCGGGGATGTCGGTGGTACCAACACGAGGCTCGCCCTGTTCGAGGAGGCCAGCGGAAGGTGGAGCCCGAAGGATGTCCGTATCTTCCCGAGCGGCAGATACAGCGGACTTTCGGAAATCATCCGTGAGTACATGGCGGGAAAATCCGTCCGGGTGACCGGGACCGCATTCGGGCTCGCCGGACCGGTGAGAGAGGGGCTGTGCGAGCTGCCGAACCTCTCCTGGGCCGTCGACAGCCGGGAGATCGAGGAAGAAACGGGTCTAGGACCGGTTTCCCTCATCAACGACCTGGAGGCGAATGCCTACGGGATCGAGATGCTCGAATCTCGGGATTTCGAGATCCTGCGCGAAGGAGTTCCGTACGAGAGAGGAAATGCGGCGCTCATTTCTCCCGGTACCGGTCTCGGCGAGGCGGGAATCCACCGTGTCGGTGACCGGTGCGTTCCGTTCGCCACCGAAGGCGGTCACACTGATTTCGCCCCGCGGAACGAGATCGAGATGTCTCTCCTCCAGTACCTGCTGAACCACTACGACCACGTCAGCTATGAACGCGTCGTCTCGGGCCCCGGACTCCTGGCGATCTATCGATTTCTCGGGGACACCGGTCGCGGCGAAGAAATCCCTTCGGTGGGCGAGGAGCTCAGGGCGGCCGACGATCCTCCGGCCGTGATATCGAACGCCGCTCTCGAAGGCCGGTGTCCGCTGAGTACGCAGGCGGTCGACCTTTTCGTGTCGCTGCTCGGATCGGAGGCCGGTAACTTTGCGCTCAAGGTACTCGCAACGGCCGGCATCTACCTCGGCGGCGGCATCGTTCCGAAGATTCTCCCGAAACTCAGGGAACCGCCGTTCCTCGATTCCCTGACCGCGAAAGGCCGCATGAAGAAGCTGCTCGGCGACATGCCCGTGAAGATCATTCTGAATGACAGGACAGCGCTTCTCGGAGCCGCACGATACGCGTCGACCGCCGGTCGGCTCGAGGGGAAGTGACCGGTGAAGCGGATGACAGGGGGAAGGCTGCATGCAGTTCGGAAAAACTCTATACGTCACGTATAAGACAGCCCGCCGTATCGTCGTCGGGGTCGTCGGGGGAACGGTGCTCGTCATCGGAATCGTCCTGCTCGTGCTGCCGGGCCCCGCATTCGTGGTGATACCGCTCGGCCTCGCGATACTCGGTCTCGAATTCGCTTGGGCGCGGCGATGGCTCAGAAAAGCGAAACAGCAGATTCAAAGAACTGTGAACACTCGAGAAGAAAAGGAAGGTAACAATGGTTGAGACAGCTTCCCAGATGCTTCCCACGGGAACCAGGGCTCCGTCCTTTTCCCTGACGGACTCTGTGTCCGGAAGAACGGTCAGCCTCGATGACTTCGAAGACGACAGAGTACTGGTGGTCATGTTCATCTGCAACCACTGCCCCTACGTCAAGCACGTCCGGGACGAAATCGGCCGGTTTGCCCGCGATTACCGGGACAAGAGCGTCGGGATCGTCGCCGTCAACGCGAACAGCATCGAAACGCACCCGCAGGACGGGCCGGAGAACATGAAGGCTCTGGCCGAGGAGAAGGACTGGGACTTCCCGTACCTCTTCGACGAGACACAGGAAGTCGCAAAATCCTTCCGGGCCGCCTGCACCCCGGACTTCTTCGTCTTCGACGCGGACCGGCGGCTCGTCTACCGGGGCCAGTTCGACGACAGCCGGCCGGGGAACGACATCCCGGTCGACGGACGCGATCTTCGCACCGCCGTGGATGCGGCGCTCGAGGGAAAGCCGGTCCCTCCCGAGCAGAAGCCGAGCATCGGCTGCAACATCAAGTGGAAACCGGGCAACGAACCGGATTACTTCGGGGCCTGACTTCCTCCACTCATCCTCACGTTCCACCTTTCTCTGTACCGGGGGGTGGCGGAGCCCCCCGGGAATTACTATACAGCAGGAAAGAGAGCATCCACGCGCGCCGGACCGACGTCGGGGCGACGGTGTTTCACCGGGTCCGGAGAGGATTCTGTCGAGCGCCCGGGAGCGAAAACGAAGAGGTCTGGTACGAGAGAGGAGGATCAATGACACTTCAGGCGGAAATCGACAAACTCAATCAGCGGATACTTCCCGGGATTCCCGACGAAATACTCAATCTCATCGCTTCGGCAACCCGGGAGCTGGCGCGCACCGACATCGTGGAAAGAGCTCTGAAGAAAGGAGACACGGCACCGTCCTTCATCCTGCCGGATACCGGGAATGAACCCGTCTCCTCCGAAGAGCTGCTCTCGGCGGGCCCCCTCGTGCTGAGCTTCTACCGCGGCGGCTGGTGCCCCTACTGTAATCTGGAGCTCAGGGCGCTCCAGGAAGCCCTTCCCGGGATCGAATCCCGCGGAGCCCGGCTCGTTGCTGTCTCACCGCAGCTTCCCGACAGATCGCGCTCCACGAAGGAAAAACACGATCTCGAGTTCCCCGTACTGAGTGATGCCCGCAACGAAGTGGCCGGGAAGTTCGGGCTGGTGTTCCCCCTCGCGGAGAAGCTGCGGTCTCTCTACCGGAAGATCGGATACGACATCCCCGAATACAACGGGGACGAGAGCTGGGAGCTCCCGATCCCGGCGACCTACGTGATCGCTCAGGACCGTACGATCGTCCTCGGCTTCGTCGATGTCGATTACACGAACCGTCTCGAACCGGAAGAGATCGTTCGTGCACTCGATGTCCTGCAGGCGGTCTGACGGACGGAATCCGATCCTGATGTCAAGTTATCAGGGACGACGAAGCTCCAGGGAGAAGAGACGCTTTTCCTGCGATCGGGACACCACGTCGAACCCCGTGCGTTCCGCGAGATCCAGATAGTGCTTCAGGTTGCGTCCGCCGTCGGGCCAGGCTCCTCCGTAGGCCGTACTCACCTCTCCGTCGGGCAGGACGACCCGGAGCGGAATGATCGCAACGTCCTTGCTCCTGTCCTCCCTGACCGGATACAGCATATCCCAGATCAGGAATGATCCCCCCGGTTCGAGAACCCGGTGGATTTCCTCGAACACCTTCCCGTGGTCCGAGCCGTCGATGTACATCAGGGTGAAGAACGACGTCACGGTGTGGAATGTCTGATCGAGAAACTGGAGATCACGCGCATCCATGATGATCTTGAGCGGTCCCTCCGGGGCGGCTTCGAGCTCCCGCTTGCTGATGTCGATGGATATCACCTGGTCGCCCTTGATCCTCCCGATGATGCCCTCACCCCCGCCGCCGATGTCGAGGATGAATCCCTCGGCCTCGAAGTCCCGCACGGTGATTTCCTGCCGCTCGAAACGGAAGAACCTGTCCTCCGAGAGCTTCGGGTGATGATCCCGATTCCCGCCGTCAGGAGCGGTCTCGTCCGCGACTTCGCCTGAGCAGCCCATTACGAGAATCATGAAACTGCATATCGATATGAAGGAGAGCCGGGAGCGCATCTTCTGGCTGCCGCTTCCCCTGCTTCGGCAGGTTGTCATTGTCGGAACCTCCTCGTGACTCATGGTTGTCACCTTCGAGGTGAAAACTACTATTTCTCGTTCCTCCCTGCAAGAGATGACGAATCCATGATGTCGGGGAGGCCGTCCGGGCACCCGGGGGAGGGATTGACGGTGCGGGGACGATCGTGAGATCACGGGAGACCGGACCGGCGCGGTCTCCCGTGATGAGAAAGATACACTAGGGTTCGATGGAAACGAACACGGGGTTGGAGACGAAATCGAAACCGCCGGTGAGAGTGAAGGCGAAGGTGATGGTCTCGCCGGCGTACTGGGGATTGATGGGACCGGGTATGTTGAGCGTCGCGGTCGCCTTCCCTTCGGCATCCAGAGTTCCTCTGAAGTCCTGGAACACAGCACCGTTCAGATTGTCGAGGATGAGCTCGGTGAGCGCATCGCGATTGAGCGGGACGACGTTGCCGCCGGGCAGCGTGGTACCCGGCCGCGAGCCGCTGAGACTCCCTCCGACGAGGTAGGTCCGTCCGGCATAGGCCGGTCCGGCATCGTAGAGCATGGCGTGACCGGCCGTGCGGACCAGCACCCCGAGACCCTGGCCGACGTCGAGCACGTC
>CAZMKB010000218.1:5077-6432 GCA_964566685.1 uncultured Gemmatimonadota bacterium | reverse complement strand
GTCGGGAAGGCGATGAGCGCCGGCATGAAGTCCTCGGTCATCTACCTCATCGGCCTGGGCGGCAAGGATCTCCGGGAGGAGCACGCGGTGCTCTCGGGGCGCGCCGTCTCCGAGATGGACCCGACGTTTCTCTCGGCCCTCACCATCACCGTGATCCCGGGGACGCCCCTGGCCGAAGAGCTCCGCTCGGGCGCCTTCCAGCTGCCCTCGCCGGAGGAGTTCGCCCGGGAGCTCTCCCTCTTCCTCGAGAACGTCTGTGTCACGGGGACGGTGTTCCGCTCGAACCACGCCTCGAACTTTGTGCCGCTCGCGGGCAGGCTCCCGAAGGACCGGGACCGGCTGCTCTTGACCATCGAGGAGGCCATCCGCGAGGGCGCCTACCGCCCGGAGTACCTGCGGGGGCTCTGAGCCGCCGTTTTCTTGACACGGCCACCGCCCGCTCGTAACTTGAAGACAACGAAGGAGTCACCACGCAACACCAGGGAGGGATCCTGTTCATGAAGAAGCAACCGATATCAGTGCGACACGCGCTCACCGCACTCGCCGCCCTCCTCTTCGCGGCGGTCCCGCTCGCGGCCGACCCGGTCGCTGAGCTCCTCGGGAAGGTCACGGCCGAGGCCTACCCGGACGCCGACTACGTCACGGTGTTCGACAGTACGAGGACCGAGGTCGAGGAGTCGGGGCTCTCGCACGTCACGCGGCACGTGCTCACGAAGATCCTGACCGAGAAAGGCGCCACCGGGCACGCCTCGATGCGCTTCGACTACGACCCGGCGTCGAACATGATCGAGATCCGCGATCTCCTCGTCCGCCGCAGAGACGGCACCGTCGACACCGTCGGGCAGGAGTCGATCCTTGATTTGCCCCAGCCGCAGCGCATGATCTACTGGGGGGCGCGGATGAAGCTGGCCGGGCTCACCGGGCTCGAACCGGGTGACGCCGTCGAGAACCAGATCTACACGAAGGGCTTCATGATCGCCTACCTGGAGGAGGAGACCACACCCCCGTCCGGGGAAGGAACCGGAGAGGCCGTCCCCATCATCACGAACCCGACCTGGTCCTCGGAGAAGACCCCCGCGGCGGGAAGCGGCGACGGCGGGGTCCCGGAGGACGAGTCGAAGTACATCCCGCCCATGCGAGGGCACTTCTACGACGTGGTGCTCTTCGAGGCGCGCCACCCCATCGTGGAGAAGATCTACACTTTGGTCCTGCCGCGCGACAAGCCCGTCAACTCGAAGGTCTACCACGGGGAGCTCTCCTCGAGCACCTCGTTCGACGAGGGCAGGCTCGTCTACACCTGGTGGAAGAGGAACATCCCGGCGAGGCCTGGAGCGCCATGGCCGACCGGCTGCTGG
>CAZMKB010000218.1:0-5067 GCA_964566685.1 uncultured Gemmatimonadota bacterium | reverse complement strand
GTACGAGCGCGAGCCCCGGATGGTGGCGCCCACCGACGCGGTGACGAAGCTGGTCCTCGCCACGGTGCCCGACTGGGAGGCCAAGTCGCGATGGTTCTGGGAGGTGAACGAGCCGCAGTTCGAGTCGAACGAGGAGATCCGGGCGAAGGTGGAGGAGCTCACGCGGGGCCTGGACACCGACGACGAGAAGCGCGAGGCGCTCCTTCGCTGGGTGGCCCGGCACATCAGGTACTCGGGGATCTCGATGGGCGAAGGCGAGGGCTACACCCTCCACTCCGGCATCATGACCTACAACGACCGGGCCGGCGTCTGCAAGGACATCGCGAGCATGCTCGTGACCATGTTCCGGGCCGCGGGCTACACCACCTACCCGGCCATGACCATGGCGGGGGCCGCGGTGGAGCGGGTCCCGGCCGACCAGTTCAACCACTGCGTGGTGGCGGTCCGGCTCGAGGACGGCAGCTACAAGCTGTACGACCCCACCTGGTGCCCCTTCAGCCGGGAGATCTGGTCGAGCGCCGAGCAGGAGCAGAACTACGTCATCGGATCGCCCGAGGGAGAGGACCTGGACATCACGCCCCCGGTCCCGCCCGAGGAGAACTACGTGAAGATCCGGGCGAAGAACAGGATCGACGACGACGGGAACCTGACCGGCGAGCTCTTCATCCGGGCGAAAGGCTACAGCGAGACCAACCTCCGCTGGGGCGTGGTCTACGACGCAAAGGCCGAGATGCGGGCGAATTTCGAGAAATGGCTCGCGAGCGCCTCGCCCCGGGCCCGGCTGACCGAGCTGGTCACCACCGACCCGGTGGACCTGGACGAGCCCTTCGCCGTCACTTTTGCCTACGAGATCCCGGGCTACGCGGTGGCGACCGACGACCACCTGGTCGTTCGGCCGCTCCTCGCCAACTACATCATCGAGAACGGGAGGCTCAACGACTACCGCTCCGCGGTCGAGGGAGAGGAGAGGACCCACGACATCTTCCTCCGCTGCACGCGGCAGTTCGACTTCCGGGAGGAGACGGAACTGCCGAAGGACTTCCGGCTGATCACCCGGCCAGAGCCGGGCTCCGCCGACTCGCCGGCGGCGGCCTTCGAGGCGGAGGTGACGCAGGACGGCAGGAAGCTCGTCTTCCGCCAGGAGCTCCTCCTGAAGAAAAAGGTGATCCCGGCCTCGGAGTACGAGGGCTTCAAGGAGGCGGTCGACCTCTCGAAGGAGCTGGCCGACCTGAACCTGGTCTTTGCGAAGAAGGGGAGGTAAGATGAGAAGAGGGCTTCACGCATCCAACCGCAGGGCTTTCAGGACGGCCCGTCCCCGGTACCTCCCGGCGCTCGGCCTCCTCGCGATCCTTGCGCTCTCGCTCTTCGTCGCCACCCCGGCCCCGGGGCAGTCGGCAGACCGGGACGACGCGTCTGACACCGATCCCTTCCTCATCCTCGACCCCCCTCTCCCGGAGATCGTGTCGAGCCCCTGGAGCATCCTGGACGCCGACGCGGTGGTCCTGGGCGAGACGAAGACGGTGACGCTTCGCCCGGACACCACCCTCACCGAGGACGTGCGCATCGAGAAGCGGATCCTCACCTACGAGGGGATGGACGCGGAAGGCGACCCCCACATCCCCTTCAACGACCGGCACCAGCGGCTCGATGTCCTCCGCGCGCGGACCACGACGCCTGAGGGAAGGACCTACGACACCCAGGAGAACGGCTTCAACCTGATCACCCCCTTCCCGCTCGCGAAGGCGCCCTTTTTCACCGACGGCAGGGAGCTCGTGGTGACCCACGTGGGCCTCGACATCGGCCGGGCCACAGAGCTCCACTACCGGCGTGAGGATTTACACAGGATACGCACCTGGCTCACGGGAACGGAGCCCCTGGCGGGCCCCAACCCCATCCAGGAGAAGTCCTTCACCGTCACGATGCCGGACGAGTTCAGGCTCGTTCACGCCGTGCTGGGGGCCGACGCCGCCCACGAGAGCCGCAGGAAGCGCGGCGTCATGGCCCACAGCTGGACGGTGGCCGAAGTGCCGCTGGTGAATGCCGGCGTGCTCTCCGACGCCGAGGAGTCCTACCTGCCGCGGATCGTCTACTCCACGGCCGGCAGCTGGCAGGACGTGACGGACGGGATCTACGGCCGGATCGAGGCCGCCCGGAAGATGGGCGACGAGATCGCGGCCAAGGTGGCCGAGCTCACCGGCGACGAGACCTCCGGCTGGCGGAAGCTCCACCTCATCCACGGGTTCGTGCACGAGCACGTGGCGCCCGTCCGCTGGCCGCTCGATCGGTTCCCTGAGGCTCTCAGGACCGCGGCCGAAGTCTACCGGACCCGCTACGGCCTGCCCCTCGAACGGGCAATACTTCTCGCCATGATGCTCGGTGAGGCCGGGATCGATGCCGATCTGGTCTTTCTCTCCCGGGGACCGGTGATCGCGAAGGACGTCCCGGCGCTCGAGCAGTTCCCGATCCCGGTGGTCGAGGCGAAGGTTTCGGGCAGGACGGTCATGGCGGACCCGGCAACGTCGCTCGAGTGGGACGCGCGGAGCGACCACATCGGCTCCTACGCCCTGGCGTTTCGAAGCGGCCGCTTCACGATCACCGAGGTGAAGGAGGCCGTTCGCGGCGTCAACCGGCTCGTCGCCGGGGGGTTTCTCGACTTCGACGAGGCGGGACGCGGCGTGGGGGAGATGACCGTCGAGATGGGCGGGATCTACAGCCCACACCTCCGGCTCCTTCTCACCGGAGAGAAGCCCGGGGAGTACGTGAAGAAGCTCGTTTCGGGGATCATCGAGGGGTGCACGGTCGGGGACGTGGACGTGATCGAGCTCTCGCCACAGAACTCGGCGTTTCGGGCCGCGGTCGAGATCGGGCCGCCGGTTGAGGACTCGCTCCTCGTTCTCGCGGTGGGCCCTCCCGGGGAGTCGCTCGTTCACACGGCCGAGAACCTGCACGTGCAGGAGCGGGCTTTTCCGATGCTGGTCGGCTGGACGGGCCTCGAGCAGTACGAGGTGAGTGCCGGCTTCCCGGAGGAGGTCGGCCGGGTCATCGTGCCTTCCGGGGACAAGGTCGGCGGGACGTCGTTCACCGGCTCGCGGTCGGTGTTCGAGGAGGGAGAGTCGGTGAGGATCCGGACGACGCTCGACGTGAAGTCGAAGGTGATCGAGCCCGAGGACTACCCGAGCTTCCGGGACGCCGTGGGCCTGGTGACCGACAGGAAGGCCGCCGCCGTCTACGTGGTGGTGGAGTAGGTTGCGGGAAGGGATCATCCTTACGTTGAAGATATAACCGTTTCTTGACGACTTGTGGACAGGAACGGAGATATATGAAGAGAGGGAAGCCACCCGGTTTCCCTCTCTTTCGCCCCTCCCCCATGTTCCGTTTCTACTGGTCTCTGTCGGTAGCAGCGGATCCTTCGATACCGTAATCGGCTCCGGTGACATCGGGCGGCTGTGCCGGTGTCCCAACAGGCGCGCAGATCTCGACGTCGACCGGACTGACCAGGTAGCCGTTCAGGAGATCCGGACAGTTGCCGACGGTGTTGTAACTGGCGAAATCGACGGTCATGTAACCCAGGTTGATGGGACTGGCGGTGTCGCGGTAGAGGTAGGAGCCGGCGGACTCATCAACCTCGTAACTGACATAGAACTGATCACCGACACTCACCGGGTAGGGCGTGATGTCGGCAAAATACCAGCCCGTCCCGCCGGTGACAGATGCGCTAGCGATGAGATTGCAGGCACTGTCCCAAAGATAAATGTCCCAGGTCGCGGTTGTGGTGTTCCAGCGATCGACACCGATCTTCACGATTTCGCCATCCACGTTCGCGGTACAGGCGTTCCCTAGATTGAAGGGATGGCCGGTAGTACCGGGCTGGTTGATCGAACTCTCCGCAACCGGCTGGTGGCATTCTTCCGTGACCTCGGTGAATTCCACGCACCAGGGCCTCGTCTCCCCGTCCTCGCCGTCGAGCCTGCACGGAGGCCAGCCTCCGGGCGGAAAGGGTGGTTCTGGATTGAAGACCATGAACAGGTTCGGCGGGAACCCGCCGTCGGGAGATTCCCATAAGTCGATACCGCAGGCATCATCGAAAGGCAGGAGCTGGGGACCGTCCCAGCTGTTGACGAAGATTGCGTCATAGTAGCCGGGAGGCATTCCCGTCACGTTGATGAGAGTGTAGAAATACCAGATCCCCTGGAAGTAATCGATCACTCCCCAGGGTATTTCGATGATGTTCGACATCAGGACGGGTCTCGGTTTCCCTTCCTCACACTGGGTGAAGGCGAGCCAGCCCCAGACATCCACCGGGTGGATCAGACAGGGTTCACCGGGATTGGGGAGCTTGGCCATCCAGACGAAGACCATGTAACCACTCGGATCCCAGCAGTAGTTCTCGAGGAGCCAGTCCTGCCCGAATTCTTCTTCATCGACCCACCAGCAGTCAACCAGAACCGGACAGAGGCCACCCTCGAGTCTGAGCTGGGCTGGATCGATGTAGCCCTTTTCGATCAAACCGGCAATGTCCATCTCGGAGGCTGGCCTCGCTCCGAAGTTGATGAGCTCGATGGTTGCCGGATTGTCGACCATGGGAAGACCGAGGAGATTGTCGGTATTCTGTCCGTCGAGGCTGATGGGATTGTCGGATCCGCCGCATCCCCAGATGAAAAGGAGGACAGCGGCGAACACGGTGAGCTTTTTCATGATGCACCTCCGATTTGAGTTCTCCTGCCGGCTTTCTCGAAGACTGAGGATAGTGTGGGAGCTCCCCCCTTTCCGAGGTAGTGCCGGACACTGTGCAGGATCACACGGGCCGAATCGCCGCATATCCCCGGCATGCCTCTCTGCAGTCGGTGAATAGTTTTCGATGGGTAAACGTTATTCTATGAGACGGATCGGTTCCGTTTCGATCAGCGGAAAGAAGGGAGAGCGTTCCCCGTCACATTGTGATTGAGAGCTCTTCGCAAGAGCATCCGGGATGGTACGTGATGAAAAATGAATCCCGGCATCTGTATCTGTCATGCTAGTGCAGCGTCTCAAAAGTTCTATCCCTGATTTTGGCAATTTAACTTGCTC
>CAZMKB010000217.1:4673-6459 GCA_964566685.1 uncultured Gemmatimonadota bacterium | reverse complement strand
TGCTGGCGAGTGTGGCCTGGTACTATCCGTTTCTCCTCCCGATCGTGGCTCTCCCCGTGGCCCTCACCGTCCTGTTCTACCTGAAAAATCCCGAGCCGACGACGGGCGAACCCATCAGAGGATATCTGAAAAATGCCTGGTCGAGCGTTCGCGACCGGAAGGTGATCGTTCTCTTCGTGGCGGGTGTCATCAATTTCATCATCATCTTCGGTGCATTCCTCACCTGCCTGCCGCTTCTGCTCGGTGACTCGTTCGGCGCGAATCCCACCGTCATCGGACTGATCATGTCTTCAATTTCGATCAGTACCGCCGTGGCCGCCTCGCAGCTCGGAAAGATCAACCTCGTGCTGTCGGGGCGGACGATCCTGGTCACCGCGTATCTCCTGTACGCGGTTGCTCTTGCCATGATACCGTCCATCCCGGAGCTCTGGTTCATGCTTATCCCGACCGTGCTCTCCGGGATCGCGGGGGGGGCGGCAATCCCGGTCATCCTGACGCTCCTCTCGGGCTATGCGCCGCTCAAACACCGCGCCGTGTTCATGTCGGTCAACGGGATGGTCCTGAGGCTGGGACAGACCATCGGGCCCGTCTTCCTGGGAGCTCTGTACGGCATGTGTCAGGCGAGCTGCGCATACTACGTGGCTGCGGGCCTCGCGCTGTTCCTCGTCTTCCTCCTGGCCCTCTCCGTTCCGAAATGAACCGTGAAAGCGGACAGCCGGGTGTCGTCTCCGGGTATCCCCCGGGGATGGACTCGCCGGCGGGGAAAAAGAAATGAGACGAGTCGGGGAAATTGGTTGACAGGACTTCAGTTGATTCGTATTATTTCCCAAACGTAACTTCAACGGATTCCTGTTCCAATCCTCTTTCTGGCAGGAGGTAAGACAATGGGTAAAATGATGGGTGTTATCGGCGGCATCATCGCTATCCTCATCGGGATCATGGGATTGGTGAGCTGGTGGTCGCACTTCGTGATTCTCCTCAAGGGAACGCTGCCGCTGCTCATCATCCTCTGCGGGGTCGTGGCACTCATCTTCGGGATCAGCGAAATGAAGGCGCAGTCATCGATCCCGGAAACACCGCCGAGCAGTAAAGGGGAATGAGGGGATTCCACACGGCACCACACGCTTTCCCGTTCACCTGGAAGAACGTGATCGCTCCATCATGTCATCTTCGGGACTCTGGCGTGGCACGGCTCGGACGACATGCCGGCGGGAGTCCGGGCACCGTGTTTCACCCCATACTGTCCGGAAGACATCACCCGTCGTCTGAGATCAAGGCCGGCCAGGCCGGCACCTTCCTCTCCCGTCCCGTTGTTTTTACATGATCGACAACGGGCTAGAGCACCACGGGGCGGTCGACCGTCGCAAGCGGGGCGGCGGCCGAATACGGGATCGGCGTCACCTCCATGGTATGCAACATGCAGCATCCGCCGGTGTACAAAGACCACGAGGAGTCGTACGACACACGTGGTGCAGGACCACCGCCAGCCGGTCCGCCTCCGGTCGAGCACACATGAACGCGGGGTTTGATCATGGAATTGGGTGAGCTGAACAACAGATTTCAATCCGGAGAAGCGGTTCCCGAGATCGACATCGAACAGGAGATCGACCAGTCGCTCAACGTGCGGCTCTCGGTGAGCTACATGCAGGAACACGCTTTCATCCCCATCAGATACAACGGAGAGAGCCTCGTCGTGGCATTCGCCAATCCACACGACATCGAGACCATCGACGACCTGCGTTCGCTCCTGAAATGCGACATCGAACCTGTCACCGCTTCCCAGGAT
>CAZMKB010000217.1:0-4663 GCA_964566685.1 uncultured Gemmatimonadota bacterium | reverse complement strand
ATCCTCAAGGGGATCAAGAAATTCTTCGGTGAGGGCGTGGAAACCATCGAAAAGATGGTCCTGGACATGTCGGACGGAGAACTGGTCCTCGGAAACGGCAGAGGGGACGAGATCGCCGACCTGAAGGACATGGCCAGCCAAGCCCCGGTCATCAAGCTCGTCAATCTCATCCTCATGGAAGCGCTGAACAAACGTGCGAGCGACATTCACATCGAAGCCATGGAGGATCAGCTCAGGGTCCGCTACCGTGTGGACGGCGTGCTCCACGACATCTCATCTCCTCCGAAGCGTTTCCAGGCGGCGATCGTCTCCCGCATCAAGATCATGGCGGAGATGAACATCGCCGAGCGGAGGCTGGCGCAGGACGGACGGATCGCGGTCAGGATCGGGGACCGTGACATCGATCTCAGGGTATCCACCGTGCCGACGCTCCACGGTGAGAGTGTCGTCATCAGAATCCTCGACAAGTCGAGCATCCTGATCAACATGGAAGACCTCGGCCTCTCCGAAAAGGCCTTCGGGAAGTTCTACAACATGATCCAGAGGCCGCACGGAATCATTCTCGTGACGGGTCCCACCGGCAGCGGCAAGACCACCACCCTCTATGCGGCGCTCAACAAGATCAACAGCCCGACGAAGAAGATCATCACGCTGGAGGATCCGGTCGAGTACAATCTGAAAGGTGTCAACCAGATCCCCGTGAAGCCGAAGATCGGACTCACCTTCGCCTCCGGCCTGCGGTCCATCGTCCGTCAGGATCCCGACGTCATCATGATCGGAGAAATGCGCGACTTCGAAACTGCGGAAATCGCCATCCAGTCCGCGCTCACCGGACACCTGGTTTTCAGTACACTGCACACGAACGATGCACCGGGAGGGATCACCCGCCTCCTTGACATGGGGGTCGAGCCGTACCTCGTGTCCTCGTCGGTCGATGGAATTCTCGCCCAGCGTCTGGTGCGGATGATCTGCAGAAACTGCCGGGAAGAGATGCGTCCGGAGGGCGCTCTGCTCGAAGAGATCAGCCCGGACGACAGGGATCCGGCGGAAATCAGGATCTTCCGGGGCAGGGGGTGCAGTGAGTGCGATTCCACCGGATACAGAGGAAGGCTGGGGATTTTCGAGTTCATAGTCATGTCCGACACCCTGAAGCAGATGGTTCTCGAGAAACAGAGCACCAACCGCATCCGGGAGACCGCAAGACGGGAAGGCATGGTCATTCTGCGCGAGGACGGCTGGCAGAAAGTGCTCGATGGAATAACGACCGTGGAGGAAGTGGTGCGGGTGACGCAGGAAGAGGCGGTACTCTGATTATACTCTGATTATCAGTATTCACATGATCGGAAGCAGGCAGGAGGACCGGTGGCTTCGTTCGTCTACCAGGCCTCGGACATGGAAGGAAAGATCATCGATGGTGTGATGGATGCCAGAAACCAGGCCCAGGTGTTCGACCGGCTGAGGGATCTCGGCCTCTTTCCCATCGTGGTCGAGGAGGAGTCCGAAGGAGCGGCAAAACCCTCCCTGGAAAAACTGCTCAGGTGGCTCCAGGGATTTCGCAAGAAGGACGTCGTCCCGTTCACGGTACAGATGGCGACCATGCTCGATGCCGGCGTCCCCCTCGACCGGTCTCTCGCCGTCGTCACCGAGCTGACCGAGGATGACAAGCTCAGGGATATCCTCCAGTCGGTCAAGTCTGATGTCCAGGCGGGAAAGTCGCTCAGCGAGGCGTTTGCCGCACATCCCAGGGTGTTCCCGGACCTCTACCGGAGCATGATCGCAGCGGCAGAATTCGGTGGCTTTCTCGAAGTTGGATTCCGCCGTCTGGCCGAGTACCTCGAAGAACAGGACAACCTGAAGAGCCAGGTTCGTTCGGCGATGATCTACCCCGCGCTCATGTCGGTGGTGGGAGGAGTTGCCGTCGTGCTGCTGCTGACGTTCGTCATACCACGGTTCGCCGGGATCTTCGAGGACCTGGGACAGTCGCTGCCGTTCATGACCCGGGCTCTCCTGTCTTTCAGCGCGTTCATCAGCAGCTACTGGTGGGCACTGCTGGGTCTTTTCATCCTCATCATCATGGGAATCCGGGCGTACCTGCAGACATACTCCGGGTCGCTGCTCTTCGATCGTCTGAAGATCAACGCCCCCCTGATAGGAGATCTGAACAGGAAAATCGCCGTCGCCCGGTTCGCACGAACGCTGGGAACCCTCATCCGCTGCGGTGTACCAATCCTTGAAGCTCTCGATGTCGCGAAAGAGACGATGAAAAACCGTTTTTACAGCGAAGCCATACAGGACATTCACGACAGCCTCAAGGAGGGAGAGAGCATCGCCGAGCCTCTCAGGGAGACGGAGCTGTTCCCTGTCCTCTCCATACACATGATCGCCGTCGGGGAGGAGACGGGAGAGGTCGACGAAATGCTCCTGAAAGTGGCCGACACGTACGAAAAAGAGACGACACAGGCTCTCAGGTCCCTCGTCTCCCTGCTCGAACCTGCCATGCTCCTCTTTTTCGGAGTTCTCGTGGGGCTCATGGTAATCTCACTCCTGATGGCGATAACGAGTCTTTCGAACCTCCCGTTCTAGACTGATCAGAGGTGTTCAATGAGAACAACAGCACATTCGATGAAGGAGAAGGGGGAAAAGCGGAACGGATTCACCCTGATCGAGATGATCGTCGTCATGATCATTCTCGCGGTCATCGCCGGTCTCGTCGGCCCGCGGCTGTTCAAGAACGTCGCCCGCGCGAAGAGGAGCGCCGCGAAGGCTCAGATAGAGCTTCTCGGCATAGCGCTGGACAATTACCGGCTCGACAATGACATGTATCCGACGACCCAGCAGGGGCTGCAGGCGCTCGTCACAGAGCCGACGTCCCCACCTGTCCCCCCGAACTGGGACGGGCCGTATCTCAAGAAGGAGGTACCGGTTGATCCGTGGGGGAGAGAATACTACTACGAGTCTCCGGGAACGTACAATCCCGACGGATACGATCTTTACTCCCTCGGAAGGGACGGACTGGAAGGAGGCGATGACGAAGACGCAGACGTCGTCAGCTGGATGTAGCAGAACGAAGGCTACGGTGAGCGGAGGAGGCATCCCGGTAACCGGCGGACACTCCCGGCGGGGCTTCACGCTCGTCGAGCTGATCATCGTTCTGATCATCATGGGTATCGCTCTCGGTATCGCCGGTCCGCTCGTCATGGGATCGCTCGACAGGTACCGGCTGCGTCAGAGTACCAGGAGTCTCTCCAGTTACCTCAGAAAGACCAGGGAGGTGGCGCTGAAGGAGGGAATCCGGGCCTATGTCTATTACAGCCCCGACGACAGAGCTTTCCAGACCGTATTCCGGAGGCACGACGAGAGGATCCCTCTCACATTTCCCGAGTGGTTCGAGCTCGCCGACGGTGTGGAAGCGGAAGTGGAAGTGAACGATCCATTCAGTGTCATCGGCAGTGAACTTCCGCATTTCGTCTTCTATCCCATGGGGAACGCTTCCGGAGGGACGGTGACCCTGTCTATTGCGGGGGAAGAGCAGGCCACGATCGCAGTGAACGACCTCACCGGCAACATCTACGTCCTCGACAGGGGAGAAGAACTCTAAGTGGTCCTGGGCATAAATACGGTCACGTATCGAGGGCGACGAGGCGCCCGAACCGCAAGGCGCGAGGAGGGCGAATACCCGCAGTGGTATTTAACCGACGAGCAACGCAGCGGTTCGGGATGCATCGGTGGCCGAATACGAGCGTATTTATGTCTAGGGCCACTAAGTCGAAATGGTATGAATAATCCGGGCTCTATGCACAGAAGAAACCGACAGCGGGGTTTCACTCTTATCGAAATCATCATCGCGACGGCGGTCATGGCGCTGGCGCTGGTGGCCGTTCTGCAGGTGTTTTCTCTCGGTGTCTCTTCCGCGCGGAGATCCCAGAAGTCGACGATCGCGGTCACGCTGGCACGCAACGTCATGGAGGAAGTCGCTTCACGCGACCTCCTCGAGCCCGGCCGGGAGGAAGGCGAGCTGGAAGATTATGACATGAGCTACTCCATCGACATCACCGAAGGTGAGCTCCCGGGCCTGCACGACGTGGAAGTCGCCGTGAGCTGGAGTGACGAGGGTGCGACGAAGGAATACCGGCTTTTCACCATGATACCCGAAGAATCGATGGGATTTTCCATTTTCCCCAGGTAGGAGAGCTCCTCCGCCGGGGCGGGGACCGGAGACAACATGTTCGGACGCTGCGTCAGGAAAAACGGTTTCACGCTGCTCGAGCTCCTTCTGAGCATGTCGATCCTCGCCATCGCCGCGGGAATCATCTACGGGAGCATCAGAACCGGCCTGGAGGCGACAAAGAAGGCCGAGGCGAAGAACGAGCTGTTTCAGCGTGTCAGGATCATCCGTGAAATCATTGCGGAAGATCTCCATCACGCATACGTGCCGAAGCAGACACATGGATTCCTGAGCGATCTCGAAGATTACGAGGGAGAGCTCTTCGCCGACGAGGCACAGGAGTTCGATCTCTCCGCCGGCTTCCCGAACGCGTTCGAGGGCATCGATGACGACGTGGGCCTGGATCCGCGTGACAGAATGGGCTTCTATTCGATATCGAAAGGCACGTTCGAGAGCGATATGCCGGTGTACGTCTCCTACGACATCGACGATAATCCT
>CAZMKB010000216.1:0-6555 GCA_964566685.1 uncultured Gemmatimonadota bacterium | reverse complement strand
CCCCGGATGGCCATGGCCCAGGAAAGCCCCGGACCGGCCGAATCCGGTCCTTCCGCGGAATACGAGTACCGTACGGACCTCCTGGCGGGCCGGAGGCAGGCCAGGGCGGACAGCCTGCACCCGCCCGAGAGGACGAACATCGAGAAGGGGCTCCTCTTCATCGAGACGAGTGAAATCATCGAGCGGCTCCGGTACGGTTTCTACCGGTTCTTCCTGAAATTCGGAGGCCTCAGCACGAGAGCGAAGCTGGCGCTCGGTTTCAGGCACGAGAACGAAGAGCTCATTCCGGCCTCTATCCTCTCTTACGGCGCGTCCTTTTCGTTCAACGGGTACCGGCAGTACGAAACAGCAGTCAGCTCGCAGCCGCTCCCCGCTCTGCCGGTTCACATCGGACTCGATGCCCGTTACCGGTATTATCCGCAGGAGGAGTTCTTCGGCTTCGGGTACGACAGCGACAAGGGACAAAGAAGCAACTTCAGGCTCAAGGATTTCGAACTGAGGGGAGGAGTGCAGGTCGAGATCGAGCCGGGGATCGGACTTCACGTCTCCACCGGTTACCTCAGCAGCCGCACCGGCCCGGGAACGAACGATGACGTCCCTCCTCTCGATGAAGTGTTCCCGCCGGCGGAAGCCCCCGGCTTCGGGGAATCACTGGACCACGTGTCGGTGGGATACAGGGCCACACTCGATACCAGGGACTCAGCCGGCAATCCTCGATCCGGGCTTCTCCTCGAGCTCGATCACACCCTGTATAATGACCAGCACCGATCGGCCCATGATTTCGAGCTGACCACGGCCGAATTCCAGGGATACCTCCCGTTCTATCACAAGCACCGGGTCATCGCGATCAGGCTCCAGGCTTCCACTTCGGCCGGTCGGAACGGCGGCACGCCTCCCTTCTTCATGCTTCCCTATGTCGGAGGCAGCGAGAGCCTTCGGGGTTACCGTGAGTACCGGTTCCGTGACCGGAAGTCTCTCCTGGCGAACCTCGAATACCGGTTCGAAGCATTCATCGGCCTCGACGTAGCCGTCTTCGGTGATGCCGGTCAGGTCGGAGATCACTGGGAAGATTTCCGCCTCTCGAATTTCAAATGGTCTTACGGGGGCGGTCTCAGATTCAACACTGCGCGGAGCGTGTTCCTCAGGGGCGATGTGGCCAGGGGAACAGAAGGCACGAGACTCTACGTGAAATTCGAAAATGTATTCTGAAGCGACAGAACGGAAACGGAAGACAGCCGGGCGGGACAACAGCTCTCGAATCCGGGAACACTTCCTCCGGCTCGGAATCCTGCTGGCCGCCGTGTTTCTCTCGCCGGCGGCCCGGGCCGGACCAGCGGATGAGGGAGAGTGGCCGTACTTCTACCCCGACGATCCAATCGCAGCGGACATCGACACCCTCCCGGTTCCGGAACCGGTGGAATTCGAGCTCAGCCAGTATTACGACTTCATCGAGAACACGTTCATCAAGCCCGGCAGCCGCGAGGAGACGGGAGCCCGGAATACGAACACGCTCGGTGAGGTGCCGGCTTCGAGCTGGTTCACCCCCCGGCTCGGAAGCCGGGTCATGACCGTCGATGAAGTCGTCCGCGGTCCGAAGACAGGCAGCGGTCCCGACACCGACCACCCGTGGACCGTCATCAGCGCCAAGACGGAAGGCATCACCCCGGGTTTCGTCATCAGGGACGCTCGCGATGACGTCTACTTCGTCAAATTCGATCCGACCGGACATCGCGAAATGGCCACTTCGGCCGAAGCGATCTGCACCCCGCTCTTTCACGCGATGGGATATCACGTTCCGGAGAACTACCTGCTGGATGTTCCTGTCGGACTGATCGTCGTGGGCGACGAGACAACGGTAAAAGACAAATTCGGTAAGAAGAGGCAGATGACGGACGATGATCTTTCCTTCATCCTCGAGAAGACGCCGGTCGACCGGGACGGTACACTGCGGGTCATCGCGAGCAAGGCGATCGCCGGTCATCCTCTTGGCCACTTCCAGTACTACGGCACCAGGCCGGACGACGCAAATGACATCATTCCCCATCAGTACCGGAGGGAACTCCGCGGCCTCTCCCTGTTCGCGGCCTGGCTGAATCACGACGACGCGAGATCGATCAACTCACTCGACATTTACACCGCAGGCAACTATGTCAGACACTACCTGATAGATTTCGGGTCCTGCCTCGGTTCGGGAAGTGTCAAGCCGCAGACCTACCGAGCCGGAAACGAGTACCTCTGGGAAGCGGCTCCAACGTTCAAGACCATGGGTACCCTCGGTATCTGGCTCAGACCCTACCTGAAGATCTCCTACCCGGATTACCCGTCGATCGGCCGTTTCGAATCGAAGGCCTTCGAACCGGAAAGATGGAAACCCGAGTATCCGAACCCGGCCTTCGAGATGATGGACGAGGAAGATGCATTCTGGGCCGCCGCCATACTCATGTCGTTCACGGACTCGATGGTGAGGAGTGTGGTTGAGGAAGGCCGCCTGAGCAACGACGAGGCCAGGGAATACATGATTCGGACGCTTCTCGAGAGGCGCGACAAGATCGGAGCCCACTATCTGAACCGGGTCAACCCGACCGGCAGGTTCGAGCTCGAGGGGAACGGCGTTCGATTCACCAATCTCTCGGTCGAATACGGCTTCGGCGCCCCGCCGGAAGGGTACAGCGTGAACTGGCGGGAGTATGACAACGAGGCCCGACTGCCGGGTGCTCTCCTGGGCACTCCGCAGGTCATCCCGGCGGATGGTCCGGGCACCGGAGCCGGCGCGAGGATGGAGATCCCGGAACCCCGGACCGTCTCTTCCCCGACCACATACATTTTCGCCGAAGTCACACCGACCGGCGGCGCACCCGGATCATGGCGCCGCCCTGTCAGACTGTTTCTACGGGAAGCCCCTCCCGGCTGGAAGATCGTCGGCATCACACGTTGATCTTCCTCACGCAGCGGCGGCATCATGGCTTCACGCGCTCATTCACGGTCGGAGTCGTCCAGTGCAATGGAGCGGGCTTCTCGATACACGGCCTCGGCTCGTTCCCTCTCTCCCATTTTCATCAGAAACTGACCGTAGTGGAAATATCCCCGCAGGTATTTCGGGCTGCTTCTCACGCAGTGTTCGAACTGTACGACCGCTGATCCTGCGTTCTGCTGTCTCGCGTATCGGAGTGCCCGGCTGCAGTGGTCCTTGCCGGAGGGCGGCTTGAGGAAAAACACCACTGCACCTGCCAGGACAACCGCGGCAGATGTCGCAAGAGCCGGCTTCAGCTCCAGTGCGTAGCCCAGCTGCCTGAGGGAAACCGCAGCGTAGAGGATGATGAGCGGGAGAAATTTGCAGGAGTGGTAGAGCATACTGTTCCCGTCGCTCAGGTACGGTTGCAGTTCCGTGTATCCCACGCCGAGATCGAGGTCCACGAAAAAGAACACGGTGGGAAGGGCGAGGAGAATCCACAGGAATACGATGACCGATCTTCTATTCCGGATATACTCGACGGTGAGCACTGGAAGCAGCATGACCAGGTGATGCTCCCAGATGTATTTGAAGGTGAGAAAGTAGGCACAGAGAAACAGGGAGACGACGTCGAGCGTGTCGGGGTTCTTCGATCGGAGGAATATCCACACGGTCAGAAGGAGGACAGACAGTGACCACAGGGCCTGAATCCCCCTGAGGATTCCATCATCGTACGTGAAGAGATATACGATCTCCTGGATGAACGGGTAGCTCCCCAGGTTTCCCGCCTGGTAGAGATAGTCGTCTGGAACCCGGAATATGAATTCGAAGAAATAGAAGAGATCTTCCGGGAAGAAGAGAAAATAGGGTATGAACAGGGCGCCGGTGAGGACGAGCGTCCGGAGAAGGAACCGGCGGTTCTCCCGGATGAGGAGGACGGGCAGGAGCAGGAGTGTGTTGAATTTGACATTGATGCTGACCGCGAGAGAGCTCGAGGCGAGTGCGTTTCTGTTTCGCAGGGCGAAGCAGATGATGAGGGCAATGAGAAGCGCCATCAACGTGTTCGTCTGGCCGAGATAGAGGTCGGTGTAGAGGGGAGTGAACATGAGGCAGAGGGCCGCGACCGGCAGGGCGCGGGACGAACCGGCGATTCTCCAGAGGAGTGCGACGGTTGCGAGAAAAAAGAGCTCCGAGACAATGCACCAGATCAGACGGGCGGTCTCGGGGGTAAACGGCTGGAATGCCAGCCCGACGCCGCAGGCCATGAGAGGCGGATACCGGAAGGAGGGACCGTAGGGGAGCGACGAGGGATCGATGTGTTGATAGATGCTCATTCCCTGCACGAGGCTCCTGCCGGCCTGATAGAACTGGTAGAAATCGGCCCCCTGCCCGATCCGGTGGCTGCTCGCGTTGAAAAGAGGATCCAGTATGCCGTTTGTGAGAGAGACGAGGAAGAGGAGATGGATACAGATCGACGGGATCAGGAGGGCGGCTGTCCTCTTCCCGGAACGGTCGAAGCGAGGTATGCGGCTTCCCATGCAGATCCCCTGGTTCGCCGGGGGTCACCGGATCGTTCAACCCATTATACCCGGCCGGCCGGTTTCTGTCAATCGAATTTTCCGTCCGGGCGACAGGTCTATTACGCTCGTGACACCTGCCCGGCCGCAAACCGTCATTGGGCCCCGCGTCGAGTTGACAAAGCTGTTCGCTTCATCTATACTGGAATAAACAGACACGCGAGGGATCCGGACACGAACAGACCTCAATCTGTATTCGTCGCTGGTAGGAAACGCTTCACTCTGGAGTCTCATGATGTGCACATGCCGATCCTCCATCTGTCAGTCCCGTTTTCTCTACCGGGTCACAGCCGTCTTCATTTCTCTCTGTATCGTCTCCCCCGGCTTTCTTCCGGATCCTGGTGCCGCAATGACAGCCTCCGGCACGCCGCCCGTCACGACAACCACCGACAACGTTGTCGTCCTCGTCATCGACGGTCTCCGGAACGAGGAAGCATTCGACGATCCCTCCCATCAGTACATTCCCCTGATCTGGAATGAGCTGAGACCTCAGGGCACGATCTACAGCCAGATGTACACGACGAACTGGCCCGTGACGACGAGCGGGCACCTCAGCATGGTGAACGGATCGCGGAAGAACATCCCTCTCAGCATGGCCAGCTACTCGGGCAACTCACGGGAGCACCGGCCGAGCTTTTTCGAGGTTTACCGGAAGACATACGACCTTCCCATGAGCGAGACGTGGATCGTCTCGGGGAAGAACCAGCTCAGCACCTGTGCCTATTCCCTGCATCCGCACTGGGGTCATGACTACCGCTCCAATGTCGAAATCAACGTGGGCACCAATGACCGGGAAACCATGGAACGCTTCTACGAAGTGATGGAAACCGACCAGCCGTCCCTCTCCCTCATCAACCTGAGAGAGGTTGATCGCCTTGGTCACGAAGGATCGTTCGAGGACTACACCGGGGCGATCATGATCGCCGACACTCTCTGTCTCGAGCTCTGGGAGACGCTCCAGAGCGATCCGCACTATCAGGACCGGACGATCCTCATGATCACGACCGACCACGGAAGAAGCTGTCTGAACTTCCACACACACGGCGGCACCAACCACTGCAACAGGCACTGCCTGTTCCTCGCCCTGGGGCCGGACATCAGACAGAATGTATCTTTCGACAGACGGTGCGACCTCATCGACATTGCATCGACGGTCGCATGGATCCTCGAGCTGGATATGCCCTATTCCGAAGGGAGCCTGCTCCATGAGATGTTCGAGACCACCGGCGACAGAGTTCTCCCGTCGCCTTTATCCACCTTCGCCGACTCGGCGGTCCGGCTCAGTGCAACTTCCGCCCCCTCGCTCGATCCGTCGATCGCCATCGACATCGACGGTGTCCAGCATGTCGTCTGGTCGGAACGTCGGGAGAGCGAGGACGAAGAAAAGAGGTCCATCCTCCGGATCCTGAGCGAAGACGCCGGGGAAACCTGGAGCGTGCCCGACACGGTCACGGACGGATTCGCCCTGTTTCGATCCGACATCGTGGACGGCATTCAGGGGGCAGTCGGCTCGTGGAACGGCGAAGACTTCCTGCTCCGGAACGGAATGTCGCTGGAGAAGGAAGGGACACCCCTCTTCGCCCGTGTGGAGGCGGGTGCATCCGGCAATGTAGCCGTGGGAGTCTGCGGGTACGCCGAGCTCACCATGCTGGAGAGGAGAGATCTGGAATGGGGCGTCAATCTCTACCGTGACGAAGGCGGCATCTGGTCGGTACAGGGTTTCGAGAACCAAAGGGCGCTCATCGACTCTCCGCCGTCCATGGATCTGAGCGGGGAAGGTGTGTGGAGTGCATGGACCGACGGTGTCGGAAAGCTCTCCTTCGGACAGATGCAGCCTGATGAGGATATCGGCCTCCGGAGCATGACGCTGCCCGACGTGAGGGAGGAGGAAGGCTTCTACTATCGGAACCCCGCTTCGACGTTTTCGAACGGGATGCTTCACGTCGCTTTCGAATTCCTGTCCCGGGACAAGGGCTACCTCGATTATATCCGCTACGACAGCGCCGGAGAGGCAATTACCGGCCTCCA
>CAZMKB010000215.1:3175-6583 GCA_964566685.1 uncultured Gemmatimonadota bacterium | reverse complement strand
TGGGCAACTCCGCACCCTCCCACGCATGCTGCGGGGCGAGCACGTCGACCGGCTGGTGATCACGGCGGCATTCGGCCTGGGTGTCGACGTCGTGTCGGGTACGGCCCGGGCGGATTACTACCAGATGTCACGGCTCCAGCCGGAGCGGGTCCTCGATCGCCGGATCGGCAAAAAGGAGAACATGGTCGTCAGTGCCGCGGGGGGAGGAACGAAACGGATTGAAGTCCGCGAGAAGGCCCGGCGGGAGCCGTGCCTCACCGAGGGACAGGTGAAGGAGCTCACTGAAATTGCACTGCTCCTCGACCGCTGTTTCAAGCGGCCGCTCGACATCGAATGGTGCCTCGACAGCACGGGAACCTTAACAATACTCCAGTGCCGCCCGCTCCGCATCCGGCAAAAGAGGAAGCGGTCCGCCGGTGACCTCGAGAGGATTGTCCGCGACAGGCCGAAGATCTTGGACGGGAAGGGGGAGGTGGCCCAGCGCGGCATCGCGGCCGGCAGAGTCAGGCTGGTGCAGGAGGACGATGATCTCGAGCATTTCCCGGTCGGCGCCATCGCGGTCACCCGGTACACCACGCCGCGCCTGACGGCCATCATCCGCCGAGCCGCGGCCATTATCACCGATGCCGGATCGACCATGGGCCACATGGCGACGGTGGCCCGGGAGTTCGGTGTCCCGCTCATCGTGAACACGGGTGAGGCCACGGTGCTCCTCGCGGACGGCGAGGAGATCACCGTGGATGCCGAGGAGAATACCGTCTACCGGGGCGTGGTGAAGGAGCTCCTCGAGTACGATGCGGAATCGGAGGACGTTTACAGGGATCTGCGGGAGTACAGGATCCTGCGACAGCTCCTCAGAAAGATCACGCCGCTCTTCCTGGTAGATCCGAAAAGCACTCAGTTCACCGCTGGTAATTGCCGGACCTACCACGACATCCTCCGCTTCAGTCACGAGAAGGCGGTAGAGGAGCTCATCGAGCTGAACATTTCCTCCCGGCCGTTTCGCGGCATCCGGGCAAGGAGGATGGAGCTCCCTGTCCCTCTCGACCTCTTCCTGATCGATCTGGGAGGAGGTATCGGTGACGATGAGAACGGAGTAGCCGTTGAGGATATCGACAAAGTACAGTCGGTGCCGATGCGGGCGATCCTCGAGGGACTGACAGGCCCTGGTGTGTGGAGTACCCACCCGGTGAACCTGGGCTTCGGAGATTTCATCTCGAGCCTCACCCGTCACTCCATGACCGACCGGGGAGGAGAGTACTCCGGACAGAACCTGGCGGTCCTCTCGAAGCACTACGCCAACATCAGCCTGCGCCTCGGGTACCATTTCAACGTCATCGACACCTACGTCTCGGACAATGTCAGTGACAACTACATCTATTTCCGCTTCGTCGGCGGGGTGACCGAGACGGACAAGCGTCGCCTGCGGGCCATCCTCATCAGGGGAATCCTCGAGAAGCTCCACTTCCGGGTGACTGTGGACGGAGACCTCGTCGTCGGGAACTTAAAGCAGTGGGACAGAGAGAAGATCCTCGACGTTCTGGAGGAAATCGGCAGACTGATAGGCTTCACCCGCCAGCTCGACACGCAGATGCAGAGCGCGGTGTCGGTGGACGAGTATCTGCGGGTTTTCTTCCAGGGACGGGACGAGCCGCGGTGATGCCCGGTCCCCCTGCCCATTCCGCCCCCTTCGATTGACTTCTCTCCCTCCTTGTGGTATCATGAATGGACCATATAGTCAAGAATGTGGACATTTCTTCATGCTGGATACGATCTCCTCGTCACTTCGACCGAAAGGATGCTCGAGAATGGGACGACTGTCTACCGCGCTCCTCTTTCTGTGTTCACTCCTGGGTCTCTCCGACGCGCTGCCGGAAGGCCCGCAGGCTCCGCTCCGGGCTCCCGGGGCGGGCGAGACCGTCACCCTCGAGCTCTTCGTCATGAGCCGCTGTCCCTACGCGCTCACCGCCGAGGAGGAGCTCATCCCGCTGGTGAAAGAAAACGAAGGATTGCTCGACCTCAGGGTCCACTACATCGCGAAGGCGGCGGGTGAGATTCCGGTGCCCGCGACGGACGGTGCCGGTCCCGTGCAGCCCGCGGCAGGTTCTGAAGCTGTCCGGAGGGGACCCACGGACTTCCCGGTCGGCCATCCGGCCCCGGGCTGCAGCGGCGACGGCGGGGAATTCTACCGGGGATTCTCGAGCCTCCACGGAAAAGTGGAGATCGAAGAGAACATGCGCCAGCTCATCGTCGGGGAACTCTACCCCGAAGTTCATCTCGACTATCTATTACACCGGGCCCATGACATCGAAGTCCGCTGGCAGGATGCGGCGGCGGAGCTCGGCATCGAGACGGCGGTGCTCGAGGAGCTCGTCCGTGACGGAACGGGAGCGCTCCTCCTCGAAGAGAACATCCGCACGGCGCAGGAGCGCGGTGTGAGCGCATCACCCACGCTCTTCGTGAACGGGCGGCGCTGGGAGGGAAGAATCGAGGCGGGAGATCTGCGGCTTGCGCTCTTCGGGGTCGATCCCGGCGGAGACCGGCTTGCATCGTCCGGATCGGTCGGAAACAACTCCGGCGGAAACCGGGTGTCGTCCCCGGCGGCGGGGGAGGAATCCGGTCGCAACGGGATCCCGGGCATGCTCGGCACGGCCAATCCGGCGCAGGTCTACTGCCGCGGACTGGGTTACGACTACCGGATCGTGCCGGATGCAGGCGGTCAGCGGGGCGAATGCGTCATGCCGGACGGCTTCCGGTGCGAGGAGTGGGACTTTCTCCGGGGGACCTGCGGGCCCGAGTACTCGTGGTGCGCCCGGGAGGGCTACGGCCTCGTGACGATGGATGACGGGAACGATCCCTTCTCGCGTGAGTACGCGGTGTGCGTGTCGGAGGATGGACGCGTGGTCGGCTCGGTGACAGAGCTCACGGGTCTCAGTACCCGGGCGACGAAGGCGAGCATTTCGACCGGGGCTCCGGGAGAGGATTCCCGGTCACCGCTGCCGCCCAACCTGTCCGCCCCTCCGGCCGTCGACTGGCGAGACTACGACGGCCACAACTGGGTGACGCCTGTCAAGAACCAGGGCGGCTGCGGCTCCTGCTGGGCGTTCGGCGCGGTGGCGGCCGTGGAGGCGGTGGTCCAGATCAACGAGGGAGATCCGTTCATGAACCTCGACCTCTCGGAGGAGTACCTGGTGTCGGACTGTCACGGAAACGTGTTCTCGCAGAGCTGCTGCGGCGGGATGCACTTCCTGGCGCTCCAGTTCATCCGGGGCCAGGGGATCCCCGACGAGTCGTGCATGCCGTACGTCGACGGGTACGGCTGCACCTGCGGCGGCGGCACCTGCGACTACAACTGCGAGTACCGGGACGGAATCGCCTGCAGCGACGCCACCTGCTCCGACCGCTGCA
>CAZMKB010000215.1:0-3165 GCA_964566685.1 uncultured Gemmatimonadota bacterium | reverse complement strand
AGCGACTGGGAGGACAGGCTGGTCAGGATCGACACCTCCGGATCGGTCACGGACATCCGTGAGGCCATCGCGAACTCGGGGCCGGTCTCCGTGTCGTTCGGCATCGGATCGGGCTTCGGCGGGTACTGGGACGGCGACATCTACCGCTGCACCAACGACAACGGCGCGAACCACGCCATCGCCCTCGTCGGCTACGACGACGCGGGTGGGTACTGGATCGGGAAGAACAGCTGGGGGACGGGCTGGGGTGACGGCGGGTTCTTCAAGATCGGTTACGGCGAGTGCAGCGTCGAGTCGGACGTCCAGTTCGCCGACATCATCAACTGCGGCGACAGCATCACCAACTCCGTCACCCTCTACGGCGACCTGCCCGACTGCGGGGGCGACGGTCTCGTCATCGCGGCCGACAACGTCACCCTCAACTGCGACGGCGCTTCGATCACCGGCACGGGAACCGGCTCGGGCATCGTCGTCGAGAACAGGCAGAACGTGCTGGTCAAGGGCTGCACGGTGTCGGGATTCGAGACGGGCATCACGGTCACGGGCGGCGGGCAGAACCTGGTCAAGAAGAACATACTGACGGGTAACGCGCAGTACGGGATCTACCTGTCCGGATCGACCGGGAACACCATCTGGAGGAACGATCTCCTGGACAATCCGGTGAACGCCTGGGAGGAGGCCGGCGCCTCCGGCAACACCTGGTTCATGGGCCAGAACGGCAACGACTGGTCGGACTTCGAAGCCAACGAGGGCTATCCGAACGTCTACATCGTGGACGGCCCCGGCGACGGCGTGGACCCCTGGCCGAACGGCACCATACATAAGAGGCACTTCGAGGTCACGGGCCCCTGATCACCGGTTTGCGTAGGTCGGCTCTTCCGCAGAGGGCTGATCCCACCCCGGTTCAGCTCTGCGCTCCTACCAGAGCTTGGAGAACCAGAACGAGTCCATGCCGGTGAACATCCACTCGCCGGCATCCCCCACGTACAGTGTGCAGTCGTAGTACCCGGGAGAGGCCTGTTCCGGGATATAGCGTGAGACCACGGTGGAGAAGCTCTGTCGCGGCCCGAGGCTCAGGTTCTCGTACGTCATGAGCGGTCCAATGAATATCTGGTCGCCCGTCATGTCGTCGAGCTCCACGCTCAGGTAGAAGTCGAAGGTGACGGCCTCTGAGTGCGGGTTCGTGAGCGACACCTCGAAGGATATGGTTCCGCCCCCGGGCTCGATGAACTCCGGTCCCAGGAAGGTGATCTCGAAGGCCGGCGCGGGGATCTGCTCCCCGGCGGGAAAGAGGGTCAGGATCGACTCCTCGTGCCCCACGAGGAGGTCGAGGAGGCCGTCTTCGTTCCAGTCGGTGACGGTGGGCTTGGTGTAACTGAAGAAATCGATCTTCCCGCCGTTCGCGCGGACGACGCTGTGGCCCGAGAATTCAGGGGCACCCGCGGCCCCGCGGTTTTCGTAGTATCGTATCCTGTTCGACAGCTCACCCACCAGGAGGTCGGGCAGACCGTCGCCGTTCATGTCCGCCACGGCAGGGGCGGCGCTTCCGTCCGTCCATAGAGGCGAGTCGCCTTCCATGACCTGGTTGTAGGTATTGAAGACCGGTGTGGAGGGTGATCCCTCGTTGATGAAGAGCCCGATGGTCCCCTCGCCGCCGCCCACGAGCAGATCCCGGAGGCCGTCGCCGTTCCAGTCGGTCACTTCAGGAGTGGCGTACTGGCCGACGTCGAGGTCGTGGCCGGCCGCCTGCACGTAGCCGTCGTAGGTCAGCTTGGGGTCGGCCGGCGTGCCGACGTTCATGAATACGTGTACCTGGCCGTTGGTCTCGCCGCAGAGGAGATCCAGATCGCCGTCGCCGTCGTAGTCCACAGACCGTGGAGCGGCCCCGTGGCATCAGCCGTAGCCGACGCTGATGGGCTCGCCGTCCGCCGAGAGAAGCGTTCCCTCGCCGAAGACCGGGTTCTCGTCCGTGCCCTGGTTCAGAAAGAGGTGGACGTTCCCGTCGAAGAAGACGCCGACCAGGAGATCCTTCATTCCGTCGCCGTTCCAGTCGCAGACGTGGGGGATCGAGTAATTGTTGTCGGTGAGCATGGGGAGCTCGCCGGCCGGGACGTATCGGCCGGGCCCGAAGTCGATGCGGGCTGGTACGAAGCCGGGGGTGGTGTGCGAGTGATGATCCTGTGCCGGGGCCGGGCCAGGAAGGAAGAATGCCTGCCCCGCGAGCGCCGGTATGAGAAGTATTACGGCAGGCAGCACCTGCGGGAGCGAAAATCGAGCGGGCAGCGAGTGTCTCATGAACCGTCTCCTCGGTGGAAGTGTGTCTGTCAGCCCGAAGGCAGCCTCATCGTCACTATCCTAACACGACCGTGACGACCCTGTCAAGTTATATCGCAAACTTTCTGACATCTCTCTTTCGCTGACATCATTCGATGGTGGCCAGTCGCAGCTCCCACTCACCCCTGAGCCGGGTGATGGTGCTGTATCCTGCCTCCGGATCGAAGCACTCGCAGTCGAGAGAGACATCCACGATCGCCGTGTCCTCAAGAATTTCTTCCGTGAGGAGCCGGGGCTCGCAGTTCAGCCGGAGATACTCCATTCCGTCGGCGACCATCTCGCAGCCGAAAGCTTTCAGGAGCTGATACATCAGCTCCCCCTCCATGCCGAACGTCGGGTTGAATTCGGCGTGAGTCGAGTCGACACCGGTCGCAGGCATCGCGTCGGGCGGAAGTGAACGGATGCCAGCGACGCCGAAGATAACGGCGGCGGTAAGTACGAGCGATGCTGCAATGAATCGAATGACGGCGGTTTTGCTGCTCATGGCGCCCTCCCTGGCCGGATGGTGGTATCTGCAGCTTCATATGAGGAGTGTATCGCAGGTGCGGATTCTTACACACAATATGATACTAACTGAATAGTAAGCATGAGCCAGTCTGTAAATAAACAACACAAGATATTAGGTATTTGTCAACGGAAAATTGCTAGTACTGTAAGAAGCATCACTCCGGGGGGTTATCCTTTGTACCCTCGCTATTTATTAACCCTGATAATCTCGTGATGCACGTTCTGATTGCTTCCCTGCGTGAAGAGGAGCGGGGAAATGCAGGGGTCATGCATGCACGGGAAGGAGGATGGATGAAGAGGGGCGGAGAGAGAGCTCCACAGCCA
>CAZMKB010000214.1:0-6589 GCA_964566685.1 uncultured Gemmatimonadota bacterium | reverse complement strand
AAGCAGTTCGGCGAGCTGAGGTTCCGGAGGCCGGACGGTTCGCTCTTCTGGGCCTCGGTCTCCACGACCGTGTTGGAGGATTTCGAAGGGCGGGGAGACCGAGGCTTCCTCGTGACGGTGCGTGACATCACCGCCCGCAGGGAAGCCGAGCGCCGTGTGCTGATCCAGGAGGAACGCCTCCGGCTGGCCCTCGAGGGCGGACGTTTGGGACTCTGGGACCGGGACCTCCGGACCGGTGAAACCACCTGGAGCAGCCTCCTCTACGAGCTCCTCGGACGGGACCCGGCTGAACCGGTCACCGGCGAGACCTTCTTCGAGTACATCCATCCGGAGGACCTGCCCCGGGTGAAGAGGCATGCGGAGCGCTGGTTCGCATCGGGGGGGAGCTTCATGGACGAGTTCCGGATCGTGCGCGAAGACGGCAGGGTGCGGTGGCTCGCCTCGGCGGGGAGGGTTCTCACCGACTCCGAGGGACGGCCGGCCCGAGCGACCGGTGTGTACTTCGACGTCACCGAGAAGAAGCAGGTGGAGGAGTCTCTGAAGGAGCTCGCCGACACCCTCGAGCTTCAAGTGGCCGAGCGCACCGCACGCGTCTGGAGCCAGGCCGAACAGCTCCGGGATCTCGCGCACCGGCTGAAAAGCGCCGAACGCCAGGAGCGCAGACACCTGGCGAAGGTCCTCCACGACACCATCCAGCAGTCCCTGGCTTCGGCGCTCATTCAGATGGGGCAGCTCGAGCAGGAGGATCTCCCGGAACGCGCCGGAGAGATTTTCGGTTCCGTAACCGGATTGATCCGCGACGCCATCGACACCTCGCGCTCCCTGACGCACGACCTCAGCCCCCCCGCGCTCCGGCAGGGCCTCGGACCCGGCTTGGGATGGCTTGCCACCCGCATGAGGGAGAAGCACCGGTTCACGGTGTGTGTCGAGGTGGACGAGCGGGCCGAGCCGGCTTCCGAAGAAGTCAGGTATCTGCTCTTCGAGTGTGCGCGCGAGCTCCTCTTCAACGCCCTGAAGCACTCCGGCGCCGGGGAAGCCACCGTCGAGCTCACGCGGAAGGACGATGACAGAATTCGAGTCGTCGTCAGAGACGAGGGCAGAGGGTTCGACACAGGGATTGTAAAAGCCCGCCGCTCCGGGGACATCACGTTCGGCCTGTACAGCATCGAGCAGAGCCTGGCCCACATCGGCGGGAGTGTTGAATATCACAGTATACCGGGCGACGGCACGAAGATCACGCTGACGGCGCCTGTCGGCCGGCCGGAGCCTGTCTCCCGTCCTGGTCCGCCGGCAGGGCGGCAGGACACGGCATCCGGAAACGCGACGAGCCCGCGCGGGGTGAGCACCTGCCGCGTCCTCATCGTGGACGACCACCAGGTAGTGCGCGAGGGGCTCCGGGGCCTGCTCGACTCCCAGCCGGACATCCAGGTCGTGGGCGAGACGGGGGACGGCTCGAGGGCTCTCGAGCTCGCCCGCGAGCTCGCACCCGACATCGTCGTCATGGACGTCAACCTGGACCGGATGAGCGGCATCGAGGTCACGAAGAAGATGCTCTCCGAACACCCTGACATCAGGGTCGTCGGCCTGTCCATACACACCAGCGAAGACGTGGCGGTCGCCATGCACCGGGCGGGGGCCTCCGCATACCTGACGAAGGGCGGGCCCTCGAAGGAGCTGATCGATACGGTTCGCTCCTGCCGCCGTTCTTAGCCCGGAATGATGAACCTCTTTTTCGAAATCGTATGAATAACTCGGGCTTGCCCGAACTGCTCACACGCTCTCGATTCTGGCGGCCGCTTTCGGACGCCTCCGCGAGACCGGGCCACCACGTCGCCTTCTGTTGACAGAATCGAAGCCGCACGTTAAAATCCTACAGCGTCTCCCCCGGGCGTAAAGACATGGAAGACCGGTATGAGACCGTCTTTCACGGCTGAAAACGGTCGAAAGTGAATCGATGGAAGAGCGGAAGGACAAACAGACCGAACGCACCCTCCCCTCCGCAGAGGAGAACGCACGGGCAGCCGGAATGGCGGTTCCCACGCCCCAGACGGAGTCGGCCACCTACCGTCTCGCCTACCTCGATCACGACTTCATGCTGCGCGACGAGCTGCGGCCGGTCCGCCTCCAGCTCGAGCTCCTCAAACCGGAGCTGATCCAGCAGGAACACGGCATCGAGAGCACCGTCGTCGTCTTCGGCAGCACCAGGATCCCCGAGCCCGAAGCCGCGCGGAAACAGCTGGAACTCGCCGAGGAAGCGGCCCGGGCCGAGCCGCGGAACGAGCCGCTCGCGAGGGCCGTGACCGTGGCCCGCCGCATCGTCCAGTGGTCGAAGTACTACGACGAGGCGCGGAAGCTGGGATCTCTCATCTCCACCGCCTGCCGGAGCTCCTCCCGCTGCAACTTCGTCGTCCTCACCGGGGCCGGCCCGGGCATCATGGAGGCGGCGAACAGGGGAGCCCACGACGCCGGCGCGAAGAGCATGGGGATGAACATCGTTCTCCCGTTCGAGCAGAGGCCGAACCGGTACGTGACGCCCGACCTCAGCTTCCAGTTCCACTACTTCGCGCTCCGGAAGCTCCACTTCATGATGCGGGCGAAGGCTCTGGTGGTGTTTCCCGGCGGTTTCGGCACGCTCGACGAGCTGTTCGAGACCCTGACCCTGATCCAGACGAAGAAGGTCGAGCCGGTGCCTGTCCTCCTCTTCGGGAAGGAGTACTGGGACCGCATCGTCCACTTCGAGGCGCTCGTCGAGGAGGGCACCATCTCGCCGGAGGATCTCGACCTCATGCGCTACGTCGAAACCGCAGAGGAAGCCTGGGAATACATCGCCCGTCACTACGAGCTCCCGGCCGACCCGGGTACCGATACTGGGGATTCAGGACAGGGTGCACCCTGAGTGTCCCGGACGCCGGGGACGCACCGGATGCCCGGCGGCCACGCCGCCGCTCGAGGAATGCGATGAAGATAACATTCGACGGAGCCGCCAGGACAGTCACGGGATCGCGGCACGTCGTCGAAGCGAACGGCCGGCGCATCATGCTCGACTGCGGCCTCTTCCAGGGGAAACGGAAGGAAGCCTTCGAGCTGAACCGCCGGAGCTCCCGCCGGGGTGACGGCATCGACGTGATCGTCCTCTCCCACGCCCACATAGACCACTCCGGCAACATCCCCACCATGGTCAGAAACGGCTTTTCGGGAGACATCGTCTGCACGGCCGCCACCCGCGACCTCTGCGCGATCATGCTGATGGACTCCGCCCACATCCAGGAAAAGGACGTCGAGTTCGTGAACGAGCTGCGCGCCGAGCAGGGGAAGAACCTCTTCGAGCCGCTCTACACCCAGAACGACGTCATCACGGCCATGAAGCAGTTCGTCGGCGTCAGCTACGGACGCCGCCGCCCGATCCTCCCCGGCATAGACCTCACCCTGGTCGACGCGGGTCACATGCTCGGGAGCTCCAGCGTGATCCTCGACATCGACGACCGGGATTCAGGGAAGACCGTCAGGCTGGTGTTCAGCGGCGACATCGGCCGTCCGGACATTCCCATCATCGAGGACCCGGTGCCCGTCGAGGAGGGAGCGGACATTCTCCTCATGGAGAGCACCTACGGCAACCGACACCACCCCCCCTACCCCGAGGCGGAAGAGGAGCTGCGGCGGATCGTCACGGAAACACACGGTCGTGGAGGTTTCCTCCTCATTCCGGCGTTCGCGGTCGGGCGCACCCAGCAGATCGTCTACGCCCTCCACCGGCTCCACAACGAGAACAGGATACCCGACGTTCCGGTGTACGTCGACAGCCCGCTCGCGACGAGAGCCACCGAGGTGTTCCGGCTGCACCCGGAGACCTACGATGCAGAGATACGGGCGTTCCTCATGAACGACGACGACAGGAATCCGTTCGGCTTCTCGTCGCTGCGCTACACGCGGTCGGTGGAGGAGTCGAAGGAGCTGAACACCATGAAGAATCCCGCCGTCATCATCAGCGCCAGCGGGATGATGGAAGGCGGCAGAATCCTCCACCACCTGCGGCACAGGGTTCCGGACGAGCGGAACACCGTCCTCATCACGGGCTGGCAGGCGCCGCACACGCTCGGCCGGAAGCTGGTGGAAGGAGAAAAAACCGTGCGCATCTACGGCCGGGAACACGAGGTCAGGGCCCGGGTGGAGGTGCTCACCGGCCTCAGCGGCCACGCCGACCGGGAGGGACTCCTCGCCTGGGCCGGGGCCATGAAGAAGAAGCCCCGGAGAACCTTCGTGATCCACGGAGAGGAGAAATCGGCGCGGGAGTTCGCCGCAAGTCTCGAGACGGAACTGGGATTCGACGGCATCGAGATCCCGGCCATGAATCAGACGGTGGACCTGGATTGACGTTCTGTCTGGAACAATCGGCTCCGCGCGGGTGAGGCTCTCCGCCCCGGCCGGCAGTCTCCGGGGGAGCCCGGCGAAACCGGAATACAGATCGAACCCGGAATCACGCGTATCACTTTTCGGAGGTGTACTTCCATGAAACTCTCAACGGGACGACCTCTCCTCGCCACACTCGCCGCCCTGATCATCGCCGGAAATCCAGCCGCCTGCCGGGCGGACGAGTCCCACGAGGACCGGGCCGGGGAATTTCTCGAGCTCTACAACTCCCTGTTCAGGGGGCTCTTCACGGTCATGGAGGAGGCCTCCTGGAACGCACGGGTCGACGTCACACCCGAGCACGACGGGGCCCGCATCGCGTCGGGAAAGGCCTTCGCCGCCTTCCTCGGCGACCCTCTCGTCATCTCGACCATCCGCGGGCTCCGCTCGCACGAAGATGAGCTCGATCCGCTCGCCGTGAAAGAGCTCCATGCCGCCTTTCTCTACGCCGCGGAGTCTCCCGGAACCATTCCGGAGGTGGTGAAGGATCGGGTGGAGGCGGAGGGCAGGCAGTCGAGCACGCTCGATTCCTACGAGTTCTGCCTCGAGCGCAGTGACGGCCGCTGCGTGGAGCCGGTCACGACGAACCGGATCGACGAGCTACTCCTCTCGTCCACCGACCTCGAAGAGCGGCTCCGTGTCTGGGAGGCGTCGAAGGAGATCGGTCCGGTGCTGAGACCGGGCCTCGTCGAGCTCCAGGATCTGCGGAACCGGGTGGCGGAGGAGATTGGCTACTCCTCGTTCTTCGCGCTGCAGGTGGCCGACTACGGCATGACCGTCCCGGAGATGATGTCGATGATGGAGGACTGGCTCGAGACGATCCGCCCGCTCTACGAGCAGATCCACTGCTGGTCGAAGCACGTCCTGGCGGAGCGCTATGGGGCCGAGGTCCCGGAGCTGATCCCCGCCCACTGGATTGCGAACCGCTGGACCCAGCGGTGGGCCGGGCTGGTGGAGGGCATCGACCTCGACGCATACTTCAGCGAGAAGAGCCCGGAGTGGATCGTGAGACAGGCCGAGGAGTTCTACGTCTCCATGGGTTTCGATCCACTCCCCCGGAGCTTCTGGGAGAAGTCCGACCTCTACCCGCTCCCGCCGGGCTCTGAGAGGAAGAAGAACACCCACGCATCGGCCTGGCACATCGATCTCAAAAACGACGTGCGGTCCCTCATGAGCGTGGAGCCCAACACCTACTGGTTCTCGACGGCGCACCACGAGCTGGGGCACATCTACTACTACATCAGCTACACGCGCCCGGAGGTGCCGCCGGTCCTGCGGAGCGGAGCGAACCGCGGTTTCCACGAGGGCATCGGAGAGCTCATCTCGATCTCCTCTCTCCAGATCCCCTATCTGAAGGAGATCGGCATCCTCCCGGCCGACGCGGAGATCGACCAGGTGCAGTGGCTCCTGAACGAGGCACTCGAGCAGACCATCACGTTCCTGCCCTGGGCCGCCGGGGTGATGACCCACTGGGAGCGGGATTTCTACGAGAACGAGCTCCCTCCCATCCGGTGGAACGAGCGCTGGTGGGAATACCGGGCGCGCTTCCAGGGCATCTCCCCTCCCTACCCGCGCGGCGAGGAGTACTGCGATCCTGCCACGAAAACCCACATCAACAACGACCCGGCGCAGTACTACGACTACGCCTTCGCCACGGTTCTCAAGTACCAGCTCCACGAGTACATAGCGAAGAACATTCTCGGGACCGGCCTCTACGACGCGAACTACTACGGGAGCGAGGAAGCAGGGGCGTTCCTGCGCGACCTCATGACGGCGGGGAACACCCGGGACTGGCGTGAGCTCCTGGTGGATATGACCGGACAGGAGCTGAGCACGCGGCCGATGATGGAGTACTTCGGGCCGCTCCTGGAGTACCTCGAAGAGGAAAACGCGGGCCGCGACTGCTCCTGGGAGTGACGCTCCGGCACCGGCGCGGTCGCTTTCCGACGCCTCCAGGATTGACAGGAGCCGCTCCTCTTGTTAAATCACCGGAAGGACACACGAACTTCTCACTATGGCTTTTTCCACACGCGAGATCGACACGAGAGGTGAACGGTGAACATCGGCACGTACGCATACGGATTTCCCCGGCTGGGCGGAGACCGCGAGTACAAGAAGTTGATCGAAGCATTCTGGAAGGGCGGGGTTTCCTCCTCCGGCCTCGAAAGCGGCCTCCGGGAGC
>CAZMKB010000213.1:730-6605 GCA_964566685.1 uncultured Gemmatimonadota bacterium | reverse complement strand
GCGTTCGCCCACGCGGCGGTGAACACGGTGCCGTCGGCGGCCAGGCGTTCGAGGTTGGGGGTCAGGCCGCCGCCGGTACACGCCTGCTCGAAGGAGGAAATGTCCCCCCGCATCGTGTCGAGGACGACCAGAGCGATGTTGAGTCTCCCGGCGTCCCTCCCGCACCCGGCCGGCGTGAAGAGCAGGGCCGCTGCCAGGAGAACCGCGGGGAGCTCGAGCGTCCACGGATCCGGGGCGCGGTGCGGCTTCTTTTCCTGCTCATCGTGCATGCTCGATCGTCCTCCGGTGTGCCGTGTCCATACCGGGAGTGGGCCGGCGACGGATGTCGATCGTGCCGGCGGACTACGAAATCGACACCGGTAATCTATCACTTCCCGGGAGCAGTTCAACCTTTTCCCCCGTGTCCAGCCAGCGGGCGAACGCCGGGCCCGGCTTCGGTCGTCCCAGCTTGACCCTCCGGAAAACCCCGGTTATATTTGATTCGATCGGGGGGGATCCCCGTGCGCTCGAGGGAGTTTTCATGGCGGACTACGACCACGCGACATTCGAACGGAAGTGGCGGGAGTACTGGGAGCGGGAGGGTCTCTACCGCACTGATCTCGACGACACGGAGCGGAAGCTCTACGTGCTCGTCATGTTCATCTATCCATCCGGAGACAGGCTCCACATCGGGCACTGGTACAACTACGGCCCGACGGACACCTGGGCGCGCTACCGGAGGCTCTGCGGCTACAACGTCTTCGAGCCGTTCGGTTACGACGCCTTCGGCCTCCCGGCGGAGAACTATGCCATCAAGCACGGCAAGCACCCGGCCGAGAGCACCCGCGAGAACATCGATTTCATCCGCAGGCAGCTGAAGGCCATCGGGGCCATGTACGACTGGAGCGCCGAGATCGACACGAGCGCCCCCGAGTACTACATGTGGACCCAGTGGGTCTTCCTGCAACTCTATCACAGGGGTCTGGCGTACAAGAAGGGCGCCTCGGTGAACTGGTGCCCCTCCTGCAAGACCGTCCTGGCCCGGGAGCAGGTGATCGGAGAGAACGAGTGCGAGCGCTGCTCGGCGCGGGTGATGAAGAAGGACCTGGTGCAGTGGTTCTTCCGGATCACCGACTATGCCGATAGGCTCCTGGAGGGGCTGGATCGCATCGACTGGCCCGAGAAGACGAAGACCATGCAGCGGAACTGGATCGGCAGGAGCGAAGGAGCCGAGATCGTGTTCTCCGTTCCGAAGCGCTTCGTTCGGGACGGGGATGAGCCCGTCGAGCTGCCGGTATTCACCACCCGTCCCGACACGCTCTTCGGAGCCACGTACATGGTGCTGGCTCCCGAGCACCCGGCGGTCGAGCGTATCACCGATCCGGAGCGGCTGGAGGAGGTCCGGGCTTACCGTGAGCAAGCCGGGACCGTGTCGGAGATCGAGCGGACCTCCACCGTCAGGGAGAAGACCGGTGTCTTCACGGGCGCCTGCGCTATAAATCCCGCGGACAACAGGGAGATCCCCGTCTGGATATCCGACTACATCCTGATGAGCTACGGCACCGGCGCCATCATGGCCGTTCCCGCCCACGACGAGCGGGACTTCGAGTTCGCCCGCAAGTTCGATCTCCCCATCGTGGAGGTCATCCGTGATCCCGAACGCCCGGGCACGGAGCCGCTCGAAGAAGCCTCCACCGGTCCCGGCGTCATGGTGAACTCGGGGCCCTTCACCGGCATGGGCCACCGGGAGGGCGCGGAGGCCGTCGTCGAAGAGCTGAAGAAGAGCGGGCGGGCCGACTTCCGGGTGAACTATCGGCTGAGGGACTGGCTCGTGTCGCGGCAGCGGTACTGGGGGGCCCCCATCCCCGTCGTGACCTGCGACTCCTGTGGTGAGGTGCCGGTCCCGGAGGAGGACCTGCCGGTGGTGCTGCCCGAAAAGGTCGACTTCACCCCGGCCGGCGACGGAAAATCCCCGCTGGCCCGGAGCGAGGAGTTTGTGAACACGTCCTGCCCCCGCTGCGGCGGTCCGGCGAAGCGCGAGACCGACACCATGGACACCTTCGTCTGTTCGTCCTGGTACTTCCTCCGCTACCTCAGCCCCGGCAGGTCCGACATCCCGTTCGACCGCGATCTGGTGAAGAAGTGGCTGCCCGTGGACCAGTACGTCGGCGGCGCCGAGCACGCGGTGATGCACCTCATGTATGCCCGTTTCGTGACCATGGTGCTCCACGACCTGGGTCACATCGATTTCGAGGAACCCTTCACGAGGCTCAGACACCAGGGCACCATCACGAACCAGGGTGCGAAGATGTCCAAGTCGAGAGGCAACGTCATTCATCCGGAGGAGTTCATCGAGAAGTTCGGTTCGGACACCTTCAGGATGTACCTCATGTTCATGGGTTCCTACGAGGAGGGTGGAGACTGGGACAACACCGGGATCAACGGCATTCACCGGTTCCTGGGACGGGTGTGGCGCCTGTACGGGCAGTACCCGCTCTCGAGCCGGGATGCGGCGGGTCCAGGGCCCGGTGAAGCGGCGGCCGGGGAGGGCGGTCAGAGCCTCCTGCGGGACCTCCACTACACCATCAAGAGCGTGACCGGGGACCTGGAAGCGTTCCAGTTCAACACGGCGATCGCCCGGCTGATGGAGCTGGTCAATGCACTCTACCGGTACACCCAGGAAACTGCCGAGCCCGACCGTGGTCTGCTCGCCGGTGTCCTGACGAAGCTCAACATCCTCCTGGCTCCCTTCGCGCCGCACATGGCCGAGGAGCTCTGGCAGATGGGCGGGAACCGCCGGTCCGTCTTCACGGCCTCCTGGCCTTCCTGGGACGAGCGTTTCCTCGCCCGGGACACGGTCACCATGGCGGTTCAGGTGAACGGCAGGGTGAGGGGAGAGATCGAGGTCGCTCCCGGTCTCGAAGAGGAAGCCGTGGTCGAGAAGGCTCTCCAGGTCGAGAAGGTCAGGAAACTGGTGAACGAGAAGCCGATCCGGAAGGCGATCGTGGTGAAGAACAGGATCGTGAACCTGGTCGTCTGACGCCCGCTTCCGGCGCGTCCTCAGTGCCCGTCGGCTCCCAGTCCAGCCCGTTCTGTACGCCCTCACGCGAGGTCCGCGACGAGGCCGCCGTACTCCTTCGGGTCGCACACGAAGAACGCTTCGGCGTAGCGCACGCCGCCTGCCGATAATGACCGGAACGCGTTGAGCCCCAGGATCTTCTCCCCGTAGTCGATCACCGCCGTCTGCGAGGCGTGGGCGCTGATGGCCTTCAGCTTGACGTCGACGACATCGCTGACGTCGATGATGGTGTCTGCGAAAAGAGGCGTCCAGACCTCGTAGATCCAGCATCGCGGAGCGCGGCTCAGCTCCCCGAGCGCATTGCTCACCGCGCGCGCCACGTGCTTGTGATCCGGGTGGGCGTCGATGGGGGAGGGGACGAACAGGTCGTCGGGGCGGTGGCGGTCGAGGAGGTCTTTGATCGAGCGGGCGATGTCCCCGGTTCTCCCGGTCTTCCCGTCCGGGAACCCGAGGCAGGCGAGCCGGTCTTCCGGGAGGCCGATGACGGCCGCCGCGGCCAGGCTCTCTTCTCTCCTGACGGCGGCCGCCTCGTCGGGGCCCGTGTCCGGGATGCCCCGTTCGCCTGACGTCACCTGGATGATCGAGACCCTGTCGCGGATCAGGTGGAGCGTGCCTCCCATCCCGATGACGTCGTCGTCGGGGTGGGGTGAGATGACCAGCGCGCTCCCGATCTCGGAGGGGGAGGCGAGCCGGGGGTAGAGGGAGTTTCCACGAAGCCGTTCGAAGATCTTTCTGAACATCACACACCGTCCGTGTCGCCGAAGCTCACGTACCACGATGTTGCCGAGAAGAGCCCTTCCGGGGGGTCGTCGCCGAGGTACTTGAGACAGAAGACGAGGTCCGAGGAGCGTTCCACGAACCCCAGGTCTTTGAGCTCCTCTCTCTCCCTGTGGCCGGGGAGGAAAAAGCCGGTGATCGTCCCCACGCCGAGGCTTCGAAGCTCGAGCGCCGCGGCGGTGATCAGGTCGCGCGCCGCATCGAACGAGTCGTAGGCCAGCTCGGCGACGAAGCCTTCGGCCCCCCGCACCCCGATGACGAGAGAGCCGCTGCACCCGCTTCCGGAGCCACCGGTCTCGAGCGAGAGGTACGGCCTGTCGGGAAAGTCGCGGTAGCGCCAGTTGAGGTAGGCGGCGCTCCTCGAGACGGCGAACCGTTCCCCGACCGATCGCCGGAACAGCTCTTCGTGCCCGGCCCTGAAGGACCGGACGGCCTCAACGTGTTCCGGCGGCTCTCCGGGAAGGCGTCGCACGAAGAGCGGGTCGAGCCGGCGGGCGATGCGGACCGAGCCGGCCAGGCGCGAGAGAGCCGGCACGTGCCTGAGGGCTCCGAGAACGCTCGTGGTGAGCTGGTAGCGCGGCACCGGGCCCAGGTCAGCGAACCCGAGCTTTCTGACCAGGGGATGGTACGACCGATCGTTCGGATAGCCGTAGATGATGTCCACGCCGAGAGAGCGGGCCTCGCCGTAGCACTGCCGGGCGAGCTCCGTCATGAGCCCCTTTCTCTGGAAGCCGGCTGCGACCATCGTGTCGAGCGACTGGGCACCTGTGACCACGCGGTCTCCCAGCTTCACCGGCACCGGGCAGAGGGCGTAGTGCGCGCGCGGCCTCCCGTCCCCGTCCACCCCGATCCTGATGGGGGCGACGCCGAGGAAGTTCTCGGAGAACTTCCAGCGCCAGTGCTCTACGGTCCGCCGGTGGCCGTAGATCTCCCTGAAGAGCCGCACGATCCGGTGCTCGTCCCCCGGTTCGTAGCCCCGCAGCCTCAGCCCGTGCCGGTTCATCGATCCCAGGACAGGCGGAACGTGTGGGGAGTGAAGTCGGTCCTGATGTCGACCGCGGGCGGAGACCCGCCGAAGCTCACGTGCTCGTAGTCCTCCCCGTCCCGTGTGACCCGGGGCCGGCCCTCCTCCTCGTAGAGAATCCGGAGCACGCCTTCTCCGTCGCCGCTCAGGGTCACCTTGATGCCACCGTCGTCCCGCTCGTAGAGCAGATCGGCGTATCCGGCCGGGGTCTGGATGTTCGCGGCCGAGAGCTCACTGACGGAAGACGGCACCCGGAGCGTGATGGACGGTGTCCTGCCTCCCATGTCCGAGTCCACGATGAAGAAGACCACGCGCATGGCGGTGCCCATCGAGTACAGGTTGCCCGGGTCGACCCAGGCGCTGGGGGAGGGGAGCACGCCGAAGACGTCGCCCGTCTGTTCCCAGGCGCCGCCGTCCTCGTCGAACCCCGCCCAGTTGATGTGCTCGGGGATCAGGTTTGTCTTCGCGTCACGGGTGGCGGCGAGCCCTTCGAACCACCGTGCGGCACGTTCGAGCCGGCCGCTCTCGAGCAGGTAGGGCAGGAACCAGCCGTGTCCGGCCTGGCCGATCCAGAAGCCCGAGCCGGTCGTCCGCTCGACGTCGATCCCTTCGAATCCGAAGAGGTCCTCGGAGTACTCCCCGTAAAGCGGCCCGTTCCGGACGTACTCGATCGTCCGGGCATACGCCTCGTTCGACGCCTCGAAGACGTCGTAGTAGCTCAGGACGAGAAAGGCCGGGTAGAGCTTGTCGTTTACGGTTCCGTCTTTTCGCAGCTGGAAGACGAATCGTCCCTTCTCCGGATCATAGAGGTGCTCTCTGATCCGTGCCGGGAGCTCCCGCACGATCCGACGGTAGCGGTCGGCCTCGTCCGTCTTCCCGATGACCTCGGCGATCCCGGTGGCGCACCGGTAGGCCAGGTAGATGACCGCCTGGTGGTACACGTTGTAGCCTCCCTTGATCTTCCCCTCGGAATAGCCGGCGGTTGAGTAGAAAAGCCCCAGTTCCTCGTCCCGAAG
>CAZMKB010000213.1:0-720 GCA_964566685.1 uncultured Gemmatimonadota bacterium | reverse complement strand
CCGGACCACGCCGTCCCAGTACTCCCGGAGAAAACCGATGTCTTTCGTGTGGAGATAGTACTGGTAGGTCTGCCAGATGATATAGGCGCCGCCGTCCTCTTCGACGATCCCGGCGCCTTTTCCGCGCCGGTCGAAGTAGTTCCAGAAGGAGCCGTCCTTCTTCTGGTGCTCCCACATGAAATCGAGATACCGCCTGACCTCCGGGAAGTAGCCGCAGCGAAGCAGAATGTCGGGATAGACGTTCCGGGGGAACGCGTGCGGGTAGAGATCCGACTCCCGGGTGCTCTCGATGAAGAGACCGTTCTCGAGCTGCCGGGAGAGAATGTTCGGCACGGTGATCGCCCAGGTGGAGTTGAATCCGGCGTGGTCGGTGACGAATGCGAAGTGTCGTACGACATCCTCGGGGGACTCGTACCGGTAGGGCGATTCCTTCTTCGCGGCGAGATCCGGGGGCACGATGGCGACGAAGAGCGTGATCAGGGCGAAAACCGACGTGAGGAGCACCGCTCGGGAATGACTCCGTGCTCTCGGGATGGCTCCGGCTCCCAGACCGCCGGTACCCTTGCTGCCGCTCATGCGGTCACGACAGGAGGTTCCGCCGTATACGGGTGAGCCGCAACGCAACCTGCGGGATCCGACATCGCCTCTGTGTGGATCTCCATAGCTCCCGGAGGGATACGCGCAACCTGTTGTCTCCGGGCGGGAAGGGGGGGTATGGTG
>CAZMKB010000212.1:0-6637 GCA_964566685.1 uncultured Gemmatimonadota bacterium | reverse complement strand
GAAGTGCAGGTCGACCTTCACCAGCAGCCGCTCGACGGGTGAGAACTCCGACTCGATTTTGACATTGTGCATGTTCCGCCAGCTCATGAAATCGATGTATCCGTAATGTTTGTGGTTCGTCGGATAGAGATTCTCGAAGGTCCGGTTCTCGCCGTCTGCGGGATCCGGGTCACCGGTTGCATAGTTGTACTGGACACCCAGCCGGAGGCCGCCGGGGAATTGCTTCATGGTGTGTCCCGCCCCGATGTGAAATGCGAACGCCCGGTGATCCCGGTCGTTGTCGAAGTCTCCCCCCTGGAAGGCGAGCTCGACGTCGAAGTCAAAGGCTTCGTCTTCGAGAACCGCCACGGCGTATCGTCCGCCCAGGGTGTACACCGATCTCCCGATGTCCCCCTTTTCTCTCAGCAGCAGATAGGTGCTGAGGTTACCGCGCGGGAGGCCGTTCCATCGGGCGTGAACACCGTAGAAATCGTCGTCCCAGTCCGGCGTGTTCAGTTCGCCGTCCTCCGGCACGACGACGTTCGCCCACCACCCGTGGATCTCGAAGAGCTGCGGCTGGAACATCAACCGGACACCCTGGAAGCTCCTCCCGACATTGCTCCAGCCGAAGGCTCCGACAAGCCTCTCGTCGCCGTATGCGAGTGTCTGTCTGCCCGCCCGGAGCGTGAGCGGCACGCCGCCGATATCACGGACATCCACGTAAAACTGGAAGAAGTCGAGCCGGTCTTCGAATGCACCGGCACCGCTCCGGCGGCTTGCAGGCAGGTCGGTTCCGAACTGCTGAGAATCCTGTATCTCGACAAAGCCCCTCAGCCAGTCGAACGGCACCACATCGGCACCGAGCCTGATGCGGGACAGCCCGAAACCGTCATCTGCGAGGTCGGTGGAGCTGCCGGCATCGAAGTCGTAGTCGGAGCGCGCCTCGAGGCGCAGCCTCAGCTCGCCGCCGATCTTCAGACTGCCGTCCAGGTGACTGGTCCAGTCTTCCAGGGTGTTGCAGTGTCCCCTTCCGGAAACCGCCGTGGAAATCATGAGCAGAACCAGAGCGAATCGCCCGGTCATAAAAATGCTCCATCTCGTGTCACGGGCTTCCGGGAGCCGCTCAAAGCCATCGTCTGCCCGGGCGGGGACACATACCGGTGAAGTATCATCATCAGAACTTTTCACCCTTCGCCTCCCTCAGGTGGCTCCCGACCGGCCTTATCCTCGTCCACATGTTGTAGAAGAACACGATGATCGCGAGGACCTGCACAACGGAACCCGTAGTGATCAGTGCCGGGAACAGGGACGAGCTCCAGAATCCGGCGGCGATCTCTCCGGCGCTCCTCAGAACCACGCCTGCGGTGAAGGCATAGAACACGATCTCCGCCAGGGTCGGATCGTAGTGTTCGTCAGCCTTGTCGGGTCTCGGGAACATCCACTGCGCGACCCCCAGAATCATCATCATCACGAACCCGACGAGAAGCAGGTGCGTGTGCGCGGTCACGAGCATGACGGAAATCGGGAGCGGTGCGACATACCGTCCGAGGGTCAGATACAGGCCGAGCAGGAGGCCGAGAATGAGGAATACGAAGCTCGTTTTGATGTAGCGTCTCACCAGCGTGTGCATTGAACGTGTCCTCCGGGCTCGAAGGTTCCGTTTCGGAAGCGTCTCCGTCTCATGAATCCGGTGTCCTCATGCGACCGGCGCGCCCCCCTGCCGTACGACACATCCGGGAACCCTCCTGCCCGAGGCGGGGCTCTTGCCGGCTGCGGGGCTCTCCTGTTAACTTATCATGGACGAATCGCCTGTTTCCCTGACGCATATCAGGAAACGGAAATCGGCGTACACTTTCATCTCTGGAGCGTCCGTGGACAGGAAAGCCATCCTCGCGGGAATTCCGCTCTTCGAGGAGACCTCCGCCGGGAGCCTCGATGAGCTGGCGAGGATAGCCCGGTTCGAGAGGAAAGCGAAGAGGGACATCCTCTTTCTCGAGGGACAGGACGGTGGTTCCATCTTCATCCTCGTCTCCGGGGCGGTCCAGCTCTCCAAGAGCACTGCGGAGGGTCGCGAAATCGTCATCAGGGTCGTCAGGCCCGGCGACATATTCGCCGAGGTAATTCTGTTCGAGCAGGACAGCTACCCGGTGAGCGCCGTCGCTCTCACGGAGTGCGAGGTCATCTCGATCCCGCGAAGAGGGTTCATCGAGCTCCTCGGGAACGAGCGCTTCCGCATCGATTTCCTCGGCTCGCTCATGAGAAAGCTGCGATACCTGACCGATCACATCAAGTACCTCACCCACCACGATGTCGAAGAGCGGCTCTTCCTCTTCCTGAAGGAACAGTTCGGAGAGCGGGAGACGGTTCGGATCGACATGTCGAAGAAGGATGTCGCCGCTGCGATCGGCACCACCCCGGAAACGCTCTCCCGCCTGCTGCTCCGCCTGAAGCACGATCAGCTCCTCAGCTGGAAGGGCCGGACCATCGAAATCGCCCCCCGGGCATGGAAGATCCTCGAAGAGACCTGAACCGTTTCCGGTATTCACCCTTCGCTCCTTTTACGTCCGTCCTTCCGCCGGTTTCAGCGTGAGAAGATGCTTGATCGTGATGATGACACCCGGGAACACCATCAGTATGCCGTGTGCGAACACCACGAACATCCAGAACCTGATGGGCTCCTGGGAGACGATGTACGGCAGCCCCTGGATCCTCTCCAGATAGGTCTGGAGAACACCGGCAACGGCGAACCCGAGGCTCATGCCCAGGACTCCCAGAGTCATGAGCCAGAATCCCCAGTGGCCCGTCCGCTCCTCGTATTTTCCCTCCGGATATCCCTTGATTCTCGGCAGGGCGAAGTAGAAGAACGTCAGGTTGATCAGGACGTAGGCGCCGAAGAAGGCCAGGTGCCCGTGCGACACGGTGACCTGGCTCCCGTGCGTGTAGTAGTTGATCATGGGCAGCGTGTGAGCGAATCCGAAGAGACCGGCGCCGACGAAGTGGAGAACGACGTTGGCTATCAGGTATGTCCAGGTGAGCTTGGGCTCGAAGACCTTCTGCTTGCTCTTCCTCACGTGCATGAACGAGTCGTAGACGATCAGGGCGATGGGTATCGGTTCGAGCGCAGAGAAGAAACCGCCGATCCACAGCCAGTACTGCGGTGCCCCGAGCCAGTAGTAGTGGTGCCCGGTCCCCGCGATTCCGGTGAACAGGAAGAGACCCAGCTCGACATAGAGCCACTTTTCGATGGTCTTCCTCTCCACACCCGTCATCTTGATCACGATGTAAGCGGTGAGAGCCGCCGTGATGAGCTCCCAGGCACCCTCCACCCAGAGGTGGATCACCCACCACCAGTAGTACCAGTCCGTTGCGATATTCCTGTAGAACGGTATGCCGAAGAGGTACATGACGGCGAGGAACACGAGCCCCGCGATGAGAGATCCCTGGACGACCGTCCGGCGTCTCCCCCGGTACAGCGTCATGCCGATGTTGAAGAGGAAGATGAGCGCTCCGATGACGATGAGGAAATCGAGCGGCCGCGGTATCTCGAGGAGCGGTTTTCCCTGGGTCCAGCCGAACAGAAAGCCGACCAGGGCGACCACCCCGGTGCCGACCAGGATGACCAGCTGGATGTAGGCGAGCCGGGGGGAGTAGATCTCGGCCCTCGCCTCCTCCGGTACCATGTAGTACGTCGCGCCCATGAAGCCCAGGAGCAGCCAGAGCACGAGAAGATTGGTGTGCATGGCCCGGGACGTGGAGAACGGAAACACGTTCACGATCTCCTGGGGTATCGTGACGAAGTACTGCAGTGCGAGCCACATTCCCATGATGACCTGCAGGCCGAACAGGAGGAGCGCGATGACGAAATACGGATACGCAATGCGCTGTGATTCGAACTGAATGGTGTCATTCATGACATCACCTCCCGTTCGTGGTGCCCAGAGAAACGACGAACTCTCCTATCGTCAACCTCTGCTCGCCGCTGAGGTGACCGTAGGACGGCATCAGGGTACCGGGAGCGAACTCCTGGGGATCCTCCAGATAATCCGCTATCCAGCGGGCATCCCGCCTGGTACCGATCCACTCGAGACGGTGTGCGCGGTCGCCGCCCTCGGAGCCGAGCCTGTGGCATGCGAGGCACCCCTCCTGCTTGACGAGAGCGGCACCGGGCGACAGCGCGGCGCGGGCCAGGATTCTCTTCGTCGATCTCTTCCAGGTTTCCTCGGAGTGCTGCGGCGGCCAGTCGTTGTTTTCGATGTCCGCCACCCACCTGAAATAGGCGATGATCGATAAGATCTCGTCCTCGGTCAGGTTCTGCTGGGGCATCTTCCGGTAGGAATCGGCGAACGCGACCTCGGGTTCCTCGAGCCGCCTCCGGATACTGACCTCTCCCAGCCGGGTGTAGACACGGGTGAGGTCGGGAGCGTAGTACCCGCCGAATCCGAGAATCGTGTGACAGTCGTTGCAGTTGTGCCGTTCGAAAGCCCGCTTTCCTTCGACCACGGTCTCGTCGAGGCGGTCGGCATTCGTGAGGACGGCGAACTGCCTCTGCGTGTCGACTGTCAGGACCAGGAACAGGACGAGCGAGATGAGCGTCCCCGTCCAGAAGATCCACTTGGCCGTCTTGTCGGTCATCAGGCACCTCCAGGCTGGTTAATCCCGCAATCTGCCGGGCACGATGAGGCGTCCGTCGCCGTACGCTCCGCCGGCCGGAAGTCGGGCGGTTTCTGAGCCACAGCCGCCCGGCAGTACCGTGGGGAGATGGAAAACGTTTGTCAAGGCAGGGAGTTCTTCAGCTCCTCGACGATCCTTTCGTACTTCCCTGCGGGATCGTCCTCCTCAGCCTTCGCTTCGTACTTCTGGAATTCATCGAGAAGATGCCGGTCCTCTTCATCGGTGAGCGCCTCCTCCACCATGGGGAAGAACACATCGTTCTCGGATCGGATATGACTTCGCAGCGTTCCCGTGTACTCGACGATGCTGCGGTGCACGGTGCGCGCGTTCGTGTCCTGCTTTCTCGAGTATCCCTCGAGCGAACGGTCGATCTCCTGAATGAGATCCCGGCACTGTTCGTGCTGTTTTCTGTGCCGCTCGATCTCCGCATCGATCGCACCGTCGTGCTTCTGCGCCAGGAGGGAAAACATCACGTATTCTTCCTTCCAGTGATGGAAGGTATCCGCGAACTCCCGGCTGAATTCGAGCGCACGTTCGAAGAATTCCTGCGGCGGTCCCTGGTCGTTCACGATCCGCTCGGCCGCTGTCGACAGCTGGTCGAGAAACGTGAGAATGAGCTCGTGTTCTGCAACGAGGACATCGACCGATTTCATGGTTCCTCCTTTTCCGCCGGAAGCTGTTCAACCTCCGTACTGCCGTGTGAGACGCTCGAGCATGTCCCGGTATTTTCTGTCCCGGTCGGGGCCGAAAATCTCCTCCTCCCGCGAGTCGAACTCGCGAAGCAGCCGCTCCTGCTCTTCTTCGGGAACGTGAGAAACGGCCATGGTGTAGAGAATGCTGTCCTCCTTGTCGATGTGGGCACGCAGGAGTTCGGTGAAGCTCCTTGCATTGCCGGTGTAGCGGGATGCGGCTTCTCCGTCCCCGTTCTGATACTCTTCGGCCGCCTCCTTCATCTCCTTCACGTAACCGCGCCCGATGTCGTGCTCCTGGAGCATGACGCCGATCGGCCCCCCCTCCCGGGGAATCCCCGCCTTCTCCATTGCGGGGAACAGGAGGTCCTCCTCCTTTGCGTGATGATACCTGTCGGCGTAGTTCTGAATGAAGTCCACGATCTCCGTCATGTGATGCCCATCAACCTTCCGCCCCTCGTCGAGCTCCGCGCACACCCGCTCGAGGATCCGAAGCATCCGCTTGATCTCGTCATGTTCCTTCGTGAGCCTCTCGGTTGGCTTCATGTTTCCTCCTTTCTGTATTCGACTGTCCTTCTATCCATTACGCCAATTCTCTCACGGAAAGTGTGACCGGTTTCCCGGAGAAGAAGCTTTCTCCTGGAAAGTCATCGGCTCTCCATTAACACGACTACCTCATGCTCAGGTAATGTATATTCGTAAAAGAAACTGCTTTTCTTTCATCTCTCCAATGGCTGGGGAGTCAAGTCCCGCTCACGCCCTCGATCCGGCTCTCATCCTGCCATGTCCGCGAGCGTCGTCTCCTCGACGAACTGCCTGATCCTCGTCGCGATCGGTTTCCAGCGATCGTGGACCGGGCAGGGCTCCCCTGCGTTGCAGCTCGACTTTCTGAGGAAGCATTTTTCGTAGTCACCCGGCCCCTCGAACCGCTCGATGATGTCTGCAATTCGCACCTCTTCCGGATCGACTGCCAGCGTGTACCCACCCGTCTTTCCCCGCACCGAGGCCACCAGCCCCGCCCGCTTGAGCTCGTAGAGGAGCTTCGACAGGTAGTTCAGCGGGATCTCCGTCTCCCCGGCGATCTCCCTGGCGAGAGTCGGGCCGCCGTTCCTCCTCGAAGCGAGGCAGACGAGCGCCCGGAGCACATATTCCGCGGTCTGTGAAGTTATCATGGCAACATCCTTATAACATCATCCACAGGTAGAGTAATAACGAAAATATCCTCTGTCAAGGATTTTTCTTTTAGGGGTATCCCCTTGACTGGGGTAGCCACAAGATGTAGTTTACCTGGCATGGAG
>CAZMKB010000211.1:0-6637 GCA_964566685.1 uncultured Gemmatimonadota bacterium | reverse complement strand
CTTCACGGGCGTTGTTCCCGTACTGGTTCACCATCACCAGGTTCCCGCTGTCGTCATCGAAAGCCATGCCGGCCATGTCGTAGCCGTCGCTGTCGGTCTGCCAGGGGACGGTCCAGGAGCCGAGGAGGCTCCCGAGGCCGCCGTTCGAGATGTCGTATACGTACAGCTCGTCCGGATATGCGTTGGTGGCAATGAACAGATAGTCGTTCCCGGAATCGATCGCGGCCGCGGCGACCGCCAGCCCCACGTAGTTGTGCGAGATGTTCTCATACGGCGGCGATGCCTCGTACTGGTGCATGTAGTAGTCGCTCCAGCCGCCCTCCCAGAACTGGTACCTCGCGGGGTCGAAGGCGATCCCCCGTTCCGACAGGCCGTTATTCACTGTGTAGTAGGTCCCCGAGACCACCGTGCAGGTCACCGGGTCGAACTGGAAGGTGCCGTCCGAGCCCGAGGGGACGTCGACGAAGAAGATGGTCTCATCGACGGTGTTGTATGCGCCGTCGGCGATGAAGACGGAATAGCTTACGGGCGTGATGCTCCCGCAGTTGTCCCGCGCGATGTCGCAGGAGGCCATCGGTCCGGATGAGTGTGGCGGGGACCAGCCGGCGGGATCGAGGTTTCTCTCGGTTCCGGGTGCCGTCGCGACGGCGGCAGTCATATCGAGCCTGTCCGCCCGGAACTCCCCCGAGAGTGAAAAGGTGACGAGGAAAGCGAAACAGGCCACGGCGGTGAGAAGAAGAACGGTTTTCATGACGCACGCTCCGGTTGCAGGGGGTGACTGGGGTCTCTATGGACGATTGTATTTCAATGTCTTTCCATGCCGGGATGCCCGTTCGATACCGGCGCTTGCTGAGCCGTGAACAATCCCGGTCCGACCGGGACGGGCGGCCCCTGTTCCGTGCCGGGATTCCCGGCCGGAACCAGCGTCACCTCGTAGCAGACCCGGTGCTCCTCCTGCTCCGGGATCCCGTCCTCGCACTCCCAGCCGGCAACCACACCGGCTCTCGTGTGTGGATGGCCCCGGAGAACAATACGTATCTGGACGTTTCACCTATCATACCAGATATTCCCGCGGCTGTCAAGCGTCGCTTGAAATCCGCAGGCGGTCGTGGTATAATCGGTTCGAACCGCGGCCGACGGGCGGCTGAAAGAGCAAGACAGCGGTTGAGAGCAAACCGCCGGACGGGAAGCGGGCCGTCCTCCGCATGCCAGCGGCCGTGCCCGGGAGCTTATCGACATACACAGGCAACGACGAAAAAGGAGACCGCCATGCGCCCGACGCCGGGGAGCCGGACACTGATCACCACCGTCGCATCACTTTCCCTCTTCCTCCCCATCGCGGCGCTCTCCCACGAAGGCGCGTCAGTGCCCACCGGCGCATTCAATCCCCTCACCCGACGGACACTCGTCATCTACAACGAGGCCTACCCCGACGAGAACGGCGACGGCACGGGCGACTCCGAGGAGCTCGCTCTCTTCTACCGCGGGAAGCGGGGCATTCCGCCGTCGCACCTGCTGGCCCTCGACTGCAGGACGTCCGAGGGGTACGGCGTCGGCGAATGGACAGAGTTCTACGACGAAGTCATCACTCCCCTCCACGGGAAGCTGGCCGAGCTCGGACAAAAGCAGATCTACTTCCTTGCCGTCTGTTACGGCGTCCCCATCACCATCGAGGTCGGCGGCAGCTACTCGCAGCGCTCGCTCGACGGCGCTCTCTGCGCCCCGTTCAGCCTGGGCGACAGGGACGCTCCAAACTTCCCGCTCATGTGGCACAACAACCCCTACCGGGAGGGGAGCCCGAGCGTGCCTCCCGATCACGGGCGCTTCGACCACTCCTACACCTTCGGCTACGACGACATCTACTGCGTCACCCGGCTCGAGGGCGACCACGTCGGCTGGGCGAAGGAACTGGTGGAGCGGGCGCTCTACGGCGAGCGCTACATCCATACGGCCGGCGGGCATCACAACGGGTACGGCTACGTCGACACCCGCTACGGCGAGTACACCGACGAGGAGCTCGCCGGCTATCCGTTCGGCTATCAGACCTACGCGAACGCCGACAAGTCCATGGCGTTCGGGACCTACTTCGTCGAGGACGGCGACTGGGAGCTCCTCTGGGAGTTCAATGAAACGGAGATCGGGGAGGACGGCGCGTACTTCCACGACGGGTCGAGCGCCGAGACGGCGCCCGCGGCGATGTGGTACGAGGGCTGGTACAACTACGTCCAGTATCACGACGTCTGGGAGTGGCTGGTCGGCGCCGTCGCCTGCGACCTCAACTCGAACTCGGGGGCCGGCGTCAGGCGCCCGCAGTCGACGACGTCGTTCCTGGGACAGGCGTTTTTCCGCGGGCTCACCGCCGGTGCCGGCGTCACCGGGGAACCCTTCCTGAACGGCCACTACAAGCCGGAGGTTCTCCTCTACTACATCCTGAACGGCTACACCTTCGCCGAAGCGTCGTTCGCCTCGAACCCCACGCTCTGCTGGAGGGACCATGCCATCGGCGATCCGCTCTATGCGCCCACGAAGCCGAAGGTCCCCGACATCGACAGCATACCTCCCCCCTCCCCTTTCGTGGAGGACTTCGCCCCCGGGACCGGCGGAGACACGGCGCGTACGATCCTCGTCTCCATTGAAACGGCCCCGTCCGCTCCAGACCTCTTCGTGTGCCGCATCGACTGGGGACTGACTCCCGACTACGGGAACGTGGCCGACTACGGTACGGTGTATCACACCCTCGTCGAGAGGACGCTCGAAGGGCTCCTCCCTGGCACGACTTATCACTACACGGTCACGATCGCGGATCCCGCGGGGAACACGACGGCGACGGAGGATTACACGTTCACGACCGAACCGCGGGAGGATTGAAGAGCACCTCTACTCCGGGGGAACAGGCAGGTCACACGACTTGATCGGGGGAGCATGGAAGCAGGCATGTGAGCTGAGAGAGTATGTGACCAGCACAGGAGCGAACCCGGCGAGTGGTCCCGTCAGAAGCGGTAAGGGCGGACTTACTCCTCGTTGGCCACGGTGGCGTTGAATGCCGTTTCGAAGTCGAACACGCCGATGAAGTCGTCTCTCGAATCCCTGTCGGTCTTCGCGAGCAGCCCCTTGCCCACCAGGTTGAAGACGATGTCGCCGATATCCTCGGTCGATGCGATGTTCCAGTGCTCGAGGACGGTCCTGGCCATGGGACCGAACTCCCTGATGGCCAGATCCCTGCATCCGTGGCAGAGCTCGGCGCCGGTGATGTGCCGGGGCCCCGGCAGGTCGACAATCACCGTGTTGAGTGCTTCCATGACGAACCGATAGGCCATTTCCGGATATCGAGGATCTTCCTTCAGGATCTCTTCGATGTAATCCGTGACGGTCTCTTTCCCCTTCATCGCGGACTCTTCCTCCTGGACCTGTCGACAAGTGCCTGTGAAATGACGTCGTCGATCGTCTCGACCGGAGTTATCTTCAGGGTCTTCAGAAACTTCGCCGGGATGTCCCTGAGGTCATCCGTGTTCTTCGCCGGCAGAAGGACGTTCTTGATGCCTGCTCTCTTCGCTGCCATGACCTTTTCCTTGATGCCGCCGACCGGCAGCACCTTGCCGGTGAGCGTGATCTCGCCGGTCATTGCGACGTCCTTCCTGACGGGGGTACCCCTGATCAGCGACGCGATGGCGGTGACCACGGCCACGCCTGCGGACGGCCCGTCCTTGGGCGTTGCACCTTCCGGAATATGGATGTGAATGTCGTGTCGCGCAAAGAAGGTCTCCGGAATCTCGAGCTCCTGCGACCGTGTCCTGAGATAGCTGACCCCGGCGAGACAGGATTCCTTGAGGATGCTTCCCAGGCGGCCGGTGAGCTGGAGCGTCTTCCCTGCTCCCTTCATCGCGGTCACCTCCACGAAGAGGAGCGACCCGCCGGCCGCCGACCAGCCGAGCCCGGTGGCGATGCCCACTTCGTTTCTCCGCCGGGCCGTTTCCGGTACATACCTCGGAGGACCGAGCAGCTCCCCGATGTCGCTGCTCTTCAGAGAGAGCGCCCTCTTTCGACCCGTCACCTTCTTCATCGCCACCTTGCGCAGCACCGAGCCGATTTCCCGTTCCAGGTTCCGCACCCCTGCTTCCCTGGTGTAATCGGAGATGATCGTGTTCAGCGCCCCCGGGTGGAACCGGACGTCCGATTTCCTGAGCCCCTTCTCCTCGAGCTGTTTCGGGAGGAGGAATTTCCGGGCGATCTGGTATTTCTCCTCGTGCATGTAGCCCGGAAGGTGGATGGTCTCCATCCTGTCGAGGAGCGCCGGCGGAATGGGGTGGAGGAGATTGGCCGTCGTGATGAACATCACCCGGGAGAGATCGAACGGAACTTCCAGGTAGTGGTCGCTGAACTGGTGATTCTGTTCGGGATCGAGAACCTCGAGGAGGGCCGCCGACGGGTCGCCCCGGAAATCGCTGCCCAGCTTGTCGATCTCGTCGAGCATGAAGACGGGGTTCCTCTTTTTCACCCTCCTCATCGACTGGATGATTCTGCCGGGCAGGCTCCCGACGTACGTCCTCCGGTGGCCGCGGATCTCGGCCTCGTCACGGACACCGCCCACCGACAGCCTCACGAACTCCCGGCCGAGCGCTCTCGCAATCGACCTCCCGAGCGACGTCTTCCCCACACCAGGGGGGCCGGCGAAGCAGAGGATCGGTCCCCGGGCGTCGCGCTTGAGACTCCTGACCGCCAGGTACTCGAGGATCCGCTCCTTGACCTTCTCGATCCCGTAATGATCTTCGTTGAGAATTCGTCTCGCCCGCTCGATGTCGAGGTGGTCCTCGGTCTCGTTCTGCCAGGGGAGCGAGATCAGCCAGTCGAGATAGGTCCGGGCCACGTGGTATTCCTGCGCCGCCGGAGACATGCTCGACATCCGTCCCAGTTCGCGCTCCGTCATTTCGAGCGCTTCCGGCGGCATGCCGGCCGCTTTCACCTCGGACTCGAGCCTCTTGAGCTCCGCCTGCGCCTCGTCCTCCTCGCCCAGCTCACGCTTGATGACCTTGAGCTGCTCCCGGAGGTAGTACTCGCGCTGGTCCTTGCTGAGCTCGTCCCTCACCTGCTGCTGGAGCTTGCTGCCGAACTCCAGCACTTTCAGCTCGCTCGACAGGATCCTGATGAGCATCTCGAGCCGCAGGGACACGTCGAGTGTTTCGAGCAGGGCCTGCTTCTCCTCGACTCCCAGATTCAGGTTGGCCGCGATGAAGTCGGAGAGCTTGCCGCCGTCGATGATGCGCGGCACGACTTCGGAGAGATCGTCGGACATGTTCGGATTCAGGGTCACGATTTCGGTGAAGAGGTCGGTCGAGGTGCGCTTGAGGGCTTCGACCTGGTCGGAATCACCCGATCTGGATGCCAGCGGTTTGAGACGGGCAAACCGCAGCCCTCCGTCGTCCACGACCTCTCGCAGGGCCACCCGCATCATCCCCTGCACGAGAATGCGGACGGAACCGTCCGACATCTTGAGCATCTTGACGATGGCGGCGGAGGTTCCGACTTCGTAGAACCTGTCCTTCTCCGATTTCTCGTCTTCCCGCTGCGTCGCCAGGACCATCAGTTTCCCGTAGTTCGCAATGGACTCGTCGATGAGTCTTATCAGATCGGGATTGGTGACGGCGAGCGGTACGACGACGTGCGGATAGATGACGATGTTGTGCAGCGGCAGGAGAGGCAGGTAATCGGGAAGCACCGTCGTGTTGATGGAAAGGGAATCAGTGCTGATGCTGCCTTCCATGGATCCGCCCTCTGACATACCGTGGTTGCGGTGACTTCCTCATTCAGGGTGTATCTTCTTCACTCTCACTTCCAGGATTCCATTCCGGTACTGCATGGTGCGCGTGTTCCTGTCCAGTGAGACACGCGGCGGAACCGTTATCCGGCGCTCGAAGGGTCCTGTCGTAATCTCGATCTTGTGGTACAGCCGCCTCCCCCGGGGCCGCTGCTCCTCCCGATTTCCGCGGATGACGAGGACGTCGCCTTCCCAGCCGGTCTCCACATCTTCCGGGGCAATTCCGCCGATTTCGATTCTCACGATGAATGTGTCATCCGTTTCGTACACATCGGTGAGCGGTTTCCAGCCGATGTCCTGCACGAATGCCACGGGCAGCCCGGATCCGAAATACTCCCGGAAATACACATCGAACTCGTCGATCATCGAATCGATCGGCTTCCTGGGTTTTTTCTCCTCGTCCATGACGCCTCCGCCGATAGGACCATTGCCTTCATTTTAATATGGGTCCCGGGGGGTGTCAAGCCCGCGATTTGGTCGTCCGGAGGGTCTCCACACGATGATCAGATGGGAGAGTGGGAGGAAACAATTGGAGGGTAACCGAGGTATTCATACGATTTCAGCAGGAGGTCAAAAGGAGAGCCGGAGGGATGTGACCCTCCGGCTCTCGAATGTCTCACATGAGCGCTTCTTACTTCACCATGGGAGGAAGACCATCGATCTCCTCGACCGTGAACCCTCTGATGGGCTCGGGTACAGGAGGAGGCTCCCAGGCAGGAAGCAGTGTGACGTCGAAGCAGCAGCGGCCGGTCTCCATGACAGGAACACCGCCGTCGCACTCCCACGCGGCGACTTCAACCGCGAACGGATTGAGGTCGACCAGCG
>CAZMKB010000210.1:0-6684 GCA_964566685.1 uncultured Gemmatimonadota bacterium | reverse complement strand
GCTCGGCCACCTTGGTCGGAGACACCGGTGAAAGGGGATCGTCCGGCGAGAGGATGCCGTGTTCGCCGTGGCAGTCGGTGCAGACCGGAGCGTCCGTTTCTCCCCGGGCCACGAGCTGGCCGTGGATGCCGTCCCAGAAATCGTTCTCTATTCCCCGGTGGCACCTGCCGCAGGTATTCGGTATGTTGAAGTGGTTGATCGTCGATTCCTCGTACCCCGGTGACAGGATCCGGTGGGCCGTACCGCCGGTTGAGTGGCAGTCGTTGCAGGTGGCGGCCACGTAGACGCCGCCTTTCGTCGCCTTCCCGTGCACGCTGTTCTCGTAGATCTTGATGGGGTGATCGATGAGGATGTCGTATTTCGTCGTGAGGTCGATGTCTTCGTGGCAGTTCCCGCACGTGTGGGGAAGGTTGACGGGGTGGACCCTCGAACGCTTCACGTCCGCCGGGAGGATGTCGTGATCGCCGTGGCAGTCCATGCACTTCGGGATGTCCTCGCACTTCTCCGTCGACTCCCTGCCGTGGATCCGGTACACCTCTTCGGCTTCCACGTGGCATTCGCCGCAGCCCTCGCACCCCACGTGGAAACCCGGCTGCTCGATGTGGGGGAGGGTTCCCCTGTCCTGGTGACAGTCGAGGCAGGCGAATCCCGCGTGGATGGAGTGTTCGAGGTCCTCGACGATGATCGTCTCGTAGTCGCTCTCCTCGTGGCAGTCCCCGCAGGCGTCGCTGGTGATGTACTCGACTTCCTCTTCGCCCTCCTGGGCGGCGAGACGGCCTCCGGTACAAAGCGGAGTCAACACGAGAAGAAGGGAGCAACATATCGGCAGGAAGGAAGAAAGCTTCATTTTCTCACCACTGCTGTCTGACAGTATGGGACCGGCATGGTCCTTTTCATCCTCCGGTGACGCGACTGGGACATCGGGATGATGGAGCCCACGGGCGCAGAGAGGAAGGCCGCCCCGTGAAACTCGATCGAGCACACTGTGTACGCCACAGTCTCCGAAGTGTGCGGGGATGATAATGCCCGACCCGATGTTTGTCAACACGCCTGCGGCCGGTTGGGTTCGGGGAGAGTTGACAATCGCCGGGAAAAGCGATACAATACAGCGTGCTACTAGCCCAAATTATCTAATGATGAACCTGCGGCTCGAAATCCTACGAATGACTCGGGCTGGGAGACACACACGGCCATGAGATTTATGAGACGCGCAGGCCCCTTTGCCACGATTCTCTTCATTTCCCTGTTGATCCCGCGCAGTACCCATTCCGAGGAAATCTGTTTTGAATGTCACGGGGACCGGGGATTCGTCGTGGAGCGCGAGGGGAGGGAAGTGTCCCTCTTCGTGAATGAGGAACTGTTCATCGGCAGCATTCATGCTGACAATGGCTGCACTTCGTGCCACCATGATGTCGACCCGGATGATATCCCGCACGCGGAGGAGCTCGCCCCGGTCGAGTGTGAGGTCTGCCACGACGTACCCGCCGAAAAGTTCGAGAGGAGTCTGCATGGAAAGGCTCTGCAGCAGGGGAAATACCTGGCGCCCGACTGCACGACCTGTCACGGCAGGCACGACATCCTTCCCTCGGCTGACGAGCAGTCGCGAACCTATGTCATGAACATTCCGGACCTCTGCGGGGACTGCCACAAGGAAGGGACACCGGTTTCGGGCCTCCGCTCGGTCGACGAGGAAACAGTTCTCGAGGACTACTCGCAGTCCATTCACGGTGACGGGCTGTTCAGGAGAGGATTGATCGTCACTGCCGTCTGCACCAGCTGCCACTCTTCGCACGAGATCCTCCCCCACGAGAATCCGGCTTCTACCATCAACCGGCAGAACATACCCTCCACGTGCATGCAGTGTCATGCCCAGATCGAGGATGTCCACCTAAAAGTCATCAGGGGAGAGCTGTGGGAGAAGGAGCCCCACGTCATCCCGATCTGCATCGACTGTCATCCCCCCCACAAGGTGCGGCGGGTGTTCTACGAGGAGAGCTTCCCGGACGAGTTATGCATGTCCTGTCACGGGGAGGAGGATCTGACGCGGATCGACGATGAGGGGCAGGTGGACTCCCTGTATGTCTCCTTCGAGGCGCACCGGAACTCGGCTCACGCCGTCAACTCCTGCATCAAGTGCCACACCGACGTGAGCTCCTCCCGCGATCCAGTGTGCCTCGACAGCGGCCCGGTGGATTGCTCGATCTGCCATTCGGAGGAGGTGGATCAGTACCAGGTCAGCAAACACGGTGTCGAGCACTCCGAGGGGAATCCCATTGCTCCCTACTGTACTGACTGCCACGGTGTACACGATATGCAGGAGAAAGGGGAGATTGGATCGCCGACGTTCTCCCGCAACATCCCGGACCTGTGCGGAAGGTGCCATCGTGAGGGGCAGAAGGCGGCAGTCGCCTACAAGGGTGAGCAGCACGAGATCATCAGGAAGTACACGATGAGCATCCACGGTAAGGGACTCCTGCAGAGCTGACTGATGGTCACGGCAACTTGTATCGACTGCCACACCTCACATCGCGAGCTGCCGGTCAGCGATCCGAGATCTTCGGTCAACCCCGACAATATCGCCATGACCTGTGCCCGGTGCCACCTCGGCATCTACGAAGAATACAAGACGAGCATTCACAGCCCCCTCGTGACGGACACCGACGAGGAGCTGCCGGTCTGCAACGATTGCCACATGTCGCACACGATAACCCGCGTCGACCAGAAGAGCTTCCGCCAGAAGATCCTTGACCAGTGCGGAAAGTGCCACGAAGAGGTTGCCACCACCTACTTCGAGACTTTCCACGGGAAAGTTTCGAAACTGGGGGAGCAGGCGGCCGCGAAGTGCTACGACTGCCACGGTGCTCATAATATTCTTCCCGTAGCCGATCCGGCCTCCACGTTGAGCCGCTCGAACATCGTCTCGACCTGCAAGCAGTGTCATCCCAATTCGAACCGCAAGTTCGTGGGCTACCTGACGCACGCGACTCATCACAACAGGGACAAGTACTCCTACCTCTACTACACGTTCTGGTTCATGACCGTCCTCCTCATCTCCACGTTCTCCTTCTTCGGCCTCCACACGGTTCTCTGGCTGCCCAAAGCCCTGCGGGAGCGGAAGGCGGTCAAAGAGATCAGAAACCGCGTCGGGAAAGGACAGTATTACGAACGGTTCGACGCGTTCACGAGATTCCTGCACGTTCTCGTCATCATCAGCTTCCTGTCGCTCGCGGTCACCGGGATGACCATCAAGTTCTCCGGGGTGGGAGTGTTCCAGACACTCTCCGGTGTCCTGGGAGGCTACGCCGTGACCGGGTTCGTTCACCGCGTCGCGGCGGTGATCACCTTCGCCTACTTCGGTCTCCACATCGGCTACCTCGTCCGCAAGAAGCGGCGGCACAGGTGGAGCATCCGCTCAATGCTGGCGGGAGAGGACAGCCTGATGTTCAGGAAGAGGGATCTGGTGGAGTTCGGTCAGACCGTGAAGTGGTTCCTCGGCTTGGGGCAGCGGCCCCGGTACGGCCGCTGGACCTACTGGGAGAAATTCGACTACATGGCGGTCTTCTGGGGCGTCACCGTCATCGGGACCAGCGGTCTGCTGCTGTGGTTTTCCGAGTTCTTCACAGACCTCGGGATCCCCGGCTGGCTCATCAACGTGGCTACGATCATTCACAGCGACGAGGCGCTGCTCGCAACCGGTTTCATCTTCACCATCCATTTCTTCAACACCCATTTCCGGCCGGAGAAATTTCCCATGGACCCGGTCATATTCACCGGACGGGTTCCGCTGGAAGAGCTCCGGGAGGACCGTCCCCGGGAGTTCTCTGATTCACTCAGGACGAGAGGGATCAGGAAGAAGGTCACGAAGCCGCCGCCCCGCTGGCTCGAGCGGGGAGCCAGGATTTTCGGGCTCACCTGCCTCGCGGTCGGCATCTTCATAATCGTGCTGATCATCTACGCGATGATCTTCCTCTACCAGTGAGGCTCCGGCGGTGTTCGCACCTTCTTGAAACACACTTCCCAGGGAGGATGTACGACAGGCTCATTTGAAAAGTGAGGAGGAGGTCCGATGAAAACAGTATGGTCTCACACCGTGTTCGCGTCCGTACTCATCTGCGTCTGTCTCGCTCCTGCGAGCGGAGAGGAAGAGCAGGCATGGAAGATGACTGTCACCGATCTGAATGACCCGGTTCCCCTGGCGACGATCGTTTCGGAGCACGACGGCCCGCTCCCCGGCGGGGATCCGGGCGACCGGGCGGTGCCGCAGATGCCGGGCTGGCCGCTCACCATCGGCATGGATCCCTCGGGGATGTTCTCTCCGTCGAGGGGCCTCGTGTTCGAGGACCTCGACGCCGACGGTACCCTCGAGATCATCACCTCGAGCACCGATGGTTACATCTACGCCTGGGATTATTCCGGCACGCCGGTGTCGGGCTTCCCGGTCGCGACCATCGAGATGCCGCAGTATGCCCCCAGCGTCGCCGATCTCGACGCCGATGGGGACATGGAGATCGTGCAGTTTACCCGGGGATGGACCAGCGGAGGACGCTTCTACATCTTCGATCACGAGGGGAATGTTCTTCCGGGATTTCCGGTGAACATCAATGACAACAATGTCTCCGACAGCCCCACCATTGCCGATCTCGACAACGACGGCCTCATGGAAATCATCGTGCCGGAGCGGGCCTATCCCATCACAAGCCTCCACATCTTCGAGGCCGACGGGTCGGGGTGGGGCGGCAACTGGCCCGTGTCGCTCGATCACATTCCGGCGAGCTGCGCGGCCGTCGGCGACGTCGATGCGGACGGACAGCCGGAGATCTGTATCCTCTCCTACGAGATGGTATGGCTGCTCGAGACCGACGGCACGTCGCTTCCCGGCTGGCCGGTCCAGCCCGCCGGGACGAGGTTCAGCTACCAGTCGCCGGCGCTCGCCGACCTCGACGGCGACGGAGATCTCGAGATCATCGTGGGCACGCACTGGGACAACGAGGGCTGCTACGTCTATCAGCACGATGGAACGCTGTATCCCGGCTGGCCGCAGTACTACGGTACCTGGTCCTACTGTCCGCCGACGGTGGCCGACTTCGAGAGCGACGGCGAGCTCGAAATCCTGGCAGGGCGCGCGGGCGGCGGACCCGGAAGCCCGAGCAACTGCTTCTTCGCCTGGACTTCGAGCGGTGTGACGAAGCCGGGATTCCCTTACAGCCAGAGCCACGGCGGCGGCTCGGAGGGTCCGATCACCGTCGCCGACGTCAACAACGACGGGTACATGGAGATCTTCGCCGATCACAACATCGTCGTGGGGTCGGAAGGGTACCTGTTCGGCGTGGACTCGTTCGGCAACGATCTGCCCGATTTCCCGCTGCGGCCGACCGGATTCACCTACCTGAACGGGGCCACGATCGGCGATGTGGACGGGGACGGCGACTACGAGCTCGGCGTCCTCTCGGTGTGGGAGCCCGACGTCTACGTGAACCTGTACGACCTCTCGGGGACCTACCACCCGTCCGATGTGGCCTGGGAGACCTATCACCAGAAGACGGCGCGGGGCGGTCTCTTTCGAGGGGAGGACCGGCTCCACATGCAGGGGTACTTCGGGCTCGGCAGCACGGTGAATCTCATCGTCCACGACGATCCCGGGGCGAAGGCGTTCCTCTACATCTCACTCCTGCCCGACCTCGTCTACCTGCCGTTCTTCGACGACTGGCTCTACCTCGACCTCGACACCGCCCTCGATCCGCTCCTGTACATGGACACCATTCCCGCAGAAGGCGAGCTTGAGGTGACGGTCACGGTGCCGAACAGACCCGGGCTCGTGGGACGGAGAATCTACGTACAGGGCCTCACCGGCACGAGCCCCGGAACAGGTGACGCGATGCTGACGAACATGCGGTCGGTGGTCATCCAGCCGGCCCCGTGAGATTCAGGGACTCCCGTCACGGGTTTTCGGAACGAAGCCGATGTCGATCGGGTGGACGCTCCCGTCGGCGTCCACCCGGACCAGCACCGACTGCAGCGGCTCGAACTCGAGGGTGAGCTCCCTCCAGACACCCGGCCGGCACGGAGGAGTACAGGCAGTACCACGAGGAGAATGAGAGTCGTCATGCAGACCACAGCAAAATTCATCTTCATGCGCTTTCTCCCGGAGCGTCATGCAGACCAGAGCAGAGCAAAGCTTCATGCGCTTTCTCCCGGAAAATGAAACGTGTTCCGATGCCGGGGGGCGCTTCTCCCGGTCTCTGTTGCCGGGGGACGCCCGGACTACAGGAGGTCCCGCCGCAGCCGTCTCCCTTCCATGATCGGGACGCCGTCCACGAGAATCGTCGGGGACCGCATGACACCGTCGATGTGGACTGGAACGTCAACTCCGCCGTCGAGGGAGGTGTTGTTCCCGAGGGCGACGTGGCAGGTGCCCAGGCTCTTTTCGTCCTCGAGCGTGGTGCCGTGGATTTCGGCCCTGTCGTTGGTCCCGATTCCCAGCTCCGCGACCGTGAACGCCTCGTCGCCGTGCTCCCTGAGCACCCGCTCGAGGTCCCGGCCGTCCGCGATGCGGACCGCCCTCCCGCCGGCGACATCGATACGTATGGGCCGCTCCAGGACGCGCCCTCGGATGGCGATCGACGCGTCCACCACGTACACGCCCTCCGCCGTTCCCTCGACCGGCCCGATGCAGGCTTCGCCTTC
>CAZMKB010000209.1:4509-6688 GCA_964566685.1 uncultured Gemmatimonadota bacterium | reverse complement strand
GGCGGCCACGCGGCGGTTCTGACGGGCAACATGGAGATCGCTGTTTCGTTCCTCGGCCAGCGACAGAAGCTCTTCGATTCCGGATTCGAGCGGCGGCACGCCGATCTCTTTCACCACCTCGATCGGGGTGAACGGGTCGCGGCCGAGCAGGATGTTCAGTTCCTTCCTGGCGATCTCGACGAGGAGCTCCTGGTTGAGAAGCGCAGCCCGGTCGTTGTTGTACGATACCTGTGCGTTGAGAAGGTCGGTGGAGGAAGCGCCTCCCAGCTCCCGACGGGTCCGTTCCTTTTCGAGGCGGTCGCGCGAGATGCTCAGCGCGCTGTCGGCGACGTCAAGGAGCATCTCCTGCTGCACCAGGTTGAAGTATGCGTTCAGGATGGAGACGACGGTGGTTTCGATGATGCCTCTCGCCTGAGCCTGCCCGAGCTCTGCGAGCTCGTCGTAGTGGGCCCTGTCGGCCCATATTGCGAATCCGTCGAACAGTGTCCAGTCGAGCGACACCTGCCCGGAGCCGGTCCTGGTGTCGGATTTCCCGAAGCTGAACGGCGAGTTGGTCTCGACGTCGGCGGTCGAGAGAGAGTACGAGCCGCTGGCTTCGACCGTCGGGAGAAATCCTGCCGTGCCCAGCCCCCTGTTCCGTCTCGCGATCTCGGCGTCGTTCCTGGCGATCAGGATGTCGTAGTTGTTCATGAGACCGATCCTGAGAGCCTCCTCCGGAGACAGGGGAATCTGTGCCGGGAGGTCCGATGTCAGCACAATGAGGAAGACGAGAAGTTTTTTCATGTATCCGTCCTTCGGGCTAAACACTCCCATCGTCTGATTCGAACCTGTTCCTGACTTCCTTCACCGCCGGTTCAACTGACTCGTACGTCGCCTCCTGTCTCAGCACCAGGGTGGCGAACCGGTATCTCAGCCTGTTCAGTGCGAGAAATGTCGCGGGAAGGAGGATGAGAAGAATGAACGTCCCGAACATAAGCCCGTAGGCCACAGAGACGGCCATGGGGATGAGGAACTGAGCCTGGCGGCTGGTCTCCAGGATGATCGGGGCCAGGCCGGCCGCCGTCGTCAGCGTCGTGAGGAGGATGGGGCGGAGCCTGGAGATCCCTGCCAGGTAAACGGAGTCCCAGACATTCCGGCCATCCCGGAGGTGCGTGTTGATCTTCGTTACGAACACGATGCTGTCGTTCACGATGATCCCGGCCAGGGCAATGAAGCCGTAGACGGAGAGCGAGTTCACCTGGATCCCCTGGATGCCGTGTCCCCAGATCGCGCCCAGAACCGCAAGCGGTATGAAGGAGAAGATGAGAAGTCCCTGCAGATAGGAGCGGAACACCAGGATAATGAGGATGAGCATGCCGAGCAGCGCGAGCGTGAAGGACCGGCGCATCGAGCGCTGGAATTTCTCCTGGTCCCGCGACTGGCCCTCGAATGATGCCTGCACCCCCTGGACCTGCCGGAGGACTTCGGGCACCACATCCTGCCGGATTTCCGCCAGGATCGGCGGAAGGTCGTCCTCGACGTTCGCGAGGTTCGCCTCGATGCGGATCTCCCGCTTCCGGCTCAGGTGATCAATGGTTGTGATGCCGCGCTCGATACGGTAGTCGGCGAGCTCGCTGAGGGGGTACTCCGCTCCATCGAGTGTCCTGATGCGCATCTGGTCCAGGAGCCCGAGAGAGCTCCGGTCCTCGGTACGGTACCGGACCCAGACCCGGATCTCGTCACGCCCCCGCTGGATCCGCTGAATCTCCTGTCCGAAGAATCCGTGGCGAACCTGGCCGACGACGCCCTGAAGCGTCATGCCGAGAGCGTAGGCCCGGGGCTTGAGCGTGATACTGATCTCCCGCCTGCCCTCCTGGTTCGAATCGGTCACGTCCTTGAGATTGGGGAAATTCTCCAGTTCTTCGACCAGCAGGTCACGGGCACGGTTGAGCTCCCGGAGGTTGTTTCCGAGGAGGCTCACCGAGATGGGTTTCCCGAAGAAACCCGTCCGCCCGTAGGTGATGTTCTGAACCTCGGGGAGCGGGCCCACTGCCTCGCGGATGCGGTTGGCGATGAGGAAGCTGTCCATGTTGCGCTCTTCTCCGTCGAGGAGCTGCAACGTAAGCCGGCCGGCGTGGCTGCCGGAATCACCGAAGTCGTTCGAACCGATGTCCCGCTTGATCCCGATGATGACGTCCTC
>CAZMKB010000209.1:0-4499 GCA_964566685.1 uncultured Gemmatimonadota bacterium | reverse complement strand
GTCGGCTTCCTGGCGTCCGGACACGAGCGAGAGGTTGATGGGAAGAGTGTCGGAGTCGATGAACGGAAAGAAGGTCACTCCGATGAATCCTCCGCCGAGGAGTCCGATCGTGAGCATGACGAAGGAAGCGGGAATGACGACGGTAATCCATTTGTAGCGCAGAGCCGTCTTCAGCGAACCCGCATAGAGGCGGTTGGTGAGAAAATCGATGAAGGCCTCGATCTTCTTCCTGATCCGGTTGTCCTCGGAATGAGGCCGGAGGGCTCTGGAGTGGGCCAGGTGCGACGGCAGGACCAGAAATGCCTCCACCAGGGAGAAGAAGAGTGTTGCGATGACCACGAGTGCCATGTGCCAGATGAACTTGCCGACGAATCCGTCGAGGAAGAAGAAGGGGAGGAAGGCGATGATGGTGGTCGTCACCGACGTCGTCACCGGCGCCAGCATCTCCACGGTGCCCCGGACAGCAGCCCTGAAGGGGGGTACCCCCTGTTCATAGAGGGCATAGATGTTCTCCCCGACGACGATCGCATCGTCCACCAGGATACCGACGACGACGATCATGCCGAAGAGCGAGATGACGTTGATCGTGATTCCGGACAGCTGAGCCACGATGAACATGCCGCAGAACGAGAAGGGGATCCCCACCGAGACCCAGAAGGAGAGACGGAGGTTCAGGAAGAAACCGAGAACGATGATCACCAGGATGAGCCCGATGATGCCGTTTTTCACGAGGAGCGAGAGCCGCTGCTTGAGCGATATCGTCCTGTCGTCGAGGACCAGGGCCTGGATGGTGGTGTGCGATTCGTTGAACTCCTCGACCATGTCCTTGGCCCTCGCGGCCACGGCGAGAATGTCCTCTTCCTTCGTCTTGTCGATGTTGAGAACCACGGCGGTGCGGTCGTTGTAATATGTCTTGTCGGGTATGTCTTCCCACTTTTCCCTGACGGTCGCCACGTCGCTCAGCCGAACGACGGTTCCGTCGGCATTGCCCCGGACGGGGATGTCCTTGAAACCGCTCGAGTAGTAGTTCCTGCCCCAGGCCCGGATGAGAATCTCTTCCTCGCTGGTTTCCAGCTTGCCGCCCGACAGGTTGATGTTGGCGGAGCGCACCCTGTCCGCGATCTCGTCGAAGGTCAGCCGGTAACGGCGCATGTCGGCCTCCGATACTTCGATCGAGATCTCGAGTCTCGGCAGCCCTTCGATGGTCACCTGGGAGATCTCCTCGGTGGCGAGGAGCTCGTCGCGAAGGTTGTCCGCGATGGTCTTGAGGTTGAACAGGTCCGCTTCACCGAAGAGGACGATGGAGAGTGCGCGGTCCCGGAATTTCTGCTCGTAGATGACGGGTTTCTCACTGTCCTGCGGGAAGGAGTTGATGCGGTCGACGGCGTTCTTCACGTCGGTGAGAACCTTGTCGAGTTCGGCGTCCTTCAGCACCTCGACACTGACGGTGCCGATGTTTTCCCGTGACACCGAGGTGACGCGTTCGATGCCGTCGAGGCCGTCGAGGTTCTCCTCGATCTTCAGCACGACGCCTTCCTCGACCTCCTCGGGGGAAGCGCCGGGATAGGCAACCTGGATCAGGATGAAATCTGGTTCGAGCTCCGGGAAGAAGGAGTACTCGAGATCGGCCAGCGAGAGGAGGCCGAAGCCGATGGTGCTGAACATCAGAACGCTCGTCCAGACGGGATACCGGACGAAGAAGGCGACGACGCCCTTCATCGAACTCCCTCCCCGCCGTCGGCCAGTATCGGTTCGGCCAGCATGCCCGGAGATACACCCTGCAGAACTTCGACGACCAGCGTGTCACCGTCCGAGATTCCCGCGGTCGCGACGAATGTCTCGTCCTCCTTCCGGGCGAAATCGAGCTCGCGGTAGTCCAGCTTGCCGTCTCGCACCAGGTAGACGTAGCGTTCCTCGTAGACCGCCTTTCTGGGAATGGTGACGGCGTGCGGCACGCGAAGACCGGGGATCTCCGCCTTCAGGAAGACGCCGCTGATCAGGAGCTCCTCTCCGTCCGGATCGACGGAGATGAACACAGGCACAGTCTGCGTGCGTTCGTCGATCGACTTTCCGATCCGAACGATACTGCCGGTCCAGCGGCCGGTGATCTCTTCCGAGGTGAATGTGACCGGGCTGTCGTGGTCGATCCACTTCAGGTCGGTGGTCGGCACCGGGACTTCGACCTCCAGGTTCTCGAGATTGATGATCTCTCCCAGCCGGGATCCCGCCCGGACCGTAGAACCGACACGGAGGTCGGTCGAGACGATGGAGCCGCGAAAAGGCGCACGGAAGCAGTGCTTCTCGAGGAGGATCTCGAGATTCCTGGCACCGAAGTAGAGCTTGTAGACATTGAATCGGGACAGGAAGAGCTTGATCTGTTCGTTGTTCACTTCGGGGAGCGGCTCGAGCCCGCGGTCGAATGCGAAGCGGTCGAAGTACGACTGCCAGGCGTCGAACTCCTCCGGGAAATCGATCTTGATCTCGGGAAGGACAGTAGCGAGTGCGGAGAGGAAGTCGCTTTTCATGCTGTTCAGGTCGAGTCGAACCTGACGGTCGTCCACCTTGCAGAGAAGGTCCCCCTGCTCGAAAGACTGTGCGGGTTGGAACGGTATGTCTCCCGCCATCAGGGTGCCCGACACTTCGCTCGAGAGAATGACGGGTTGGGCCGATGCCAGGCGTCCATAAGCCGTGATGGTCGTCGTGACCGAGTCGAGATTAACCACTTCCGCACGCACGATCTTCTTCCGCGGCTGCGGAGTTTTTCGGGGAGTTTCCTCCCGCAGGCCCAGGAGAATGCGCATCGCCGCGTAGCCGAGAATCAGCAGGAGCAGCGGAACCAGAAGCACCTTCTTTTTCATGGTCAGATCCTTCGTCGGACTCCGGGAGCAGAGCCGGGGGACAGGCGGCGTTGAGGAGAGTCGCCGGACCTGCGTGGGTTACTGCCTGGACGGAGTGTGTGCCGCCATCCCGGGCGGCATGACGGCACGTTCTGGAAACACTGAAAACTGGTGTTCAGATGAGGATTTCGATATCAGCTTCCTGGTAGAGTTCATCGAGGAGCGCCTCGACTTCTTCATTGGTTCTGCTTCGGTTGATCGTCTCTGCGATGTCGTCGGCCACTTCTTCATAGGTCGAGTAGCCGGCTTCCCGCTTGTCATAGATCTTGATGATGTGATAACCGTAGCTCGTCTTCACGACATCGCTGACCTCTCCGACTTCAAGCGAAAAAGCGGCTTCTTCGAACGGCTTGACCATCATGCCGCGTGAAAAGAAGCCGAGGTCGCCGCCTTTCGGAGCGCTGGGGCAGTCGGAGTGTTCCTTTGCCAGTTCGGCGAAGTCTTCCCCCTCCTTCACGCGCTGGAGGAGCGATTCCATCTTCTCCTTCTTCTTCTCGAGGGAGTCAGGAGGTGCCTCCTTGTCGGTCTGGAGAAGGATGTGCCGTGCCGCCACTTCCTCCGCGTGCTTGTATTCTTCCTTGTGTTCCTCGTAGTACTGTTCCTTCTCCTCTTCCGTGGGGCCCTCACGTTTCGCCGCACGGTCCTCGATGTAGTCGCGGATCGTGAGATTGCGGGCCATCTGATCGATGAATGTCTCGTTCGTGAGCCCCTGGCCCTCGAGAATCTTCTGGAAGGTCTCCTCGTCCGGATACTGATCCTTGATGGTCTGTATCTCGTCTTCGAGTTCCTCCTCGGTCAGTACGAATCCGGCTTCCTTACTCTCCTGGTACAGTAGCTCCGTCTTCACCATGGTGTCGAGAAGTTGTTCCTTCAGGGAGTCGACCTTGGTGGAGTCGAACGGCATACCGAACTGCTTGTACTGGTTGGTGACCCGCTCGACCGCCTGGTCGAGTTCCTCCATCGGGATCGGAACGCCGTTCACGACGGCTGCCGCATCGCCCTCGGCGCCTCCCTTGTCTCCCCCGGGCGAGCAGTTCGTGAGGGAGAAGAGAAGCGGAAGGATGAGAACACAAAAAAACAGTTTTCCTGACAGAGTTGATCGTGTCACGCTGGTTCCTCCTGATACTGGAATGACGGGCGCCGTCAATCTGCTGCACCCCACGGCTGCCGGAAAATGCGGAGAGTCGGGGCAGGACATAATCGAAATCCGTGCCTCTGAATCTAAGCCCAACTGCCTCCGGAGTCAACGGCCGGGGGCTGTCGCTCGAATTCAGGTTCCCGGCATTCCTGATCAAACGAATCCCCGGGCACAGGACCCGGGGATTCTCCGAAGGAGGCTCCATGGAAATGGAGCGGTTGGTTTTCGGTTTTCCTCATTCCCGCATACACCCGACCGGCGGCGGAGGTTCCATATGAAACTCCAGGCTCATCGGCATCGTTTCAACCGTCGGCTTCACGGCTGCAGGGGGGTGTTTTGTCATTGTCGGCTTCAACGCCGAGTTAGGCTTCGATAATCTCGTTTAATCCTTCAATTAACCCATCTTCCGCCCCTATAGCAGGAGAAAGTTACAGGCAAGCACGTAATCGGACGGGTCTTAGGAC
>CAZMKB010000208.1:0-6709 GCA_964566685.1 uncultured Gemmatimonadota bacterium | reverse complement strand
CGGTGCCCGCGAGAAAGTCGATGCCGGTCAGACCGGGGGCCATCTCCCGTACCCGCTCGAACCGGGCGAGCGCTTGCCCGGGGCGTCCGGCCCGGAGCAGGGCCGCTCCCGCCCCGAGCTCCCGCACGGGATCGACGGTCCCTCCACCCGTCCCGGGAATCGAGTCCGGACCCGCCGGGCCTGCCTCCTCGGCAAAAGCCATGACGAGACGGGAGACGGCATCGCGAAGCTCCCGGCTCCCGCCGTCCGTACCCGTCTCCGGGAGGAACAGGCGGAGCCCCTCGCCCGCACGCCCCTCGCGGATGAAGAGGGTGGCGATGTTGCCGAGATAGGCGTCGCCCCCGGCCCCGAGCGCGAGGAGCCTGGAGGCGGCATCCCGCGCCTCGTCGAAACGGTCCATTTCGGCGAGGAGTATCATTTTGTTGTTGAGCGCCGCCGCGTACTCCGGGGCGAGCTCGAGGGCCCGGTCGTAGAACGCGAGCGCCTCTTCCGCCCTTCCCTCCCGGGCCGCGTGGAGACCGAGCTCGTAGGCGACCCAGGGATCCCGGGAGCCCATGCGGTAGGCCTTCTCGAACTCGAGGGCGGCGTGGCCGGCGAGACCGTCGTGCTTCAGGAACGTGGCGAAGATGGCGTGTTCGAGCTCGCCGGGGTGCCGGCGGGGATCACCCGCCAGTTCGCCGGTGGAGGGCCTGAGGGCGGAAAGCGCAACAACGACGGCGGCCGGCACCGCGAGGATGGAGGCGAGGCGCCGGGTGGCGGGGAGGATGCTCAACGCCGCGAAGAGCACGGCCGCCAGGCCGAGACCGGCGAGGACCGCGGTCCCGGGCAGAAGGATGCCTGCCACGATGAAAGCCAAGGCGGTGGTGATCACCGCCACCGCGGGACGCCTGTCCCCCTCGCCCCCGCGGCCGGAGGAGCCTGCCAGTCCTGCCGTGAAAAACGCCGCGAAGACGGCGAGTACGACGCGCCCCGGAACGAGCGACGGTGCCAGGTTCCCGGTGAAGAGGCTGAAGCCGGCGAGGAAGGCGGCGAGCGCCAGCCCCCCGAGGACCGCGCCCCCGGCCACCGGAACTGTTCCGGCCCGAAACGGCGGCACGCGCCGGATCGTCTCGAGGAGGAGAATGGCAGCGGTCCAGACGAGCACCGGGTAGCTGACCACCCCCGCGAACGGGACGGCGAGAAGGAGCGAGACGACCAGCATGTCACCCGGGTCGTACGGCTGCACGTTCCCGCTGGCGGGGCCTCCCTCCGCCGGGAACAGTCCCGCGAGCGACCGCCGGAAGAGCACCGTACCGAAAAGAGCCGCGGCGATGCAGACGAGCGCCGGGAGATCGCGGTGGTTGCCGAGGAGCTCGCCGGCCCCTGCCACCGGCAGAAACATCCACCAGCCCAGGACCAGGCCCGCACCCGCCATGAGCACCGCGACCCCGAGCGTCGGCCACTCGAGCGAAGAAAAGAGGTTCCGGAGACTCCGCCGGTCGGAGAGAGCCAGCCAGAAGGCGAAGAGGAGGAGCGCCAGGATGAGCTGGTAGACTGCCATCGACGTCGCCGCCCGCTGTGTGATGTTCCGCATGAAGTTGCCATCGTAAAAGACCATCGTGTATGTGTTTGTGACATCCGGGCTCAGCACCGCGCTTGCCGCCACGAAGAGCGCCGGGAGCGAGAAGAAGCAGTAGGAGAAGAAGGCGATGACCAGCGGCGTGACGGCGGTCCGGAGAATGCTCTTCGACTTCACGTACACGTACACGGCGGCGAGGACGCAGGACAGGAAGCTCTGCAGTCTGATGCCGGCGGTTGCCCCCCCCAGCTGCACGGCGGGATTGTAGAAGCCGGCGAAGGTCCGCCAGAACGTTCCCGGCTCGTGCGACAGCCAGCCGATGGCCTGCCTTTCTCCCGCCTGGAACGAGGCGTGAAACAGGTCGACGAGCGGGGGGAGCAGGATCAGGAGCCAGAGGTAGAGCATCAGCCGGGAGACGCGGACGATCGACTCCCCGGAGCAGAGAGAAAGGAGGACGGTCAGCATGAGGAAGGCGATGACGAACGCCAGCGGATAGTGGAGGCTGTAGGTGGCGGACTGTTCGACGTAGCCGGTGCTCGTGAACGACTCCATGAGGTTTCTGAGCGTCACCACACCGGCGAAGAGCACCAGGAAGGTCCGGAAGGGAATCGGCCCCGTTTCGAGCCTGTCCCAGAGCTCGAATCCCCTTCTCGTGATGTTTCCGAACAGAGCCATCCGTCTGTCACCTCTCGCGCGTCCTGTGATTATAGTATGCGGACGGACTCCTTGTCAACAAACGCCCGTCGGCCGGACACTCCCGGAAACCCGGTACGGGAAGGCGGGATGACGCTCTCATGCAGCCTGTCGATGAGCCTCGTGCAGAGCTGGGTCCGCCCCGCTGGACACTGCCGGGCCGGCTCAGAACATGCCGCACGCATGGCACCAAAAAAAGCCGGCAGGGGGGAGGGTGCCCCCTGCCGCCTGAGGGACGACAGAGGGAAGGAGGGTACCCCCTGCCGGTGGAGGATCAGGAGTTCGCTTCCCGAGACACGGTAGATTCAAAATCCTCTCAGCTAGCCCGAGTTATTAGAATTCGGGCTAAATGCTCCTGCCGGTGTTTCTACTCCTTGTTTCCCGTCTCCCGTTGCGACATCCGGTACTGGTGCTTGACTACCTTCGCTTCCACCATGAAGATGACGTCTTCACAGATGTTCGTGGAAAGGTCGGCAATCCGTTCGAGGTTCTTGGCGATCATCGAGAGGTCGAGAGCCCGGGAAAGGTTCTTCGGCTCCTCGATGGCGTATGTCAGAAGCTCACGGTTGACCTGCTGTTCCAGGCTGTCCACCTCGTCGTCGCGCTCGCACACGGCCTTCGCCATGTCGACGTCTCCCCCGACGAAGGCATCCAGTGAATCCTTGACCATGCTCTGGGCGATGCCCGCCATGCGGGGGATGTCGATGAGCGGCTTCAGGAGCGGCAGGTTGATCAGCTGCAGGGACCGCTCGGCGATGTTGACCGCATGGTCGCCCATGCGCTCGAGGTCGCTGTTCATCTTGATGACGGCAACTATTCCCCTGAGGTCAATCGCCACCGGCTGGTGCCTGGCCAGGATCGTGACGGCGTGATTCTCTATGGCCACTTCCAGCCGGTCGATCTCGATATCCTCGTCGATCACTTCCTGAGCCAGACGGCTGTCCCGTTCGGTCAGCGAGCGGATCGATTTTCTGATAGACACTTCGACGAGGCCAGCCATCTCGAGCAGGCTCTGCTTGAGCTCACTCAGTTCGATATGAAGCGGTTGTTCCATGCTCACATCCTTGATGATTGATCGATTTCCCGGCCGGAGCCGCGCAAACGGCATCAGCCGAACCGTCCGGTGATGTAGTCCTCCGTCAGCTTCTCGCTCGGGTTGGTGAAGATTTTGTCGGTGACATCGAACTCGATCATCTTACCGAGCCAGAGGTACGCGGTGTAGTCAGATATTCGCGCGGCCTGCTGCATGTTGTGCGTCACGATGACGATGGTGAAGTCCTTCTTGAGGTCGAGAATCAGCTCCTCGATCTTGGCCGTGGCGATGGGGTCGAGGGCGGAGCAGGGCTCGTCCATGAGGATGACCTCGGGCTCGATGGCGATAGTGCGGGCGATGCAGAGGCGCTGCTGCTGTCCTCCCGAAAGACCCAGCGCCGTCTCGTCGAGGCGGTCCTTGACCTCTTCCCAGAGCGCCGCCGCTTTCAGGGTCCGCTCGACGATGTCGTCGAGGACCTGCTTTTTCTTGATTCCGAGAATTCGCGGGCCGTAGGCGATGTTCTCGTAGATCGACTTGGGGAAGGGATTCGATTTCTGGAACACCATGCCGACCATCTTGCGGAGATCCGTGACGTCCAGGTTCGGATCGTAGATGTCCTGTCCGTGAACCCGGATCGTTCCCTCGAGCTTGGCTCCGTCGATGAGGTCGTTCAGCCTGTTGAGGCACCGGAGGAGGGTGCTCTTGCCGCAGCCCGAAGGACCGATGAAGGCTGTCACCTGCTGGCGTGGAACCTGGAGCTCGATGTTCTCGAGAGCCCACCCTTCACCGTAGCTGAAATAGAGCCTCTCGATCTCCACGGCCGGATTTTCGAACCTGTAGAGTGTCGCTGACTTTTTCCCCTGCCCCTCGTCACCGTGGGCGTCTGGTCGGGCTTCCATCACACTCTCCTCTGACATCTTCTGCGCCTGATTTTTCATATGCCGGATCCCATTCTCTGTTCCACCCCTCAGAACACGGAGTAAGACAAACGCCTTCTCAATCGATTACGCACGGCGATCGCCACGATGTTCAGGAGCATGACGATCAGCAGCAGGAGCAGCGTCGTGGAGTAGACCATCGGAATCGCCGCTTCGACGTTCGGGGACTGGAATCCCACGTCGTAGATGTGAAAACCGAGATGCATGAACTTCCGCTCCGGGTGCAGGTAGGGGAAATAGCCGTCGACCGGGAGGGCCGGGGCGATCTTGACGACCCCGGTGATCATGAGCGGCGCCACCTCCCCGGCGGCCCGGGCGATGGCCAGGATGAGACCGGTCATGATGCCGGGCAGCGCTCCCGGGACGACGATCCTCCAGAGCGTTTCGAACTTCGTCGCGGCCAGGGCCATGGATCCCTCCCGGATCTCCTGGGGCACCGCCGCCAGCCCCTCTTCGGTGGCGACGATGACGACGGGGACCGTCAGGAGCGCCAGCGTCAGGGAGGCCCACAGGATTCCGCCGGTGCCGTAGGTCGGTGTGGGCAGAGCCTCGGGGAAGAAGATGCTGTCGATGGTCCCCCCGATGGCATAGATGAAAAAACCCAGTCCGAAGACGCCGTAGACGATCGAAGGTACTCCTGCCAGGTTGTTCACGGCGATCCTGATGGCCCGCACCCACGGCCCCTGCTTCGCGTACTCCCGGAGGTAGATGGCCGCCAGGACGCCGAGCGGTACGACGGCGATGCTCATGATGATGACGAGGAGGACGGTTCCGAAGATGGCCGGGAAGACACCGCCCTCGGTGTTCGACTCCCGGGGATCGCCGGAGACGAACTCCCACACCTTGCCGATGTAGAAGATCGATTTGTCGAAGACGCCCATCCGATTCGGACGATAGAGGCGGACGATGTCGAAGATCCTGACATCCTCTTCCCGCCCGTCGACGCTCTCCATCGCGACGACATACCTCCTCGATTCCTCGTAGAGCCCGGCCAGGCGGGCCTCCTTCTCCAGATATTCCTCCTGGAGCTCCTCGATCTCCCGACGCATCTCGTAGATCTTCGCCCTCACGGAAGCGTCCGTGGTGTCGGCCTCCATCTTCACTTCCCGGATGTCGAGACGGAGGTTTTCCATTTTGTAGTTGATTTCCCCGATCTCGTCCTCCTCCAGCTCCTCGATCTTCTCCCTGAGAACCTCCATCTGTTCTTGGTACCCGCGAATCTCCGGCAGCGCTTCCTCGAGATCGGTTTCCACGACCCGGCCGTCCACCTCGAGAGCCTCGAAGTAACCGTAGAAGTTCCCCCACTCCCGCCGCTCCAGGACGATGGCATCGGGCGGTTTTTCACGGGACACGATGTCTTCTTCATCGACCCACCTGAAATCGAGCGAGTAGAGGTCGCGGTTGCCGATCTTCAGGCGGATCCGCGTGAGCTCCTCATGCCCCTCGGGAGCATCAGGCCGGGGAATCTCCTCCTCCCCCCACTTCTCGCCGAGGAGCCTGTTGCCGTTCTCGAGCGTGAACTCATGGACATCCGACGGCCAGAACTGGCCGAGCCCCTTTGCCAGGATCAGGGTGATGAGCCCGACGATCATGAGGAGGCTGAACGCCAGGGCACCGCCCGTGAGCCAGATGAAAGGATCGCCGCTTTTCCAGTACCGTTTCATCGTGGTCGTCCTTCCCGTCTTCCCGCCGCCCGGAGAACTCTCGTGCCGTCTGGCCTGTCGATGAAGATGAACCTTCCGCTCGAAATCATATGAACAGCCCGCGTCATAGCTTCTGATACTTCTCCCTGACGCGCTGTCTCACGATCTCCGCTCCGGTATTCACCAGGAACGTGATGACGAAGAGGAGCAGAGCAGTGAGAAACAGGAGCCGGTAGAGTGTGCCGCCGCGCGGAGCTTCCGGAATCTCCACAGCGATGTTCGCCGAGAGTGTCCTGAATCCGTTGAAGATGTTCCAGTCCATGATGGGAGTGTTCCCCGTGGCCATGAGAACGATCATGGTCTCTCCCACGGCCCGCCCGAAGCCGATCATGATGGCGGAGAAGATGCCTGCGGCCGCCGTCGGGATGACCACCCGCACCGCCGTCTGCCAGCGGGTGGCGCCGAGCGCCAGCGATCCCGATATCAGGTGCTGCGGCACGTTCGACATGGCGTCTTCCGATATGGTATAGATGATGGGGATCACGGCGAAACCCATCGCGAAGCCGACGATCAGGGCGTTTCTCTGATCGTAGTTGAAATCGAATGTGTTGTATGCCCATTGGGTGAAGTTTCCGTCGAAGAAAAGCGTCTCGGCCCAGCCGCTGAGTGAGAGGCAGAGCCAGACTCCGGCCACGATGAGGGGTATGAGAAGCATCATCTCGATACCGGGTTTGAACCTGTTTCGAAAGGCGAGCGGGGCGAAGCGCCAGAAGAACGCCCCGACGAGGAACATGACCGGCAGCGCCACCACCATGAGAAACACGCCGGGGACCACCTCCCCGAT
>CAZMKB010000207.1:0-6713 GCA_964566685.1 uncultured Gemmatimonadota bacterium | reverse complement strand
GAGGTCCGAGAGCACCCGGCGTCCGTTGAACGACACGGAGAGCTTCCTGAGCTCTATCATGACCGCCACCTTCGCTCGAGACTCGACCTCAGCCGGAACGCGATCAAAAAGAGCCCCGCCGTCATCATCAGGAGCACGAGCGCGCAGCCGAATGCCCTGTCGAGCTCCACAACGTTTCGATATTCCGACGAGACGTAGTAGATCCTGAACGGGAGGGCTTCGAACGGCGCGGTGAGATCACCGGGGAGCCCGGCGCTCATGACGGCGCCGGTCAGCATGATCACCGCCGCGTCCTCGGCCGCCCGCCCGATCGCCAGGACGATCCCGCTGAGGATCCCGCGTCCGGCAGACGGGAGGAGGATCCAGATCGTGTTCTGGAGCCTGTTGAGGCCCAGCGAGTGCCCGACGAGCCTCACGTCTTCGGGCAGGCCGGACAGGGCGTTCGACGTGGTCCTGATGAGGTACGGGAGGACCAGGAGCGCCAGGCAGAACGATGCGAGCAGCAGGCAGGTGTTCGCTCCGGGGACGAACGTGCGGCGCAGGAAGAGGATGAGTGTGAAGCCGAAGAGCCCCATGACGATCGAGGGGACCCCGGCGAGGAGATCGGCACAGAACCCGATCGCCCTCCGCCACCGCGGCCCCGCGTACTCTGAGAGGAATATGCCCGCCGACACCCCGACGGGTATCGCGATCAGCGATGAGATCAGCACCAGGAGAAGCGTTCCGGCCAGGGCGGGCCAGATGCCGTCGAACACGAAGGCCCGCCCGGTGACGGCCTCGAGCCAGTCCGCCTCCCCGAAGAAGAGGCCGGGTCCGAGGGTCTTCGCTCCCCGGACCACGAGGTACCCGACGAGAGCCGTGACGGCGGCGATGAGCGCCCCGCTGACGAGCCACGAGAATGCGGCGCCGATCCTCTCCGGAAGTGCTCTCATCACTGTGCTCCCCGTGCATCCGGTGCACTCATCCGGCTCACGGCCAGATTTATTGCGCTCGTTATGAGCACGAGCAGGAGACCGCTCGCGAAGACCGAGTAATAGGCGGGGCTCGTCGTGTCGGCTTCGAGCCCGAAGGCGATGTGGGCTGTGAGCGTGCGGATCGGGTCGAGCATGGTCTCCGGCACGATGGGGGCGTTGCCGGCCAGCATGAGCGAGATGAGGGTGTCGCCGATCGCCCGGCCGAACCCGAGAACGGCTGCCACAGCGAGGCCGCTCCTCGATACCGGGATGACGACCCGGAAGAGAATCTGCCGTGGAGTGAGCCCCAGGGAGGAGCCCGTGAGGAGCAGCCGCGGCACGATCCCCCTCCAGTGTGCCTCGATGAGGAGCACGATCGTCGGCAGGATCAGTACTCCCAGGACGAGTGTTGCCGTCAGAAGCGAGTAACCGCTCCCGTATCCGAAGAAGCCGCGGGTAAAGGGCACCAGCACCACGGCCGAGACGAACGCGTAGACCACGGTGGGGATGCTGGTCATGAAGTGGACGAGCCTGATGAGAAACCGTCCTAGCGGGCCGGGACCGATCCCTTCGGCGAAGACGCAGATCCCGACGGCGGCCGGGAACGCGATCGTCAGGGCGAGGACGGAGAGGAGGAGAGACCCGGTCACCATGGGGAGAATGCCGAAGCCCTCTTCGTGCGGGAGCCACTCCCAGCTGAAGAGCCCGGCCAGGCCGTCGAGGGTGAAGAGCGGGGAGCTGAAATAGACCAGAAATGTCAGGACTCCGACGATGACGGTGGCGGAGAGCACCGCCGCCAGCCGGAAGGAGGCTTCGACACTTCGAACAAAGAGATGATTCCCCATCGTCACGGAGCTATTCGCTGATCGGAATGTATCCTTTCGATTCGACGATCCCGGCCCTTTCGGGGGTCATGATGTAGTCGATGAACGCCTTCGTGATTCCGGAGGGCTCGCCTTTCGTGTTCATGTACAGTTTTCTCGTGACCCGGTAGGTCCCCTCCCGGGCATTCTCCTGCGTCGGCTCGACACCGTCGAGGGTGACGGCCGCCACGCTCTCATCCACGTATCCGATGCTGAGGTATCCGATGCCGGCGGGATCGTTCGAGATGGTGGTTTTCATGGCGCCGTTCGACTTCACGAAGTTCGCATTCTCGGTCATGTCCCCCGAGTCGAGGCACTTCTTCCAGAACACCTTCCTCGTTCCGCTCTCCCTGTCACGGTTGTAGAGGTTGATGGTCCCGTCCTCCCCTCCGACGTCCTTCCAGTTCGAGATCCTTCCCGAAAAGATGCCCCGGACCTGGTCGATCGACAGAGCGCGCACAGGATTGCCGGGATGGACCACCACCGCCACCCCGTCGACCGCGAAGGCGAACGACTGCAGGCCGTACCGCGCACGCTCCTCCTCGCTCACGGCCCTCCCGGTGTTGCCGATGTCCACCAGCCCTTCGCCGACCTTCTTGACTCCCACTCCCGAGCCGCCTCCCTCCACCATGATCCGGATGTCCGGATTCACCTGCATGATGCGTTTTTTCGCCTCCTCCATGACGCCGAGGTGGGCGGTTCCACCGGCGATGCGAAGCGTTCCTTCGAGCGATTCGAACGAGGCGAGGGAGGAGCCCGCGGACGGTTCTTCGGGAGGGGTTCCCGCGCCGGACCGGGGTGGAGAAACGAAACCACCGGGCATCAGGAAGATGCCCGCAGCGAGAAGCACGGTCGTAAGCGCCTGTCGTTTCATCGATTCCTCCTCGTGAGATGTGCCGTCTGAGCCGGATCATCAAAGTACATCGGCCGGGCGGCCATGTCAATCGGTTTCGTTGATAATAAGCATTAATAATATTAATATGTAACCGTGCGGTTCATGAGGTAATCCGATGAAGTCGCTTCGTCCTTCCCGGCCGCTCAGGAATCGAGCCGAAATTTCGTCCCGGCCGGGAAACATCGCCCCGGAGAGGGGTCCGGACGAGGAGAGCGGAGCGAAACTGCCTCGTCGGCAGGAATCTCACCAGGGAGGCATCGATGGATCTGAGTCAGCTCCGCTCCTTCTGCGCGGTCGTCGAGACCCGCCGTTTCACGGAAGCCGGGAAGCTCATGCACCGGGCGCAGTCCACCATCAGCGTTCAGATTGCTCACCTCGAGGAAGAATACGGCGGAGAGCTCCTCGAACGGCGGCCCGGGGAAGTGATCCCCACCGAGAGCGGACGGGTCCTCTACCGCTACGCCAGGAAGATCCTCGACCTCGTCGACGAGTCGGTGGAGGAGATACTCGACCTGCGGAACGTCGTCCACGGAAGCCTGGCGGTCGGCGCCAGCACGATCCCGGCGACCTACATCCTGCCCGGATTGCTGAAACGCTATGTCGAGCGCTATCCCGGAGTGAGCGTCTCGCTCAGCGTCTCGAACAGCCGCGACGTCATCGGGAGGGTGCTCGATCGCTCGCTCGATGTCGGAGTCGTGGGCAGGAGGATGGACGAGCGGTCGCTGCACTACGTCGAACTCGTGCGTGACACCATCTCTCTCGTGATTCCGCCCGGTCATCCCTGGTCGGGGCGGGAGACGGTGACGCTGGAGGAGGTTCTGAAGGAGCGGTTCGTCGAACGCGAACAGGGATCGGGGACGCGCGCCGCGGTGGACGCTGCGCTGCGAGACCGGGGTGTTTCGGAGCTCGACACCGTAATCCAGGTGTCGGGGACCGAAGCGGTGAAACAGTGTGTCGGAGCGGGGATCGGTGTCTCGTTCCTCTCGGTGCTCGCCGTCAGGGACAGCGCTCTCGAGACCGTCGAGGTCGAGGGCCTCTCCATCGAACGGAAATTCTCCATCGTCGTCCATCGTGAGAGCGCGAAGAAACGAACCGTGGAGGCGTTCCTCGACCCGGGGACCGACCGGAGACTACAGGAGTGACCCTCGCGATGACCGCGACTTCTCAGTTGTCCAGGTACGTGGCGTAGATCGCCCCGCCGTCGCCGGGCCGGTCCGGTTCGTCACGATACTCGTCCAGGACGGTGGGGTCCCCGGTACCGACGACCTCGCCGCGGGTCACCAGGACGTCCCCGCCGGAGGAACGGAACTCGTGGATGGGCGTCACCACCGGGGTCTGCTGGCCGGCCGGGCGGCTTCCGTACTGAACTCCCAGCAGGAACGTCCCCGCGAGAACGGCGGCCGCGGCGACCGCCTTCACGAAGAGCTTCGAAAACCTGCTCCGGGCAGGACCGACGAGGCCCTTCTTCCTCAGTGCCTTCACGATGCGATCCTCGTTGACGCCGGGGTGGTAGCGGATCTCGGAGAGTGAACGCAGCGCTTCTCTTTCTTCTCTGCTCAGGTCGTTTCTGTCTTCTTCGTTCATATCGTTTCCCTGTAGGATGCCGTCAGCATCGCCCGGACCGCTTTCCGCGCCCGTGACAGCTGACTCCTGGAAGTTCCGCGGTCGATGCCGAGAAAACCGGCTATCTCCTCGTGCGTGTACCCCTCGATGTCGTGCAGGACGATGATCTCCCGGTACCCATCGGGCAGCGAGTGGTGAAACGGCGGGCGGACCGCCGTTTCTGTCGATTTTCTCCGCGGAGACGGAAAAGCTCCGGACCCGTGCTTCCAGTTCGTTCTATTCAGTGAGTGACACGAGGGCCGGAAAAGGTTGCACGAACCCGGAGGATTTTTCTGGCCCGGGTTCTTCATGCGATTTCGAGCAGGAGGTTTGTTTTTATCGGTAAGCCATGTGGAAGCGCGAAAGTGAGGGGCGATGGGCACTCAAGTCCCGGCTTTCGCGATGCTGACCCGGACGGTTTCGCCGCCGGCCGTCACCGTTCTGCCTTCTTCGAGATCCTCGCTGCGGGACATGTCGGTGATGAGGAGCTCGTCGGCCAGGAAGTCTCCGAACCGTGAGAAGACGGTTTCCAGGGTCGGGGAGCCGGTGTCCCAGCGGAGGGTGATGCGGTCCTCGATCTCGAGACCCTCTTCCTTCCTCAGGACCTGGAGCTGGCGCAGGAGATCCCTCATAAGGCCCTCCTGCCGCAGCTCATCGGTGAGGGTGATGTCGAAGGAGACCCACGTCTGTCCCTCTTCGGCGACAACCCGGCCTTCCGGCTGGATCTCCTGGAACTGGAGGTCGCCTTTCTCGAACGTGATGTCCATCCCGTCGACGGAGAGCGTCACCTCATCCGCGCCCCCTCCGAATTCCTCGACGAGCCGTTTCTTCCCGCTCTCGATGGCCGCCGCGACGTCCTTCATCCTCTTTCCCACCCGGGGTCCCAGGGTCTTGAAGTTCGGCCTGACGTCGCAGCCGAGGGGGCTCTCGGCGGTGATGTCGAGAATGTCGAGCTCCTTGACGTTGAGATTCTCCCTGAGCATGTCCGAGAACCGTCGTACCGCCCGGGCTTCTACCTCGTCGGCCGGGCTGACCTCGAGGCTCCGGAGAGGCTGGCGCACCTTGATCTTCATCGATTCGCGCGCCGACAGGGCGAGGCTGTAGAGCCGGATCACGGCGTGCATCTCCTCGGACACCTCCCGGTCCACGCGCGTGTCGTCGCTCAGGGGATAGACGGTGTGGTGGATGCTCTCCGGTGCGCCGTCGCTCACCGACTTGACCATGTTCTGGTACATTTCCTCGGTGATGAATGGTATCATGGGGGCCGCCAGCCGGATCACTGTCTCCAGGCATTCGAACAGCGTCTCGAAGGCGGATACGCCGTCCGGGTCGTCGAGGGACAGCCAGAACCGGCGCCGGTTGTGCCGCACGTACCAGTTCGAGAGGTGCTCCATGAACTCCTCGATCGCAATCGCCGCCGTCCGCACATCGTAGTCTTCGAACCCTTCCCGGCAGCGCGAAACGGTCCGCTGGAGCTCGGTGATGATCCAGCGGTCGAAGTCGGGGCGTTCCCCGAACGGCGTCGGTTCCCCGCCGGGCACGAAACCGAGGATCCGGGCGTAATTGATGTAGAAGCCGTAGGTGTTCCAGAGCGTGTTGATGAACTTGCCTCTTATCTGGCGGAGCACGCCGTATCCGAAGTTGAGGTTCGTCGTCGGCTCGTGCCGCACGAAGAGCCAGCGCATCACGTCGGTACCCGCTTCCTCCGCCGCGTCGTCGAACCAGATCGCGTTCCCGGCGGACTTGTGCATCTCCTCGCCGTGCTCGTCCCGCATGAGGGCGTAGCCCTTGAGCGTCCTGAACGGCGCGATCCCCTCCATCATGGTGCTGAGCGCGAGGAGGCTGTAGAACCAGTTCCGGAACTGGCCGGGGAAGCACTCCAGCACCAGGTCGGCCGGGATCCACTTCGACCAGTACTCCCGGTCGGTGTTGTACTTCACCGTGGAGTACGGCACGATCCCCGCGTCGAGCCAGGGGTTGCCGACGTCGGGGACCCGGCGCGCCTTTCCCCCGCAGTCGGGGCAGGAGATCTTCACCTCGTCGATCCACGGGCGGTGCGGCGAGTGGCCTTCGAACCGGTCCCATCCTTCGACCGCCCGTTCCCGGAGCTCCTCCCGGCTGCCGACGACGTCGAAGGTCCCGCATTTCCCGCACACCCAGATCGGCAGGGCCAGGCCCCAGAATCTCTTCTTCGATATCATCCAGTCGTGCATGTTCTCGAGCCACTCGAGCTCCCGGTCCCGCCCCCAGGACGGGATCCAGCGGATGTCGTCGACGATCCCGGCGATCTCGTCCCGCCAGTCCATATTGATGTACCACTCCTCTACCAGGCGGAACACGAGCTCGACCCCGGTGCGCCAGCAGTGCGGGTAGACGTGAGGGAACTGCTCGGTGGCGACG
>CAZMKB010000206.1:0-6763 GCA_964566685.1 uncultured Gemmatimonadota bacterium | reverse complement strand
ATGAGCTCGGCGAGCACCGGATCGTTCGGGTCGGGCCGCGGCGGGTCGCCGGTGACGTCGAGGTGATCGGGATCACCCACCGCGTGCGCGAAGACGAAGGCCACCACGATGCGGTAGACCTGGCCCGGTTCCATGGTGAAGGGCCCCGATGCCATCAGGAACCTGACGTCAGTGGCCGTCGTCGTCTCGACGCACTCACCGGGTGGGGTGCAGGTCATGATCCGGTAGCCCTCGGAGTCGCTCTGGGGGTCGTCCCTCGGACCGCCTATGGACGGGTTGTTGTGATAGGAGAAGGTCTCGAGACCGATCTGATCCACTTCGTCGGGCTGGTCGTCGGGCGTGCCGTCGCCGTCCTCGTCGATTCCATTGAAAGGGGACTCGTCGATGATGCCGTCACGGTCGTTGTCGACGCCGTCGACGAAGTTGCCCGGGCTCTGGATATAGGCGATGCCCACGAAGCCGGGATCGCCGATGAAGTTGGCTTCGTCGAAATCCTCGTCCCAGGCGAAAGCCGTCATGACCGGCAGGGTGTCACCTTCCGGCGTCACCCACCAGTCGATGAAGCTGGTGCGGTCATCGTCGAACATGTCGCCCAGGTCCATGTCCGAGTCGTAGCCGATCCAGGCCTCCTCGAGCGTCAGCGGATCCATTTCGGGGACCTCGCCCGAGATGTTCTCGATGTCGAAGATGCAGTAGATGACCTGGCCCAGCAGACCGGAGGTGAAGGCGAGGGTCCGCTGCCTGACCTCGATGGGAGGATTTTCCGTGCCGAAGAACGACTGTCCGTCGACGCTCTGGTAGATGGTCACGAGGTCCTGGTCGGAGAGGACGATCGGGTCTCCCTCCGGCGTGCTGAACTCGGGCGGCCAGTTCCCGAGGTCGGCCGGTTCGGTGCTGTCGAAGACGGTGGCGAGCGGATCGTCCGGCGGCTGCCCGTAGCGGCCCTCCTGGAACTCGGTCCCGGCGCTCAGAGGATCATAGGCCTGGAGGAAGAGGGTGTCGGTCACCTGGTCTCCGTCGATGTCCGCCAGAGCCCCGATCCAGAGCCCGGTTCCGAAGACGTAGTTGTTGGGTGACCCGCCGGGCCAGAACCCTCCCTCGCCTCCGGTGGGCGGGATGTGGCCGATGGGGCCCCTGTTGGTGACCGAAAGGCTGATGCTGTTCACGTCATGGTACTCGACGATGACCCCCGAGGGCACGGCGCCGCCTGCGCCCGCGGCCGCCGTCCGGCCGATGAGCGTCCAAGCCGCGGATGTGCCGGCGCCCGCCGTGAATACGAGGGCGGCGGTCACCAGGGCACTGACGATGAGCTGTTTCATGGCACACCTCCCCGAGGATTTCCCCGTCCAGCGGGCGTGGACACTATAATTCGGGCTATCAATACTGTACCAGAGTTTTCCCCGGATGTCAAGAGAACGCGGACACGAATTCGACGGCGTCGACGACGACGGCGACGGCACCCCCGACGACCAGCCGGACGAGGTGGACGAGCAGGGTCTGGTCCACTACACTATGATATTCAATTCTCCAGTGGGAATAAGAACCGATCCACGATCCGATCAGGAAGGGTACCGGGCCATGACCTGCGACCCGCCGGACGAATGCATTGAATCAACTGATGCAACGAGCATCCGGTTCATGTTCTCGTCCGGCCCCTCGCGCATGCGGCCCGGCGAGACCCACCGGCTGGTCCTGGGGATCGTCTTCGCGGACGCCGTCTGGAACCCTTCGAGCATCCCGGTCTCCGGTTCTCCTATGTCGACCGGGGCACCGAAGAGGTGCCCCTCGTGAACGGGTTCACCTACTATTACTGCCTCGAGTCCTACGACTACAACTCGGCGAACCTGCCGGTGTCATCGGTGAGCAGGAGAAACGGCGTCGCGTTCACGGGCGGGAACTCCGCCAGCCCCCGCTCGGATGCCTCGAGCTTCGTGGCAGCCGGTGGTAGGGTCGTCCACGTGGACAGCCGGGGAGACCCGATTCCAGACGACACGCCGGATGAATTTCACTTCGAGGAGCCTCCCGCGGCGACCGACGCCCTCCGGGCCGCCGCCGTCTCGACGCACTTCCACGAGGAGATCGAGGACACCCATCACACCCTGGTCATCGATTCGATGGACGTGGACCTGGCGTCATTGACCGCCGACGCCCGGTACCACGTGGAGGATGCGGGCGGGTCAGTACTCCCGACGGGAGGGGAGGGCCTTTCTTCCTTCCGGATGACTTACGACTCGACGCTGTCGACCGCGCACATTCCGGTCTTCAACGACGCCGACTCCACGGTCCCGCTCTACGAGCTCTCGCTCGACTTCTTCACGCACAGCGCGGCCCACAGGGCTCCTCCCCTCCATGCTCTGACCGCCGTCGACGCCTGCGGCAACAATGTCACGGGATCGCTCGGCATCATCGAGATCCCCCCGGGCCAGTTCGAAGAAGCGGCATCCCGGGGAACCGACATCACCATGACCTGGCGCAGGGGGGCTCCCGACACCATGACGATCGAGGTGTACGACACGGGAAACCGGGTGTCGGTACCGCTCGAGCCGGACAGGTGGAACCGCGGCATCGGCTGGGATTTCAGTTCAAGCGGAGGTCAGCCGGGAGGGGCGTTTCTCATCGGAGAGCCCGTAGTGTTCAGGATTTATGTCTCGGGAACGACGATCGCTGTTATCAGCCCGGAACGCTTCCCCGCCGGCGGCGACGTCTGGACGCTCCGGCAGCGCCACTACTACGTGAGCGGGGACGGCGACACCATCCCGGCATCGAGGCCGCCGGTCCCCGGGACACGGTACCGTATCGACCTGACTGCCGGCGGGCAGGAGAAAGGAGAGGTCGACCTCTCTCAGGTGAGGGTCGTCCCCAATCCCTACCTGGGGTACGTCGGGTTCGAGTCCGCCTCGGCCGGCAGGAAGATCCAGTTCGTGAACCTGCCACCCGAGTGCACCATCAGGATCTACACCATCGCCGGGGTCCTGGTGAGGACGCTGAAGCACACGCCGTCAGAAGCCGGAACCGAGGACTTCGACCTGAGAACGAGGGAGGGGCTCACACTGGCCTCGGGGAACTACTACTACCACATCGAAACACCCGACGGACGGAGGCACCTGGGCCGCTTCGCCGTCATCCAGTGAAACAATCCTGCCACCAACCACGCGCCACCAACCGAGAGGTCAGAAGAAGATCGACACTCCGTTCAGCACGCCGTAGCGGGTCGAGGTGTCGTATGAGGGGAAAATAGGGAGAGAGATGTCCGCTGCCCTCAGGCCGGAATCTCCTTCTTCTCCAGAAATCCCGGCGGCACATTGTCGTTTTTCCTGCCGGCGATGGCGAAGTAGTAGAGGGGTTCGCCCTGGATGGAGAGCCGGTGACGGTAGCGTTCGATGCAGTAGATGTCCATATAGTCGGAAAAAATGAGTTCCCGTATCATTTTCGAGAAGCCCGTGTGATCTGCATTGTCGAAGAAGGTTTTCTTGATGTTGAAGGCTACCCAACCGTCTCTCTTGATGATGTTGAACGCCTCGAGAAAAGCCTTCGCGGGAATGTCGCCGAAGCCCAGGGCCGCGACCGTCACCAGGCAGTCCGGCTGCCAGGAAGCGATTTCTTCGCGCGTCTCGGCGTCGAGATCGCAGAAATCCTGGACGTAGTATGTATCGTAGATGCCCGGCCTGTCCCGTACGGCCGCTTCGTATGCTTCAGTGATGATGTCGACTCCGACCAGGCGCGAGACGCCGCGGTTCTTGAGCTCTTCCCCCACCATGCCGTTTCCCGCCCCCAGCTCCAGTACCCGGAACTCGGTAAAATTCTGCGACGACTGATTCACCGCTGACTGCAGAATGGCGGCGATCTTCTCCGGCGACGTGCACTTCAGGCGGTCGTAGAAGATCTGCTCGTAGAGCCCCGGCAGCTTGTAGATCTCGTCGTAGTCGTGGAAGCGGATCTTCCGTTCTTCGCTGTCTTCCTGAAGATAGAAGTACGCTTCATCCTGATCGAGATCCTGTGCATCGGTTTTCGGAAACTGTATCCGGTATCTTCTCGTCTGCATCGTTCTCCCGTCGCTGGTTCGGTCCGGTGATTCCACCTGGGAGAGGACTCCGCACTCAGGAAGCCCTTCCCCTCTCATCGAACGGTGTTCTGTCCCGTGCCGCCTCACTGTAAACGGCAGATTCTCTTTAAATTATATCCTTTCAAAAGCAGATTTGCAAATGATATCCCGCATCATCCCCGGCCGGAGAGACAGACAACCTGAGTTCCGGACCGGTCTGCTCTAATGTCCCGTCCGCCCAGGAGCACATCACCTTTATCAACGGCTCTCATCATCCTCCACGAGCCAGTCTTCGCTCCCGCCGATCACCTCCGCCGCTGTGACCGTGACCACGAAGGACGAGGAGTCTGCCGGATTTCCCGGGAACTCGCCGCAGTAGGCGATGTAGTCGTAATCCCCCGGCGGGGCGGCGCGCGGGATGTGCTGGCGGATTCCCTGGATGACCCGCTCCTGCCCGGCAGCGAAGGGCAGATCGTTCACCTGCAGGACCGGTCCGTACATGCCGTAGCCGGGGATCCTGACCATGATCCAGGAATCGGTCGTCGTCGGCTCGGCTAGGTTGTTCGTGAGCGTCCCGGTGAACCGGAACGAGCCTCCGGCGGGAACGATCACCGGCGGTTCGTCGGGGACGATCACGACGGAAACGCCGGGGAGCTCCTCACAGCCGACCATCACCACTTCTACCGCGTCGATGCCCGCCTCGACGACGGAGTCGCCGCCGTGGTCGCCGGCGACGAACTTTATCCTCACCAGCTCGGTGGGATCGATGTATTTCCCCACCCGGAACGAATACCGGTTCCACCCGTCCAGTGAGACCGCGCCGAACGTCTTTGCAAGAGTCCAGTCCTCGCCGTCGTTCGCCGTCACCCAGAGCCTGAGGTAGTCGCTGTAAGGGTAGCTCCCGTAGTTGTTCGTGAACCAGACCGCCGAGAAGACGAGGGCGTCACCTCCCGAGAGGTCGAAGACCGGGGAGATGAGAGCGGTCGAGCCGGAATCGACGTCGGAGTCACCGAACTCGTTGTCGGTCAGGAAGCAGGTTCCGGAGCCGTCGTAGTCAGCACGCGGAGCACCGCGATAGTCTCCGCCCACGGGTACGGCCCGCTCCCACTCGCCATCGGTGCACTCGTTCTCGACGGTCCAGCCACTGTCCGTCTCGAAGTCGTCTTCGAAGACCGGCGTGTGTAGTGCGTAGCAGTAGGTCCTGAAACTGTTCGACGGGGCGAGCCTCGGTTCCGTCACCACCCGGCCGTCCTCCGCCTCGGCGCTGAAGTAGAAGGAAACCACCGACCCGCACTCCATGGCCGGAAAGACCGCGTCGTACACATTCGGCGAGACCACGTCCATCGCAAAACTCTGCCAGCCCGTGCCCGTGTTGCAGGAGAGTACGCCGGTGTCCGGTACGGGGTCCGAGCTTCCGGGGCTCACTTCGACCCGGACCGTCGTACTTCCGTCGGGGTCGATGAAATCCGGCAGCCCCTCGGGAAAATCGATGGTGAGAGCGGGCGGTCCTCCGTAGAAAGGCAGCTGACTGTTCGAGCCGATGTTGCAGGAGCGGTAGGGCAGGTAGAAATATCCCTGGTCTCCCCACATGATTCCCCAGCTGTTCTTTATGATCCATCCTCCGGTCCGGCAGATGTCATCGTCCCAGCCCACGATCGTGACGGCGTGGTTGACCTGTTCTTCGGGCTCGTGCCAGTAGCAGTCCCAGTGGAAATCCGAATAGACCTGGAACGTGGTGGAGACGGGCCCCTCCTGCAGGGCGTTCTTGATGGCGTTGATGTTGTTCTGGATGTCGATCACACTGTCGAGCATCACCACCACCGGGCACTCGGGCTGGTAGCAGGGGACCTCGTCGTCCGCTTCGTAGGGCATGCACGATTCCTCGACGGCCCCGTACTCGATGTAGACCTCGTAGGCCCTGTCCATCCAGCCCCCGTCGCAGTCTGAGCCGCCCCAGTTGCAGGAGAGGGCCTGCTGCTCCGAGAGATCCATCTCGACACCGTCGTTGATGAGAACCGCCGACTCGAATGCGGCTGTCGCCGCGAAGTCCCAGCAGGAGCCGCAGTTCTCCTGGTCCTTGACCGGTGTTACTCCGCCGAGCTCACGCCAGTCGAAGCGGCTGCGGGTGTTGTGAAGCGGCGGCGGCGGCAGCCGGTTCAGGATCTCGAAACGCTCCTTCACCTCCTCCGGGACGATGAGCCCCAGGTGCTTCATTCTCTCTGCGAGCTCGGGATCGACCGGCCCGCTGTTCTGATATCCTGTGACGGATGACTGGAAAGGAGGAGAACCGGTTCCTCCGCTCTGCGGCTCTCCGGTGAGGGTGAACGGGATGAAAAGAGCACCGAGGAAGGTGATGGTGAGTGAAGAGACGCACTGGCGCATACGCCCTCCAGATGGAAAAATGGTACAGTGGAAAGGGGGGAAGAATCTCGATTCTAGTATAGCACAAGCCGGGAAAAAGTCAATCGGCCGATCGCGTATTTTCTGACCGGGGCACCTCATCGTCCGGCATGTACACTTCGAGGGAGGTCCCGCAGGAAGCCGCTTCGGATTCCAACCGGGGATTTTCTGCAGGCCAGAAGTTCCTGGTAGACAGAGGGATTGCGTCAGGACTCGTCAGACGCCAGACCGGTCACTCCGCCGGTTCCTCTCCCTGCTCTCCGTGAGCCCACCGGGCGACGGGTTCCACCCACTCGCTCCGCGGCTCGTAGTGGAAGCCGT
>CAZMKB010000205.1:0-6775 GCA_964566685.1 uncultured Gemmatimonadota bacterium | reverse complement strand
GGGCGGGCCCCGCGTGCTGCAGGCCCTGGCCAGCGACGGCCTCGCCCCCTCGTTCCTCGCACGCCTCTCGAAGACGGGGCAGCCGACCATCGCCACCTGGATCAGCGGGGCGATCGCCCTGGCGGCCGTCGCACTGGGCGGACTCAACGCGGTGGCCCAGTTCGTCTCGATCCTCTTTCTCACCCTCTACGTCACCATCAACATCAGCGCCGCCGTCGAGAAGCTGGTGGGAGATCCTTCCTACCGGCCGACGATCAACGTCCCCTGGTACGTCTCCCTCACCGGTTCGCTCGGCGCGGCGGCCGTCATGTTCCTCATCAGCCCCGTGGTCTGCATCGGGGCCATCGTCCTCGAGCTCGGGATCTTCCTCTATCTCAGGCGACGCTCGCTGCAGCGACGCTGGGGAGACGTGCGGGCCGGGTTCTGGGTGGCCGTGTCGCGCTTCGCCCTGGTACAGCTCAGGCGGCAGAAGATCGACCCCCGGAACTGGCGGCCGCAGATCCTCCTCTTCTCCGGCGATCCCAACAAGCGGATCGGGCTCATCCGGCTCGCCGGCTGGTTCAACCAGAACCGCGGCCTGATCTCGGTCTGCCAGCTCGTGACGGGCGACCTCAGACAACAGAGCGTGGATACGACGGCGAAGCAGCGGGAGATGGACGCCGCCACCGAGCGGGAAGGGCTGGTCGCCTTCAGCGAGGTCCTCGTGGTGCCCGAGTTCGAGCAGAGCATCATCGACATCGTGCAGGCCAAGGGGATCGCGGGGCTCCGGGCAAACACCGTCATGTTCGGCTGGCCGGAGAAGCCGGGCCGCCTCGAGTCGGTGCTGCGGATCATGCGCGCGGCCTCGCAGGTGGGAAAGAGCGCCGTCATCGCGCGGCTGAATTTTCAGAGCTTGCCGGGGCATCGGAAACGGATCGACATCTGGTGGCGGGGGAAACAGCAGAACGGCGACCTGATGCTCCTTTTGTCCTACCTCCTCTCCCTCAACAGGGAGTGGGAAAACGCCCGCATCACCCTGCGGACGATCGTCGAGAGGGCGGAAGACCGGGAGGCGATGGCCGAGGGCATGGCGAGGCTCATCCCGGAGACGCGCATCGACGCCGCCACCGACATCATCGTGAAGCCGCCGGAGAGCACCGTCACCGAGTTGATGCACCGCACGAGCCGCGGGGCGGACATCGTGTTCCTCGGCCTCGGGGATCCGGCACCCGGCACCGAATCGGCCTACGCCCGCCAGATGAACAGGCTGGTGAGCGGATTCGGGACGACGATCTTCGTGCGAAACGCCGGAGAGTTCGCGGGAGACCTGATCTGAGAGCGGAGATCGGCGGTCGTAAACACCTGCCCCCGCACAAAGGTATAACAAAGGAAGAGGCGACCTCATTTTTTGCCACGCCGACGAGCAAGGACTCCTCCTCGGTAATGAACAGTTCTCGTACAGCTCTCTGCGCCGGATGATGGACCCCATCCCGGCTGATGTCAGGATCACGGTTCTCGACGCGTGCGCCTCGGAAGCGATCACCCGAATGAAGGGCGGCGAGCGGCGCCAGGCGTTTCTGGTGGACGAATCTTCGCAGATGGAGGGCTACGCGTTCCTCACCTCGAGCTCGGCGGACGAGGCGGTGCAGGAATCGGACGTGGTCGGAGTGGCCTTCTTCACCCACTACCTGATCTCGAGAATGCGGGGCGCGGCAGACGTCTCCGGCGAAGGCAAGGTCACCCTGAACGAGGCCTATCAGTTCATCAGTTCGCGTTCCACGAGACCCTCGACAGCACGACGGAGACACCGGGAGGAGCCCAGTATCGCTCCTGCCACATCAACATGTCCGGCACAGGCGACGTGGTAATGACGGACGTTCGCCAGACCTCGGTCGGCCTGCTCCTGGCCGACGAGGTCGTCGACGAAGGTGTCGTGACGCAAACCCTGGGGCTCGCATCCATCATGGTCGGTGCCAGAAAATACCTTCCGGCCTCGACTCTAAGGTCCGGCATCCGGCCCTTTCTCAGCGCTGCTGCGGACACGTTCATCGGAGGTGTTTCGCAGACATCGGTCGGGATCGGGATCGGCACCTCGACGAGCGCGATGGGTGCCTTCGGCGGCCAGGTTGGTGGGGGCGGGGACATACTCATGGGCAGGTACGTGATGCTCTCAACGATAGCGGCCTACAACATTATGTCCGACTTCAGACAGCCCGTCGGAGGAAAGAACAATTACAGCGGATTCGAGGTCAGCCTCGGCGTCAGCCTGATGTTCCACGGCTTCCGGCCGGGGGTGTAACGCCTCGCAGGCGGCTTCTTCGAGGAGGGAAAAAATGAGGCCCGGCATCAGATACCGGGCCTTCGGGTATTTCGGATTACAGCTTCACTACTCGTACGGCCTGCTCGCCTTTCTGACCATTTTGAATTTCGAATTCGACCGCCTGACCCTCATCCAGCGTCTTATAGCCATCGCCCTGAATTTCATTGTGGTGCACGAATACGTCAGTGCCCGCATCAGTGGTAATAAAACCGTAACCTTTCTGGTTACTGAACCATTTGACTGTGCCTTTCGCCACTCTTCATCACCTCCTCTCTTTCATGAGATCGCAGCGAACCGGGGATATAGAAAAAGCCGCAAGGCACGTTCGTCTCTACCTCGCGGCACAAGATCTACATTCCTTCGATTGCTACCGTTATAATATACACGATTTCCGCCGTTTGTCAATGACGAAGGAAACCCGCGAAAATGCCCTGCCCGGCTCCCATTCTCGGCAGATCCTCCCCACGGCGGAGAGTGAACATCGATGCTCTCCATTCTCCATTCTTCACTCATGGAGCAGCGGCATTCGAATTGACAGAAAGCACCCGACCTTGTATTATCGAGGAGGCAAAGGATGTCGATCATGACAGTGAAATACCATCCCCGAGGAGTGCGATTCGTTCTGACTGCTCCCGATACGGAGAGCACCGAGAACGCGTTCAGCCCCTGGAAGCAGATGGTCTACGCGTCTGTTCCGGCACGCTTCGCACCGCGGGTTTTCTACCGGAAGAATTTCCAGCAGGAGCTGAATCAGGACGGCACGGCGCGCATCATGCCCTATGGCCTCCGTATCGTGGAGGCGCTCCTCCTCGAGCACTACCCCCCGGAAGATGTCGCGGTCTGCTACCCGGATCAGCTTGCCCGTTTCGTGGGACCACGCACCCGCGCCGTGGGCGTGAGTGCACACAATCCCATGGGGACCGCCTTTTCCACCGGCGTTTACAGCAACATCTTCGGAAGCTCGGCCCGGCCGATCAACGCGTACGAGACGGAACGGGTGCTCCTTCACCCGGTCTTCGGTCGCTACCGGCCGAAGGTGATCGTCGGCGGGGCGGGATCCTGGCAGATTGAGAAGACGGGGAACCTCCAGAGGCTCGGTGTCGATTGCGTGGTCGTCGGTCGGGCCGAGAGCGTTATCCTCGACCTCTTCCGGAAAGCCGACGAGGGGGTAACCCTCCCCCCGGTCGTGAGAGCGCCCGAGCCGACCCTCGAACAGATCATCGTTCCGAAAAAGCGTTCTACCTACGGTGTCGTGGAGATGACTCGCGGTTGCGGCCGGCAGTGCTCCTTCTGCTCCCCCACGCTCGAGACTCGGATCTCCCTTCCGGCTGACGAACTGGTGGAAGCGGTCCGGGCGAACGCCGGGGAAGGCGGCAGGATTTCATTCCCCAGCTCCGAAGACATTTTCATCTACGGGGCCGGTTCTCCCTTCTACATGCCGAACGCCGACGCCCTGGTGAGCTTCTACGAACGGGTCACCGCCGTTCAGGGCATCGACTACGTACCACTGTCCCATGCCACCCTCACCCCGGCTCTGGTGAATCCACTCCTGATCAGGGAGCTTTCGAAGATCCTGCTCCCGAAGAACGTCCTGAAGAACCCCGCCTCCACTCATCCGGATAAAACCTTCCTCGCTCCGCTCATCGGGATCGAGACCGGCTCGGTACACCTTGCCCGGCGGCACATGCCTGGGAAGGCTCTCCCCTTCGACATCAGGGACTGGCAGGAGATCGTCGTTGAGGGAACCACAATTCTGAACGAGAACAACTGGTTCCCGGTGTACACCTTCATCGTGGGCTTGCCGGATGAGACGGAGGACGACATCAGGCAGTCGCTCGATCTCCTGAACCGGCTCAGGAAGCACAAGATCTTCTATGTACCGTCGATCTTCACCCCGCTGAGAGAGACCCGTACGGCTGCGGAGAGGCCACTCGGGTCGAGGGAGCTGTCACAGCTCCAGTGGGAGTTCATTCTCACCGCCTGGAAGCAGAGCTACGATTTCTCGGTGGTTTCACGGCGAGCCGACTTTCTCTGGCGGGCAGGGATGCGGGCGTTCTATTACCTGCGGGGACGCTGGATACACGGTCCCCAGTTCAAGTACCCTTCTCTCCGCTTCGCCGGCGTCTCCGAGGAGAAACTCAGTCCACACCTGTATCTCGACTGGACGAATGATCCCGATGCGCCCGGAATCCCCGAGCGGAAACCTCGCCTGATCGACAAACATCGGGACTCCCTGCTCGAAGAGCAGTCGGTTGAGCAGGGAAGAAAACAAGAGTAGGATGAACAGGATATGAGGGCGCACCGCCCGGCCGGCGGCAACCGGCCGGGGATGCGCCCCTTCGTGTGTGTGGTCTGCGATCAGGCGTACTTCCGGGCCCCGAGTGCCCGCTGTCGGTCACACCGTTTCCCCATCAGGGAACGAAATCCAGGCCGAAGGGATTGAAGCCGACGGTGACCTCGGTCGAATAGACCGGGATGGGATCATTTCCCATCATGGTGTAGATGGTCACCTTGTCGGAATCAGCTCCGGAGTGCGTGAGAAACAGCTTGTGCGAATTCGGCCGGAGAGCGATGTTGTGCTGCGCCGGGTACGGAGTATCCACAGAGCCGATGAGGGTGTTGGTCATGGTGTCGATCACGTACAGGCCGTCCGTACCGCCGCCGGGCAGATTGGTCGAGTAGAAAACCGGCCGTGCCTCGTCATGCCTGCTCCATGCGCTCCGTCAGCCTCGATGACCGTCTCCATCTCCATTGTCATACGATCGAGCACGTAGACGGTATTGCCTCCCTCGCACGGCACGTACAGCCAGGGAGTCACGGCGGAAAAATGTCCGGCTTCAGAAAACAGCCGGCCCCCGCAGGAGAGGACCGGCTGATGGTGCAGGTACAGGGGGATCACCCCCGGCGATCAGTCGACGACGCTGAACACGAAGAGGTCCTCGTCGTAGAGATCGGCGGGAGGCATCCCGATTCCCGTCCAGAAATCATACATGCCGGGAGGTGCCGCAGCCGTTATGTGGTAGGACCTGTGGACCTGCACCGTGACGTCCGCCGACAGGGTGAAGCTCTCCGGTCCCATGACGGGGACCACGGCTCCGCCGGGAAGCGCCGCGGTCGACAGGGCCCAGAACGGCTCCGGCCCGACCTGGCGGTTGATTGCCGTGTAGGTCACGCCCAGCTCTCCACCCGGCGCCACGCCTGTCGCATCCGGGGTCAGGTAGAGCGTGAGGTGATCGTTCTGGTCGAAGCAGCAGGCTCCCATGTCGGAGCATGTCCCGTCGGGGTCGATGGAAGCCGGGTCGCCTGTGTCGATGCAGGGGGAATGCCAGAGGAGCCTCACGTCGCCCATCTCGGGCAGAACGAACATCGGATCGACGGAGATGTTGCCGCTGATGCCGTACTGATCGGCGATGCCGCCGACCCAGTCGCCGCCCTCGTTCCCGAAGATGTCGCAGTACGTGAGGGTCGCGGTGCCGAAGTTGTTCTCGAAGATGCCTTCTGCGTCACTGTTGAAGGCCACGATGCAGTTCGAGGCGTCCAGGATGCCGCCGTAGCCGCAGTCGATGGCTGCGCCCTGGGGAGCCGCGTTGCCGCAGAAGGTGCTGTTGATCACCGTTCCGGTGGCCCAGACCAGTGACAGGCCTGCGCCGTAGCGCGCGGGGGATTCGTTGTTCAGAAACGTGCACCCGATCACCAGGGCCGAGGAGCCGGAGGCGGTCGCAATCCCGCCGCCCGCGTCGGCCGAGTTGCCGATGAACCGGCATCCGATGACCGTGATGTGGGAGCCCGAGGTGTTGTCGATCCCCCCGCCCTCGTAGGCCGTGTTGTTCCGGAAGATGCAGTTGATGAAGGTGGGGTCGCTTCCCTGGCAGGCGACTCCGCCGCCGAGGAACGGCGCATTCATGTATCCGTTCCTGACGGTCACGCCCTCGAGCACCGACTCCGGCCCCTCGCCGCTGACGAACTTGAATCCCCGGTGACACTGGAGCGAGTCGGCCTGGCAGTCGATGATGCATCGGTACGGGTTTTCGCTCTCGGAACGCACGACGACGGCCTTCCCGAGAAAGTCGACGTTGCGGTTGCCGGTTCCGGTGTAGACGCCGTCGGCGATCAGGACGGAGTCACCGTCCACTGCGGCATTGACGGCGGTCTGGATCGTCGGCTGGTCGGCGGGAACGTGAATGGTGGCTGCCTGCAGCGATGAGACGCAGAGCGCCAGAGAGGCGGCTGCAAGCAGGAGCACGGGAACTCGCATGATTTTCTCCTGTTGCGAGATTGTGGATGGTACTCTCCCCCCCTCCTCCCAACTCCGCTATGAATACAGCTGAAAAAGGGGAAAAGGTTTGAAATGTTTTCGCGGGAAAGCCCCGGAGCCGAGGCTACCCGAAAGGTGACGGCCATACCCGTGGTCAGGATCCAGGGGGGCGTGATGCCGGAAGACGGTCCTCGGTGGAAGAGGCCGTTCGGGACGGATTC